>CAZNOB010000238.1:0-7673 GCA_964574535.1 uncultured Granulosicoccaceae bacterium | reverse complement strand
CACTAATAGTAGCGCTACAACAAAAGCGGATCTTACTATTCGCGTTATAACAAAATAAAATAAAGATAAGCTACTCAATTTACGCGAAGGCATGAACCGCTCTGACGTGCTTAGTACTATGGGAACAAAACCTGTCAAAGCCCTGGATAAGAAAGAGGCTGATGGCGCAAAAAATTCAATAGCGAAGGAGTTTAATAACCCGCACACAACGACGTCATTTTCATCAAATGGAAAGTATTTTGAGATATTTTACTATTACACGGGTTTTTTTAAGTGATAACGGAATAATAGATGAAGAAGAACTTACACCAATTGTTTTGATCGACGGAATGCTCGATGGCTGGGGTCGGCGATACTGAAAAAATCCAGTAAAATACATGGGATACCACCTACCGGTGTTCCGTAACTCTTACGTGTCAGACCACAACAATTCAAGCTTTGAATCCCGTTGCAGGCGAGAGAATACCCATCATCCTGTTATAAGTTTCTTAAATTTTCCAGATATAAGTGCGACCAGCGTATGTCTGGAGTACAGTTGTACCGGAACTTTTAGAATCACCCATCTCAGGCCAGTAGCAAAGTGTTGAAGCTCTTAGCCTAAGGACAAACTTGAGAATAATTTTATCGATAAGGTATTTTAAAGTGAGGGGTCGGTACATGTAGTCGGTGAAAGATAGCGTGCATTCGGTGGTTCACAGTAGCACTTGGTTTCTGAATGGGCACTAATTAGCCTTCAGAAACCCCTTTCAACCAAAGCTGATATAGGCTCGCAACCGATAACAGGTGAACTCTGCCTACAGAAAATGTATGCATTTCCAGCAAATTTTCGTAAGTGATCTATCTGATCGAAAGCGTATTCTTTAGATTGACACTGAAATCTATATATGATTTATTGTAGGAAGATAGCGCGGGTTTTTATCGACAACACCCTTCATTTAACTTTTCACTTCCTGAAGTGGTCCTTTTTAACAGTGTGGTGAGACTAAGAAGAGTCTAATAGAAACTAATAGGCGATCGCCCGAATCCGATTAGATTGTTTCGCTTGCTTTGTCTAAAAGCACATTCATAAATCAGGGCCATACGCGTAGCTATCCAAAAAGGGTTCGTCGCCATGTCGGCGCTATCCAGCAACTGTTTTAGGAGGAAATATGGCTACATTCGATCGAATGACCCGACGGCGTTTATTAAGGTCGTCAACCGCGATAGCGATGGCTGGTATGTCTGGCATTTTCGCAAAAAGTATTCATGCTGCAGAATTTCCCGAACGCACTCTCGAGGTCTATATCCCTACACGAGCAGGTGGTGGTGCTGACCGTAACTTCAGAAGTTTTTCCGGAGTCTGGAAAAATCACCTGAATGCAGAACTCGAACCGCAGTTTTACCCTGGTGCCGCCGGGCGCGTCGGTTATGAAACTTACATGGGCAAAGCAAGTGATGATGCACATGATCTTATTTTTGGCAACATGGGACCTGAGGTATTGAACTGGGTTGTGAAAGAGCCGACCTTCGCGTTAGACGAGTACTTCTATTTTATGCGGGTAGATGCCGATCCCGGCAGTATTTTCATCAATACCGAAAGTGACATGAAAACACTTGAGGATGTCATCGCAGAAGGTAAAAAACGTACACTCAACGTAGGTACCAGTCGTCTTGCGCATCCTGCATCACTTGGCCTGTTGGTGTTGGCAAATAAAACCGGCATGAAGGTTAACCTGATTCCATTGTCTGGTGGTAAAAACACTCGCAATGGCGTATTGACCGGTGAGGTTGATCTGGGCGTGTTGCCAGTCACATCGGTAATGGGCAGAAAGGGAGTGAATGTGATTGGATTGTTTGAAGAAAACAATGCATTACCTGACAAGTTACCGAATGCGGTTCTTGTGAATTCAGAATATGACTTGGGCATTCCACCGCTGGCCGCCGGTGCACGAGCTTTTGGCATCAAGAAGGCGGCTGTTGACAAACATCCGGACCGATACGAAACACTTGTCAGTTCGGGCATGAAAGTCTTCGAAGATCCCGCTTACAAAGAAGCCGTTATTGCTGCAAAGGCACCATGGGAATTCATTGCACCAGGTGGTGCGGACGCTTGCGCCGACTACGTCAGCAATATTACTGCTGTGGGTAAGGAGTATCGAGACCTTCTAAAAGGCTAAATATTGGCTGTCCAGTTTCTAAACGTTGTTTGTGATTCGAAGCTGTTTTCGATTTTCTGGATTTTAAAAACACATGCGAAAGCAGACTGAGCGTCCGCCCAGGAACGTGTTGCCGGAACTTATCATTCCGGCACTCGCCCTGGCATTTGCCATCTATTACCTCACAACTATTACGGAGGTTCCGTGGATAGCGCAGGCAAGTGCCATGCTTGTCAGTGCCTTGTTGGTGTTATCAATTATCGCTTTTGGTGTGCGCACGGCGTATCGTATTAAGGCGGGCCGCGAATACCTTGGTTTTTCAGATGCACTTGGTGGGTTGCGCGCAAATAGCGGGGTGAACACTAAGCGCGCAATTTTGTTCGTGCTGACCATGCTCTATGTCTTTTTGATGCCTCGGCTTGGTTTTAGTATTGCCACGTTCTTATTAATTTTTCTTAGCATCATTGTATTATCAGAACGAAAAATAACGTCTTTCGCTCGAGCTTTTTTCGTAGCGCTTATCTGTACAGTGGTTGGCTACGTATCATTTATACACATATTCAAAACCCGTTTTCCATTTGGTCCGATTGAAAACCTGATCAAGGGGTGGTTACAGTGAGCCCCGACTTCGGTAGTTTCGTATCTATACTCGGTGCCACACTGTCTTATTGGTGGGTGATTCTACCAGCAACTTTGCTGGGTGTGATGGTGGGTGCCATACCCGGTTTCAGTGCTGCGAATACCATTATTGTGTTATTGCCATTGACCCTGACAATGGAACCGGTGACGGCGATGATTTTCATGGTCGCGCTATACACTTCTTCTCGTCTAGGTGCAGGTATCCCTGCCATTCTGGTTAATATTCCGGGTACCGCCGGTGCGGCCGCAACACCTCTGGATGGTTACCCTATGACCACCAGTGGCCGGGGCCAGCAGGCGCTTGCAATTTCGTTTGTGTCTTCAGTGCTTGGGGGATTAATCACAACGGTTGCAGCATTGATGCTTATACCCTGGCTATCACGTGTTGCTTTTCATCTGCACAGTGTAGAGATGATTGTGGTCATGCTGTTTGGTATTTCGCTAATCGCTACTATTTCTGCAGCCGATACCATCAAAGGCCTCATTGCAGGATTCTTTGGATTGATGCTTGGTTATATAGGCGCCGATGTGGTTTACGAAACACCTCGAGGTACGTTTGGATTTCTCGAACTCTACGACAAGGTCCCTCTGATACCGGCATTGGTCGGTCTGTTTGCAATTTCCGAAGCGTTTGTAATTATTGAACGAAAGACCATAGTGTCAAAAGGTGCAAATAGTGTTGAGAAACGAAGCTGGGAAGCAACATTCGAGGGTATATGGCAAACGCTAAGAGAATGGAAAGAGATCGTCTGGACAAGTTTGCTCGGCCTTTTTATTGGTGTGATTCCCGGTGCCGGCGCAGCGATCGCCTCATTTGTTGCGTATCAACAATCGAAACTCTTTTCACGAACACCTGAGAAATACGGAACCGGCCATGTAAATGGGCTAATTGCACCTGAATCTGCTAACAACGGAGTCACCTCTGGTACGTTGGTTCCGCTACTTATCATAGGAGTGCCGGGTGGTGCGACCGCGGCGATCATGGCCGTCGTGCTTGAGTATCACGGCATACAATTCGGCCCGGAGCTCTTTGAAGAGCAGCCTATGATCGCCTATGGTTCGTTTACCGCGATGGCGATCACCTATTTGGTACTGGGTTTGTTGATTTTCCCGTTAACCAGGTACATGTCTTCTGTTGTTGTTGTTCCAACCGTTTATATGGTGCCCATTCTTATCGCATTCACGCTCATTGGTTCTTTTGTTCCCAGAGCCTATGTGTTTGATATTGGTGTCGCTCTGGTGTTTGGAGTCATTGGTTATATCGCACGGAAGACTGGGTACCACGTCGCTGCCATTTTGATTGGTGTCATTCTCGGGCCACTACTTGAGAATTATTTTTTACGCGCTCTTCGAATATCCCAGGGAGATTTGATGGTACTGTTTTCATCAACCATTGGGAATGTGCTATGGGTGCTTTTAGTACTCTCACTTATTCTGCCAATGGTGCGGCAACGATTCGCAAAGCAAGGCGCAATCGCTCAACAGTCTTCAAGTACTATTGAGGATGAAAAACCATGACGCAGCATTTAGCACACCGTGTAAAACGTGTTGCACAGCTCGATATTGCAGGTGGTGGTCAAGTGGTAGTGCAGGGTAACTATGCCTATATCGGGCACATGAAACCGCCCTGTGGAACAAGCATTGTAGATGTCTCAGATCCTGCCAACCCACAGGTAGTGTGCTCACTGGAAACTGGCAGTGAATGGTCGCATACGCATAAAGTTCGTGTTGCCGGCGATTTGATGATCACCAATGTAGAGCAGGATCGACGACATCTGCTGCGAAAGGGAGAACGTCTTGCAGACATAGACGCAGAGCTGGTTTCGAATGGACATTTCAAACCAACTACTAAACAGCGAGCCGATGCATTAGGTATAAGCGAGAGTGATTTGTCCGCGATCATTGCATTTCAGGAGCGTGGCTATAACGAAGGCGGTTTTAAAGTTTGGGACATCAGCAATCCTGCTCAGCCTGAATTGCTCTGTTATCAGCGAACACATGGCTTTGGTGTGCATCGCTTCGACATGGATGAACATTACGCTTACATCTCCACCGAAGCAGAAGGTTTCGTCGGAAATATTCTTATCATTTATGAACTGGCTGAACCGACTAAACCACTTGAAATCGCACGCTGGTGGATGCCGGGTCAGCACCTGGCAGGCGGTGAAACACCTGATTGGGAAGGATACGGTCATCGGCTGCATCATGCGCTTCGTGTTGGTGACGAGCTTTGGGCAGCCGTCTGGCACGCCGGTTTTCGAGTGATTGATATTAGTGATATAACCAAACCGGAAACCATTGGCGCATACAATTACCACCCCTGGGTGGTTGAGCCCACACACACGGTACTACCTGCCACACAAACCTTAGGTGGTCGTCGCATTGCGGTTGTGTGTGATGAGGAGCATGCACATCGTCATGGACAGCCTCATGCAGGGCTTTGGTTGTTTGATGTCAGTGATGTAAAAAATATTCACCCGCTGTCTACTTTTCATGTCAGTGAACTTGATTCGCCCTGGTCGAGAGCAGAAGGTAGGTTCGGAATACACCAGTTTCAGGAACATATCGATGAACCACTAGTGTATTGCGCCTGGTTTGCCGGTGGATTGCGTATTGTGGACATCTCCGATCCGACATCTCCAACAGAAGCCGGCTTTTTCATCCCGGAGCCTATCGGTACTGAGGCTGCACCGCAAAGTAATGATGTAGACGTAGACGAGCAAGGGCTGATCTATCTGCTGGACCGGAATCGTGGTTTGGATATTCTTGAGTTTCAACCACACGTTTAATTCATTACTCATGATAGGGGAGGCTAGAGTACTTATATGAATATGAGAAAGCTGGGAAGCACATTGGAAGTGTCGGCCATCGGCCTGGGCTGCATGGGGATGACGCCAATCTATGGAACCCCTGATCCTCGGGAAGCCATCGAAACAGTCCATGCAGCGGTTGATGCTGGTGTAACATTTATAGATACCGCAGACGCCTACGCGAGAGGAAAGAACGAAACTCTGGTTGGTCAAGCTATTCAAGGCATCAGAAACCGCGTCGTACTGGCAACCAAGTTTGGCAACGTCAGACATGCAGATGGCTCCAGTAGCGTTAACGGCCGGCCGGAATATGTAACGCAGGCTTGTGAGAAATCTCTCGAAAGGCTGGGGGTTGATCATATCGATCTTTACTATGTACATCGCATTGATACGAACGTGCCGATTGAGGATACGGTCGGTGCTATGTCCCGCCTTGTCGAAGCCGGAAAAGTCCGTACTATTGGCCTGAGTGAGGCTGGTGCAGATACCATACGACGTGCGCACACGGTACATCCGCTTGCTTGTGTGCAAACCGAATATTCATTGTCTACCCGAGACGTGGAAGAAGAGATTCTTCCGACCATTCGTGAACTGGGTGTCGGCTTTGTAGCTTACGCGCCGCTCACACGTGGACTTCTTAGCGGTGAGATAAGAAGCCTTGACGATCTGGAAGAAAACGATAGACGTCACGCAATGCCACGATTTCAGAGCGGCAATCTAGCCAACAATCTGGCGATGGTTGACGCACTGGGCCCGATCGCTGAACGCCATGGTGTATCCATCGCGGCCATTGCTATTGCCTGGGTGCTCGCGCGCGGCCAGGATGTAGTACCAATACCCGGGTGCAAGCGGCGCACAACACTATTAGACAGCTTATCGGCGTTACGACTAGAGCTATCGCAGAGAGATATCGACAATATCGAAGCGAGTATTGATGCAACGCAAGTGCTCGGTACACGGTATCCCGCAGGCGGCATGAAACGCCTGGGTTTGTAGTCGCAATTTTAACAAAACCTTTGGAGATAGCCTGCATGACGGATACGGCTGAAAACTATGACATTGTCGCAGAGGAACACTGGACAACAAAAAAAGTTGATGAGGGCGATATTCGCCTGTTTGTCTTTCGGAAAAAACTGAATTCAATAAAACCACCAAAGGGCAATATTTTATTTGTTCACGGCTCCTCAATGGCCTCAACCCCTACCTTTGACTTGCAAGTCGATAACCGTCCGTTTAGCTCGGTGATGGACTGGTTTGCTGCACGGGGATTTGATACCTGGTGTGTTGATATGGAAGGCTATGGTCGGTCAGATAAAGACCGTGATATTACATTTGATATCGCTAACGGCGCAGATGATCTGGCGGCGACGAGCGATTACATTAGCAAAACCTGCGGTGCTGATAAGTTCCTGCTATACGGAATTTCCTCTGGTGCTCTACGAGCGGCAAAATTTGCTGAGCAGTACCCTGAGCGTGTTGCTCGTCTTGCTCTTGATGCTTTTGTCTGGACCGGGCAGGGTAGTCCGACACTCGCTGAGCGAAAGAAAAAACTACCACAATTCCTAGAGCAAAAGCGGCGCCCGATTGATCTTGAATTTGTGCGATCAATTTTCAGTCGGGATCACCCTGGTACCGCAGATGCAGCCGTAGTGGAAGCCTTTGCCGACGCAATCTGTGCGCTGGATGATTCCATACCGAATGGTACCTATATTGATATGTGCTCCAGGCTGCCAATAATTGATCCGGCGAAACTTACCGCGCCTACCATCATTATGCGAGGAGAGCACGATGGCATAGCCAGCATGCAGGACTTAATTGATTTTTATCAGGCCCTTGGAACTCAAGACCGGCAGTTCACAGTCATGCCCGGAATTTCACATGCCAGTTTTCAACAGAAAAACTATTTGATGGTTTACGATATTCTGTATGCCTTTTATACCCGACAGGACCCTGTGTACACAGGATAGAAGTGCTAGCAGCTCGAAAAGACCAGCTACGACACATAACAATTTTTACTAAATACCGAGAAAGCGCCGCAATGAGCCGTTATTCTAATCGACAAGACTTCGAACTCAGTTCCTGGCCGGAA
>CAZNOB010000237.1:0-7727 GCA_964574535.1 uncultured Granulosicoccaceae bacterium | reverse complement strand
GAAGCTCTGACACCAGCACCGAAGGTTCGCGTTCGGCGTTGTCATTCAGGTTGCGATAAACCCACGATAAATACAGTTCATCACGGGCAGACAGCAAGGCTTCAAGAAACAGATAGCGATCATCATCACGTATTGACCGATCACCTTGTTGCGGATGCAATGCCACCAGGTCAAAGCCAAGTTTGGGGCGCTGGCGCGGGAAGTCACTGTCGTTAAGGCCCAGCATGCAGACCACTCTAAATGGCACCGAGCGCAACGGCACCATTGAACTGAACGTGACGCGCCCGGTCAGGTAACGATGGTTTTTTTGCTCGGCGCCTGCCAGTACGCCACGTAAAATTTCGGCAAAAGTAGCGTGACTCAGTTTGTTGGTATTTCCGGCTTGCAGGGCATCATTATCAACACTGGCCAGTAACTCACGAAACTGTGCAAGTGCGTCTGTTTCTTGTTCGTCGGGCAATAAAAAACGTGCAACCATGTCGTTGATTGCATCGACCCAGTCGGCTGCCGATCGCGCTGATTGCAGTTTCTTTTGGGTGTCTGCCAAAGCTTCAAGCAGGTTGAGTAATTGACTGAGTAGCACGGCTTGCTGGCCGTCTATATTTGTCCATGGCAAACACTCGCCCACGGACAGACTGCTCTCGGGCATGGCACGACCAAGTAATAAACGCCGCAGACCGAAGTCCCAGCTGTGCAAGTCTGCGGTGGGGGCCTGTAACAACTTATTGTGCTGGCCTGCAAGGGTGCGTCGAACGCCGGACTCAAGCAACCACTGGCTCATTGTTTTCAAAGCGTTTTCATCAAAACCGAAGCGCCGGGCGATGGCAGGCTCTGCGGCAAAGGCCAGTACGCCGGTGGCTTCAAATTCAAAGCCGGGCAACTGAAATAAACGCTCTACGCAGGCAATCACCTGCGATACCTGTACCAGTGATCGGTCAGCGACTGACCACGGAATGTGGCGTGCACGACCACTGCCACCCGGCTCTGCACCCACACTGCCAAACACTGCTTCCACCACCGGGGCATAGGTGTTGATGTCAGGCACCATTACCAGTATGTCGGCGGGTTCGAGGGTGTCGTCGGCATTAAAACGATCAAGCAATCGATCATGCAGCGCCTGCACTTCACGCAGAGGGCTATAGCACTGATGAAGCTGAATGCTTTCGTCGTCTGTAGTGTGCGGCAGTTTATTGTTAGGCGTTGTGTTGTCGTAGGGGTGTAACAGATCTCGCTGCACCGCCGCCAGCAGGCTTTGATCATCGGCGGGTAAAAAGAAGTGTTCGTCGTGCACCCATTCACTGCGATCACCCAACAACTTCATTAAGGTGCGACCACTGCCGCCCAGTGAACTCAACAGCGGGTTGCCAATCTGGTCATCGGCCAGAGGTTCAGAGGCCGTACTGAGTTTAAGGCGCTCACGCGCAGCGCGGCGCATGTCGAGCAGATCGGCCCAGTAGTCCACCGCAGGGTTTAGAAAGTACAGCGACACGCGCTCTGCATCTGCAGAGGTTATTTTTGACAGGCGCACTAGTACATCGAGCGTGCTGGGTGGTAACAAACCCACATTAAACAGATGCAGGTGCGGCGGCAATAAATCTGCATCGATCTGGCCTTTATCTGCACGCGAACAAAACTGCTGCCACAGCCGGGCGCGATGATATTCATTAGCCGATGTGACCAAAAAGCGCCACAGCGCAGGCTGCCAGCGTTGCGCAGGATCGTTACCTGGTACAGTATCAGCGCCCTGCTCCCAGCTAAGTAACATCTGCGGCCGGTAGACCAGGTATTGATCAAACACATCTGCTATACGCGATGCAAGCTGCACTCGCTTGGCATCACCCACCGCACCGCCATCGGTATCAAGGTAGCGCTGCAAAGGCACCCAGACGTTGTCTGTGGCGCTGCTGATGTTAGTCAGCTCATGCAGTACACGTAATCGCAGCGCGCCTTTTTCGAAAGCTGACTGCTCCGGCACATCATCAAGGCAGTTGCGGTACAGCTGCCAGACAAATGTGGCGGGCAGCATATAATCGATATTGGCGGCGATGCCACTGCGATTTGCAATTTGAAAATTCAGCCAACGGCCTATACCGGGGTTGGCAACCAGCACCGTCTCAGGTGTGATGGGATCAGCTGGTGGACGAGACTCACGCAGCGAACACAGTAAAATACACAACGCTTCAAGACGGTTGCTGTGATAGACGTGGAGCATGGTCAGGGCACGGCGACAAACGGGCTTCTAATTTAACACGCCAGCCCGCTGAATGCAGTGAAGATCACGTTACGCGGTTACTCACACAGCAATGTAAATACCCTGCGCATTGCACCGCAGAATCGCACCCCACCCCTCGTGGAAGCCCAACCCCGTTGGGCAAATTTGTCGCTTATGCATGACGTGCTCATTGCGTGTTCTAAAAGCTAAATCACTGAACATCAGCTACCATAAACTGATCATCCAGTCTGGACACTCCCATACCCGACCCCTTGCGCACATGAATCTGTATCGGGATGCGTTCTTTCAATGCTTCTACGTGACTGATGACACCAATCATTTTTCCACTGGCATTAAGGTTATCAAGCGCATCAAGAGCGACATCCAGTGTTTCCGGATCCAGTGTGCCGAAACCCTCATCTAAAAATAATGAATCAATACTGGTCTTGTGACTGACCAGTTCTGACAACGCAAGCGCCAGCGCAAGACTGACCAGAAAACTCTCCCCACCGGAAAGTGTTTTGGTATCTCGCACAACATCAGCCTGCCAGGTATCGACCACTTCCAGCTCTAACGCCTCACCCTTTTTGCGTGACAACAGATATCGACCATGCAGCCGCTCAAGCTGATGGTTAGCCAGATACACCAGATGATCAAGTGTCAAACCTTGCGCAAACTTGCGGTATTTTGCACCATCTGCGGATCCGATCAGACTGTTCAGGTGATTCCAGTCGTCATAGTGTTTAGTTTTACTTTGTATTTGATTCAATAATTCACGATGCTGTGTGCGGCGTTGCGCATCCTCTTTCAGCTTGTTTTTCAGACCACCCAGTGACTCCCGCAACGCTGCCAGTGTGTTTTCCTCTGCCTTTATGCACTCAGGCAATGACAGTGGTTCATCACCATCAGCACTCGTTAGAAGCTTCTTCAGGTTATCATCAACCAGCGAGGGCCGGGCTTGTTGCCTGGTTTCCAACTGTTGCAGGCTTTGTTTAAGCAAGGTATTGGCTCTACTGCATTCACTATTGAGCGTGTCACGCAATTCAACTAATTGTTTGATTTCAATCGGCTCAAGAAGGTCAGACAGAAATACCGCTTCGTCAGAATACTCGCTTTCGCCGAATGCAGTATTCCATCGCTGCTGAGATTCACTTGCCGCAAGCGTTTGCTCTACCAGCTGTTTTTGCATTACCTCTATACGACCCAGAACCTGGTCAACCTCTTTTTGTTTTTCAGACCTGCTTTTTTCCAGAGCGCTGAGTTTACGGCTTGAATTTTCGCGCTCAACACTGATACGTTCGCGCTCTGCCTGCACCAATTTATCACCAAATAACTCGTGACGCTCAACCAGCGCTTTCTCTAACGCCTTACTCTTCTGCTGAAGAGTTTCCTGCTCACTGTTGAACTGCGCTTCCAGCCCCTTGAGCTCAGTGTCAAGTGCGATCTTCGAGAGATTCTCTGTCCCCAGCTCCTTTTGAGTATCGCGCACACTTGATTTTTTCAAATGCCAATCCGCACTTTCCCGCTCACGCTGTTCAAGCCAGAGCGTATAATTTTCCAGCGATGGTGTTGTCAGCCCAAAGCTATCAATAGATTTAAGAACTTCGCGTTCCAGTTTGGCTATCGCTGCGGCATGAGTATCGGCCCGGTCTCTGTTCTCAGTCAGGGATTGCTGCCACCCTTCCCTCTTTGCAAGCAGCACATTGAGTTCACCGAGAATCAGATCCAGCGACTTATTTTCTGTGGTAACAGTATCCTTTAATTGCTGGTGTTTCTTTTCATTTAAACGACATTCTTCCAATGCAGCCTTTAAAGCGGATTCAGAACGTTTGGTTTCAACAATCAACGCTTGCAACGCCTGATTATTGTGGATATCCAGCTTCAATTCTGCTGTCCTACAACCTGATTGCCATTCAGGCTGTAACACGGCATTCACCTGCTCTGCCTTATCAATAGACTTCAACAAGCCATCAACGAAAGTACTGGCGGTTAATATGTCATCGGCTATTTTCCGAAGGCTTTCAGTGTTCAATTCTAACTCTTTTTTTGCAGCCTGAAGCCTTACTTGTGTCGATTCAGTATCCAGTGGCGCTTGTTCCGATGTGATCGCCGGATGCTCTGTCGATCCACATAACGGGCATTCTTCACCATGCTGCAAAGCATTTCGATGATCTTCCAGGCTTTCTATCCGGCGCTGCTGATGTAACAGTGTTTCCAGATCACTGATTGATTGCTTGCCTCGGGCGATTTTCTCCTGCAAAGGTTTTTTCTGCAGCTCAAGACTTTCTTTTCGGTTATTTTTCTCAGCAACGCTTGCTTTCGCCTGCGCCAGTTCAGCGTTATTGTGAAGAAATCGCTCCTGCACCGAATTAAGCTTTTGCAAGAACGACGCATTTTTTTGTGCTTGCTCCAGCTTTTCTGTCAGGCTATTGATATCATCGCGTTCACCCGACTGCTGCAAGGCTTCAAAATTACGCAAAGCAGTTTGCGCCTTCTGGTGATGATCAACCGCAACTATTTTTTTATCTTCCAGTGTATTTAGTTGTTTTTCGCTTGCGGCAATTTCTTTCAACAGTGAATCCACTGTTTGTTTATCTTTTTGCAAATCTACCCGTTGTTGCTTGCAACGCGTTAGTTCTGCACGCCAGCGCTGCAGGTGCATCTGCTGTTTTTCGTGAAGTTGATTTTTTTCAAGATAAGCACTCAGATCAACAACTGTTTTTTCCAGCGTTCCTGCGCGTGCCGTTATCGCAGCAAGTTTTTTTAACCGGTCAGCCCTTGCTTGCTCATGTTCGGCCAATCCCTTCTGCAGAGCCAGCTGATCATTTTTCAGCTGCACGATCACCCCATCAATCGGAATCACCTGATCTACAACCAGACTTTCTGTGGCGGCGTGTGATTGCTTTAGCTCATCGGCTGCAGCTTGTTCTGTTTTTAGATGACTATCAAGCGTTTGCAATTCGTCTTTCAGCGCCTGCTGCGCAGACTGAGATTGAATTAACTCTTGCTGAGTTTGTTGGAAGACTTTATCGGCTGCATGAAACTGCTCGTAAGCCCCCCGCAAGGGCTCGGCTTTTTCTGCACTCAATAGCTTGTCGAGCGATACTTGTTCGTGCTGTATTCTCAACTCAGCTTGTTGAACCGCGCCACGCTGCTGTTCACATTGCGATTTTAGCTGCGCTATATCAGATAACCATATTTCTTCCTGCTGCAGGGCAGATAAGTTGGATTTGTGCTGACTTTCACTGGCACCGGTTTGTGTGATGTTCTGTTTGATCTCTGCAATGGCATCATCATCAAGCAGCTCTACACCCTCTGACTTTGCCCGCAGCAAGTCGAGGTCACTCTTTGCTGCGGTATAATGCTCGTACACTTTTCGGGAAAGATGACCATAGATCTCCGTGCCAGTAAGCTCTTCCAATAATTCAGCGCGTTCATTAGCACGCGCATTCAGAAACGCGGCAAACCCGCCTTGTGCCAACAGCATAGAGCGCGTGAATCTGGCATAGTCCAGACCGGTAATTTCAGCTATTTTTTTTACCTTTTTGCTAATGTGAGTTTCAATTATTTCACCTTCGCCGTCGGCAAGTTCAACCTTAGGGAGCTGAAGTTTTCCGTCCGGCTTTTTTCTGGCGCGCTTTTGTGACCAAAACGCCCGATAAGTGTTGCCCTGCACTTCAAACTCTACCTCTGACTGGCACTCCGCTGTGTGACGTGCCATCACCTGATTTTCGCTTTGTGAGACTTCAAGGCGCGGTGTTTTATGGTAAAGCGCCAGACAGATTGCATCAAGAATGGTTGTTTTACCTGCGCCGGTCTGCCCGGTTATTGCAAACAGTGCGTTGCCGGAAAATGGTTCACGGGTGAAATCGATTTTCCACTCACCCTTTAGCGAATTGATATTGCGAAATTGCAGAGTCAGTATTCTCATACAGCGTCACCACTCTGCACTTCACTGACCACCTGACGATACAGGGTCTTCAAGCGATCCTGCGCTTCCCGGTTACGTGCCTGCGCTGCCTGATCTTCTGCAGCTAAATCGGAAGTTGCATAAGCTTCGGTGAGTCGATGCTCAAAAATATCATCAACACTGAGTTCATTTAGTGTTTGTTTTTGTGCTGTTTCAAGTGTGGCACTTCTGTGTTTTCGGTCTCGCCGTACAAGCAGTACCTCAATATCATGTCCGTCAACCAGAGCTGCGACACGTTGCTGGAGATCATCCAGATAGTCTTCGGTAGAGACTATAACCTCAAGCCAGGAGGTAAGATCAGAAACCGGACTATTGTCAGCGACAAGGGCCGCAACATTGGTTTCGATGGTGTCCAGGTCCCCGCGTATGGTAACCAGCGTGCGAAAATCCGGTAACCCGATGACTTCAAAATCGATAGCACAACCGGCACCGGTAGTAATTTGCACAACAGACTTCTTCAGGCCGTGACCGCTCTCATCAAAACTGAGTGGTATTGGTGATCCGCTATAGCGAATATTCTCCTGCCCGGCCACTTTCTGAGCACTATGAATATGGCCAAGTGCTATGTAGTCTGCCGGCGGAAAAGCACTGGCTGGAAATGCGTCAAGCGTACCAATATAAATATCTCTGACAGAGTCAGAGCGGCTGGCACCCACAGCGGTCAAATGGCCCGTCGCAATTATCGGGCAGTCCCATTGATTGTCTTCCCGTAGTTTTACCGCCGCATTGTAGACTGCCTGATAGTGTTCTGCGATAGCGGTTTGCAATTGCTGCTGCTTGGTATCACCATCCTGCCCGGCAACGCTTTTCACGATGTAACGTGGTCGAATGAAAGGAATCGCACAAACCAGCGCACCGGGAGCATCATTACTCCCGGCTCCGTCAAAACGCACTACCTGATCCACCGGATCATCAGCGGGTTTAGCAACAAGGTGCACACCAAGACGTCGCAGCAGCTCAGAAGATTCTTCAAGCATGGCGACAGAGTCGTGATTGCCGCCCAACACCAGCAACTGACAGCCGGCGTCTTTTATATCACCCACAAAACGATTAAACATGTGCCGTGCGTAACTTGGTGGCGTGCCGGTATCAAAAACATCACCGGCCACAATAACTGCATCGATATTTTGAGTCTTTATTGCGGTCAGCAACCATTCCAGAAACCTCTGATGCTCTTCCTCACGGCTCTTGCCCATGAAGTGTTGCCCAAGATGCCAGTCGGCTGTGTGGATAATTCGCATAAATTCAGGTTCTGCGCAATACAGCCAATCCGAAATGACAGCTGTTCTACTTCGTAATTAGAGAGTGGGGACTAACCCGGATCATTCACGAAATCGACAGTATCTCATTTGAGTTTTGATTCCACAGAAGATTCTATCTTTTGCAAAAATCAAATCCCTGCGCGATATGGTCGCTCTTTCATGAATGATCCGTGACAACAGACAGCGAATTTTACCTAAACTAATAGAACTGCGCTATGGATCTGTTTCATTTACCCTGGTGTTGCATAAAATTTCGAGTACAGAAGCATATAGAGCGGTATAT
>CAZNOB010000236.1:0-7807 GCA_964574535.1 uncultured Granulosicoccaceae bacterium | reverse complement strand
GTAGGCCCGGCGGTGCCGGACGTGGCGGGTTGAATACCACCACTTTTCCCAGTTCGTTTAGCTCACCTTCCCGATTACAACGCCCCGCAGCTTGCGCAATGCTATCCAATCCGGCCAATGCGCGATAGACCATCGGTAGTGAGATATCGACGCCTGCTTCAATTAGATTGGTGGCGATGATTAACAGCGGTTCATCAGAATCTATTAATCGTGTGCGTGCTTGCGTGAGTGCATGTTCACGGTGTGCAGCACACATGCTGGCTGATAGATGAACAACGTGTGGGTGAGAATTGCAGGCTTGAAAAAGTTCTGATGCGTCACGACGTGTGCTGACAATCGCGAGTGCGCGATGCTCGCAGCATAGCTTTTCAGCCAATGACTCAGCACTTTCTGGAGGCGCATCGGCTTCAGGTAACTCAACGGTCACTCGTTTCAATTGTTGTGCGAGGGTGAACGGGTCAGGTTCCACAAGGATCTCGCGAATGCCTTCAAGGCCACTGAAAGCGGGCATACCACGCTGGCTTTGTGATTGATTGAGTACAGGTTGCGTGGCGGTGCAGAATAGCCAACTCACGCCGTGGTGGCGCTGAAGTGTATCAATAGCTGCAGTAATTGGTTTGAGAAGTTGGCCGGGTAGTTGTTGTGCCTCGTCCAGAATAATTACGCTGTGGCGGATGTTGTGCAGTTTTCTGCAACGCGAGGTACGCGCTGCGAATAGCGATTCGAACAGTTGTACATTGGTGGTGACGACTACTGGTGCATCCCAGTTTTCCGCGGCAAGTCGTGATCTGGCATTCTGGTGCGAACTATCCGGATCCAGATTGCTGTGGTGCTCAAGAACCTGGTCGTCACCCAGTATTTCCCTGTACACCGAGGCGGTTTGCTCAATTATGCTGGTGTAGGGGATGGCTATAATTATACGGCGTTTGTTGTGTTCAATCGCGTGCCTTAGCCCCCACGACAAGCTTGCCAGGGTTTTGCCTCCGCCTGTGGGTGCGCTTAGACTAAATAACCCCGGTTGCCATGAGGCTGCACTTTGGCATTGGTGAAGGATTGCCTGTCGAGCAGTGTTAACAACGTTGGTCTTTGTATTAGAAAAACTGTTTAGCTTGGTATCCAGTGCGAGGTTAAGTGCATTCAGATTTGTTTCTGTACGCTTGCGCTGTTGTTGTTTAGACGGAGACATAAACGCCTCGGTATCAAGAAAATCTGCGTCCACCAGTGCCGAAAACAGCATACGAATCCACAAGTGGTAATCGATGGGCTGCGAGCAGGGCAGGTTAGCAAGTGAGGGGGTTGGCTGCTCTAGCAGGTCACGAGGTGCCGATTGTAAAGCTGACTGGTATTCGTCAGTGCTGTCTGCCAGGCGAAACTCCAGTGAAGCACGAGGTTTCAGTTCAGACCGTTTGCCATCTGGTAAACCCGCGTGATGTCCAGCGATGATGTAGGCGAGTATTTGCCCGGCAGGGTTATTTTCAAAATGTTTTGTAGCGTGAATGGCACCGGCGGTGGAATGCGGGGCGCGAGTGGTCGGTGCGCTGTCAGCTTCTATGTGCGCGTTTTCGCGTTCGAATCCACTCGCGTTGAGAATGTATTGTTGAAAGCGAGGTTGGTACTTGCCGAGGTCGTGCCATAAGCCCGCGAGATGTGTGATCTCAGGCGTGCAGTCATTTAACAGCGATGATGCTAGTGACGCTACATCATTGCAATGACACTCAAGCGCGTGTTCTACCCAGTTTCCATCTCTTGCCTGGTACAAATGGGCTATTGCCGGTGTTACTAGCATATGAACTTCAATTTTATGATGAGTAGAAAACAGTTGAATATTTTTAGAAAACTTGAGGTCTTACATCGCAGTAGCTTCTAAATGAGTCGTGTCAAACGCGATATAATTCTTCTGTAAAAACGTAGATTTTAGACTGCTCAACTCGAATTCCAGGTTTTTAGGGGTAATGCATAGTCTTAAGAAGCGATGCCGGAAAAATATCAAAAAGTCGTCTCTGATACAGCTCACTGTTTCCCTTTGCTGCTTTGTCCCGTATTGATACATACTAACGTCTGCTTCTTTTTGACAAGCTGGGGTATGTTGATCGCTGTTAACTTCTAGATTTACCATAATATACTTTTCTGATTGAATTGCACCTTACAGTTTTTTTTCGTTCGTTATTATGTTCTTCGACATAAGTAACAATAAAGAAAGTAAAGGCCGGCGGGTAGCTTTGCGGTTCGTGTTTTGAACCGTATAGGGTGTGCTAAAGTTAATGGGCTCGGAGGTTGAATATAGAGTTGCTTACCGCACTTGTGTGCTTTTTTATCGTGAAATTACCAGTCATGACTGTGCTAAAAATGACGATTCACACTAATTTGTGGCAGTTGGTTGATACTGTATCAAGCGAGTTCTTTTTTCATTGTTGTGCGAAAATCGGATGAACTACTTAGCTGCAATGTTGTGGATGAAAGCAATGCATAGGACACTCATCCTATATGCCGTAGAGCCGAAGTCTCCGGGCGGGTACCCAGTGAAGATTGCGAAGGTATTGTGATTCGAAAGTTGGTGTGGAGGTGAAGCTATCTGTATAAGCGAAAAATACATCTTTTGTTAGAGCGTTGCGCGCAGACTATCATTGCGATCAAGCACAATTGCCGGACTAACGTTGTGGTGATGCAGTCTAATAGTACAATGCAGTGTTCACTCTCTATGGGCAAGATAAAATCATCAGGCGTTCCTTTGAGCACCGGCCTGCTTTCATTGACTCAGGATTACGGTGACGTGGCCAAGTATTTTTTATGGATATGTTTCTTACGCTGTAATTTCCATTTGCTTTCAAGCAATTTTCTCCTGCCTACTACTTTATAAGGTAACGACAAAGCCATATCTTTGCTCGGTAACTTTTCGAATCTTTTCGTAGTGTATTTTTTAAGTTGAGTGTCTACGTAAATGCCCACTAAAGCGCAATGATCTCCTGCGCTCTGGCTTTGGCATAAATCAATGTCCTTTCTGGTGATTTTCCTCTCCCTGTCACTTTACTGGTAAGGACAAACAAATATATTTTACTCGCTAATTTGTCGAATTTATTCTCAGCTGACGGTATTGGTTTGCTGTGGTGCCTATGATCTGTACTGAAAACAGTGCAGGTCGCACTACTGTGGCTGAGCGTCAGATTGATAGCCAATATACGGAGAAAATAACCCGGCAACCTGCGTATCGCACATGACAGCTGTATATTTGCGTTTGATTTATGATTTAGTATTTCTCGTGCCTTCGCACAATTGCTGTAGGCTGGAAATATTCTATCAATTTCCTATAGATAAGATCGCCGCTTTGGGCGATCTATCCTATTCGTTAGCGCCTTTGATTATCAAAAGTATAAAGACCAAATAACTTAGCAAATTCGTCTTCTACACCTGGAATCTGCGAGTCAACTTCCCAAAATGTTGAATCTACTGCTTTTAATGTAACAAAGCCTTCTTTTGCTTGAATTGTAAATTCACCATCAATTGTTTGAAATATATTTTTGTATTTATCTTTGAATACACTATGTGGCAATTCAATGAATGTAAGAGCACTTTCCTCCAACTCCGCCGCACCTTCTCCGCTACACCGTCCCACATTTAATTTCCAGGCTTCAATCTCAAGCATTTCTTCTAATACTGGAATAAATCTATTTATATCGAAGAGCTCAGATTTTTCCCCGTGCTGTCTTATTACTCTCATGTTCAGATTTATCCACTTACGTCCACTTCAGGCGTTTTGTGTTCGATAAATTGAGCTTGCGAGCTGCACACAAATTAACACTGCATATAGTGTCGGACTATAAAGTGCTTATGTGGTTATACTGACTTTAAAGCACTGAACCGTTAAGAACGGTTTAGTTATTTCCATGCTGACTCATCGCCTTTTCCATCCTCTGGACCGATAAAGGCATTTACTCCTTCCTCTAGTATTGCTTTTTTTGCTTCCGTAAGTGCAGCTGAATCGGTTGTAAAAGTGTCATCCCACACTGTGGAGTTGTTAAATTCATCATTAATCGCCAACGCCCACTCTTTTTCGTGCTCAAGGCGAAATATCTCAACGTTTACGGTTCTACCACCATTCGATAATTCAGTGGATAGCTCTGATATTATTAGATTTTGCTCGTCGTTCATTTTTTGTTTCTTGTTTTCATTTTCACAACGTTTAGCTGTGCCCCGGAATTTTATAGCTTTTCATATCGTTCTTTTTTTCCAGACATAACATATGTTATGACGAATCTTCCGCTCTTAATATTACCGAAGCTTCCATATTATTGGATATGCCCTAATTCCTGTCTGATGCAATGAATACTAAATGGGAGTTGCGTTTATAGTAAGTGAGCAGGTTAATTCAAATCATGATGATGAACAAATAAGCAATTGTGCTTCACTACCTGGTTCGCCATAACAAATAGCGTGTTGGTCAAAGACCTGTGCATAGGCCATAGCTTTGTGTTTGCCCATTCCCAAAATTAAAAACGATGGCTCGGGTGGCCAGTCACCAGATTCTCCCACGCCAGAGCCTTCGTAGTGAACATATCCCCCGGCAGCTAACAGCGATTTTAGAAGATGTTGGCGATGCTGGTTGTCGGCATCGGTCAATTCTTGCGATAAAGGGTTGCATGCTGTGATAAATGCCCATGAAGATACAGCATGTGCTTCGCATAATGTATCAAGCGATTGGCAGCACATTCCTATTCTTATAATCGCAGTTTCATTTTCCAGCTTTGCTTCGTAGCGGGTATTTTTGTAAGCCGTTTGCTGTTCTTTGGTAAGTGTTTTTGCGCGATCGTACAGCATATTGTTACTCCTGAAAATGCTCAATGGTGTGGGCGCGATAACAATAAGAGAGTCTTTATCCTAATTTGGGTTTGGTCGAAATATTAGCGGTCAAAGCCGGACACAGTATATTATAAAAGTCAGCGTGTCGAACGAGTAGGGGAAGTCAATCATTGTTGACCTGGGCAGAGAAACTGATTTATGGCTTATGGGGGCAAGTAATCATTGATCACCGTGTGATTGTTAGATCAGCGGTAATATTACCATTGAAATGATCAAAAAAACCGGCGACAGTAAGGCGTTACACATCTATGATGAGTCACAAAATCTGCCTGAGCTGGTTAATATCTTGTACATCGATGATGTGATGATTCGGGGTGCGAATTATAGAGACTGTTTAATCTTTTCAGAATAATAGTAGAGGATGGTGCGGTAGCAATTGGAGAGCTCATGATTGACTGACTTGTGCGTATGAAACAGGGATGACACCATAGAGCTAATTCTGAATATTTTTACAAAAGTCATTAAAGGAACAGGGTTAAAATATGGATGGTGTAATTGGTGAGGTAAAGCTTTTCGCAGGTGATTTTGCGCCTGAAGGTTGGCTGTATTGCGATGGTAAATCAATGTCTATCAATGATAACACAGCTCTCTTCTCAATTCTTAGAACTCAGTATGGTGGCGATGGCAAAACAACATTTTCATTGCCAAATATGAAGCCAGTTAGCGGAGGCGACGAAGGTAAGGTTCAATACATTATATGCATACAAGGTGTATATCCGGCCAGGGGATAACTGCAAAACAGAGTTCTGGCTCAACCGATCAATAGGCTTGTCAGATAATGATCGCGAAGCGTTCGCTCTTGCTCTTCTGCTCTTGATCTACCCGCGCTTAATCAGTTTTGAGAGTGATCGTGGAAGTGGGTCGACGCGCTATGGATGGCGCAAAGAGCGCTGTCAGCCATGGATGGCTGTTTGCGCAGCCCCCTTCCATGATCACTCTCAAAGTGCCGCAGGCACCCGAAGGACTGAATAGTCGCAACAACAGTTCTGGTTACTTTTCCTGTTTGAAAAGTGACTCCGCCTGAAGGGCATTTTTGGTCTGTTCAAAAATGAAGGCCCCGGCAGGCATGTCTCAGCAAATTACCGCCCGCTAACAATAGGCTTGCGCCCCAGCATTCGCAATATCAGGTTGCGCCCGGATCTTAGAATTGGATATAAAAAGCCGGATACCCGCTGTGAGCGAAATACAAAATAGTTGAATCGATTGAACCAGCCCGAGCGCGTGCTGAGCATGGCCAGCACTTGCATTGCTGCCGCACCGTGATAGAAGCGTTCTGCGATGATGACGAGCATGCCTTGATCGAGATCATATCCACGCTGGATGACCGCGCTGACCAGGGGGTCATCACCGCGTGCATCGATCAGGCGAACATTGCCGGCACTCGCGCGCAAACGTAACAACTGTGTATATTGTTGGCAAAACGGGCACTCTCCGTCGTACACTATAGTAACTTCATCTGACAGGGGTGAAGCGCTGGTGCCGGTGCCGTCAGTTAGCTTATCCGTCAATGAGTGAGCCTCTTGCTGGCGGGTACTTTCGCATCCGCGCCCCTAGCAACTACCAGGAATGTTTTTCCAAGTCCGAGCGTCATGAATTCGTTTTTCCAGTCATTGTTCAAGTCAGTAGATGCAAGCTCGCTTGCGGTTTTTCGCATGGGTTTCGGGGCGCTGCTGCTTTTTAACAGTATTAATAATCTGGCGCTTTGCCCGACGTGCCGATACCTTGAGCCGGATATGCTGTTCAAGTACCACCACTTCGAGTGGGTGGTGCCGTGGCCCGGAATAGGTTTATGGGTGCACTGGAGCATTATGGCGGTTTGTGCGGCTGCAATCATGGTTGGTTATCGGTACCGGTTGGCGCTGTTTATTTTTACTATCGGTTTTACCTACAATTTTTTTCTGGATCAGGCTTTGTATCTGAATCACTATTATATGGTGATTCTGTTCTGCATATTAATGTTGTTCGTGCCGGCAAATTGCAAGTGGTCTCTGGATGCACGCCGCAGCAGCAAAATTGCGTCTCTGACCATACCGCGCTGGACCATTTGGCTGCTGCTGCTGCAGCTGGAAATCATTTTGATTATCGCCGGCATCGTGAAGCTGAACGCAGATTGGCTTAACCTTGAACCTCTGCGCCTTTGGATGCATGCGCTGCGTGGTGAGTTTCCGCCTTATTTTACCTGGCTGACCGGCGATGCGGGAATTGCTTTGGGTGCGTATGGTGCCATCGCATTGCATCTGCTGGGTGCACCGTTGCTGTTTTTCCGATGGGCCAGGCCCTGGGTTTTGGCAGTGTACGGCGTATTTCATCTAGTCAATCACACTGTATTTAATATTGGCATATTTCCGTGGTTCACCTGGTTCGCGAGTTTTCTGTTTTTCAGTCCTGACTGGCCGCTAAAGCTTCGCGATAAATTTCGCAGAAAACCTGCCACCGATTCTGCTAACGACGCACCCAGCGATAACCCTGTCTTGCAATCTGCGTCCGGTGCGGCTGTCAGTCAGTCAAACGATGTGACGGCAAAACGGGTGTTTATAGTGGCTGCCATGACAATCTGGCTGGCTGTTCAGATAGGGTACCCGTTTCGAAACTGGTTCATCCCGGGGGATGTCGCCTGGACTGAAGACGGGCATCGTTTCAGTTGGCGTATGAAGCTTCGCTCCAAGTCAGGGACTGCCGTGTTTTTGGTAAAGGCGGGTGGTAACACCTGGTCTGTTAACCCGCGAGAATATCTAAATGCCAAGCAACACCGCAAGATGACCTGTATTCCGGATATGGTTTGGCAGTTCGGTCAGTTTCTTGAGGAAGAGTGGAAGCAAAAAGGTTATACCGATATCAGTGTAACCGTGAAGTCACGTTGTTCCCTCAACGGTCGTGACATGCAAACCTATTTTAAACCGGATCTGGATCTGACCACTGTGTCGCGTAGCGAGCTGGCGGTTAACTGGCTGGA
>CAZNOB010000235.1:3992-7807 GCA_964574535.1 uncultured Granulosicoccaceae bacterium | reverse complement strand
CCATTCGGTTTCAGTTCCACATCACGATGAATCATGGAAAAACCATATTTTCTCGCAAGACCACATGCCGTTACCCTAAATTTCTGACCAGACATTTGCTCAATATACTCCACTGCAAAGACCGGCTTATTCAGATCAATCATCGCTTTAACCGAGTCACAGTTTTCGTAAAAAACACAGGACTCGCTTTGCATCATATCTACAGAGCTTTTTACAAAAGGGATTAATGCCTCTGCATTCTTCAGAGAAAAAGCCATGCCGTACTCATGAGCAAGATTCGCTAGCCACTCTATATAGACAACCGATTGCTGTCGCGTGATGTTAAAACCAGTATCGTTTTCATAACCGTTGATGTTATCCGGATCCAGCACATCAAAGCCTTTTTCGGCACAGGCAGCAATGCGGGCCCGCATGATTGGCGCCAGTGCTTTTATATTTCGGGTATCCAGCCACCACTCACCGGGCCAGCCTTCATAGGCATTGCCAATCACTGATTTTGGAAATTGCCGGAAATCATCGCGCCAGTTTTCGGCGCTGCCGGCACTGATATAACACATCACTTTTGCGCCGCTCGCTTTTGCGGCATTTATAGAGGCCTGCGACGCTGTGTAATCAACGGCGTAGACATTTACTCCGGGCACTAAAACAATATCGCCCTGTAACTGCAACTGCCAGCGCAGATTTTCACGAGCATCGGGCTGCCACCATGATGCACTACTGTCACTACCTGATTCCTGCTGTGCGACTGCTGTGGTTTCAAAGATAAACAGGCACAACACCAATGAGAGTATTGAGGACAAACGCGGCATGTGGCGATAGAGCATCATCGCATATAAGCTTAGCTCGCTTTATGCGGAAGTAAAACCGGACCGTTTGGTTTGAATAGCACACCCACCGAATCACCGCGTGCATAGTCTATTTCGACATCGGTCACTATGAACAGCTCGCCTGTGGAAGTCTCGACCCGGTATTCAATATGACTACCGGCGTAGGTTGCTTTATTGATATGTCCGGCAATAGTATTCGGCGTGCCGGATGGCATCAGGGTCATACGCGTTGGCCTGACTGCCAATCTGCATTCACCGGGGTTTAACTGACGGTCTGAAAGTTCCATGGTGATATCGTCAATATTGACAGTCGCCACCCCGTTATGTACCTGTGTGATCACCCCGTTTAACAAGTTCGCCTCGCCAATAAAATCGGCGACAAACTCATCTAACGGAGCATCGTATAATTCCCGCGGTGTTCCGGTTTGAGCAATAACCGCGTTGTTCATCACAATGATACGATCCGATACCGCCAGCGCTTCCTCCTGGTCATGGGTCACGTACACAACTGTCAGACCCAGTCGGGTCTGAATATCCCGGATGTCTTCCCGTACCTGCCTGCGCAGCTTGGCATCCAGATTGGACAAAGGTTCATCAAACAACAACACCTGAGGCTCAAGCACCAGTGCTCGCGCTACAGCCACACGCTGTTGCTGGCCACCGGATAGCTCACTGGGTAAGCGCTTGCCAAATCCCGCTAATCCAACAAGCTCAAGCCCGTAGTCTGCACGCTCCTGCACCAGTGGTTTTTTCATTTTTGAAATGCGCAAGCCGTAAGAAACATTTTCCATCACCGACATATGCGGAAACAAGGCATAGGACTGAAACACCATCGACACATCCCTGTCGGTCGCAGGCAGTTTGGTCACATCGGTATCACCAATCAGTATCTTGCCCGTGGTGGCCATTTCCAATCCGGCGATCATGCGAAGGGTGGTTGTTTTGCCACAGCCAGACGGGCCCAGCAGGGTCACCAGCTCACCCGCCTCTACTTTCAAACTGACCTGATCTACAGCCGTGACATCCGTGCCATACACTTTACTGACATTCTGAAACTCTACGGATGCCGCTTTATTGTTGAGTAGATTTGAATTCATAGTCAGTTCGCTACAGGTTCGTGCGGGATTGCGCCAGACGACGTCCGGTATTACTGCGGCCAACCACAAGCTGCATTAGTCCAACCACAGTTAACATCACAACGATCAACACTGATGAATAAGCGATCGCGATGCCATAATCATTGTTTTCGACGCGACCAATAATATAACTGGTGGCCATGTTGTATTCAGCGCTGACCAGAAAGATGACCGCACTGATCGCAGTCATCGCGCGCACAAAACTAAAAACCAGCGCAGCAAGGATAGCCGGGCGCATCAACGGCAGAATGATTCGGGTAAACGTGTGCCAGGTACTGGCACCCAGCGTGACTGAGGCTTCGTCCAGGCTTTTATCAAGCTGAGACATCGACGCGATCCCTGCTCTAACACCGACCGGCATATTGCGAAAGATAAAACTGATCACCAGAATAACACCGGTGCCGGTTAGCTCAATCGGCGGTACATTAAAAGCCAGAATATAGCTCACCCCGATGACTGTACCGGGAATGGCAAAGCTGAGCATGGTACCAAACTCGAATGCACGTTTGCCTGCGAAGTTTTGACGCACCAAAAGCCACGCGGTCAGTAATCCGATAATTGCTGTCAACGGTGCCGCAGTCGCAGCGATTTTAAGCGTAGTCCAGAACGAATCCCATGCTGAACCCTTAAAGTGCAGACCGAACTCATTAAAGCCGACACCAAAGGCAGTAATATAGTGCTTGAATGTCAGGGTGTTGTTGAGGCCCCATACTTCAACAAATCCGCCGTATAGAATCATGCCGTAGACAGTGAGTGTGAACGCAGTCCAAAGCAGTGCAATACCATAACAAGGCAGCATAATTCTTTGTGGCAACAAGACATGCATGCCGCCATCACCTTTACCGGTTTGCGTGGTGTATGACTTTTTACCCAGCCAGCGACGCTGCAGGTAGAATGCTGTCAGTGTAAAAATCAGCAATACTATCGCCAGCACTGCCGCATTACCCTGATCGTTCTGCGCCCCTACAATGGCAAAAAATATTTCAGTGGAAAGCACATCATAGTTGCCCCCCAGCACCAGCGGGTTTCCGAAGTCGGCCATGCTTTCAATAAAGCCCAATAGAAACGCATTCGCCAGACCCGGACGCATTAGTGGCAAAGATACCGTTCTGAATGTTTGCCAGCGACTGGCTCGAAGAGTTTGAGCTGCCTCTTCCATTGAAGGACTGACCCCTTCCACAACACCAATCAACACCAGAAACGCAATCGGTGTGAACGACAACATTTGCGCTATGAGTATTCCGGGCAAGCCGTAGATCCAGCGGGTTGGCTGTACGCCCAACAGTTCGGCAACAAACTGAGTAATCGTGCCGGATAAACCGAATAACAAAATAATCGCCAATCCGATAACAAACGGTGGCGTGATGATCGGCAGTACAGTCAGCGCTCGCAGCATGTTGCCACGTTTGAAACCGGAGCGTGTCGCAACGAGTGCGAAAATCAAACCGAGTACGGTTGTCGAAAAACCCACCAATACCGCAAGAAACAGGGAATTCCATGCCACACCACAGCGCCCGCCTCCCTGCAGACATCCAAGACCCCAGATTTTATTTTCAGCAAATTTTTGTGCGAATATTCCCAGGCTGTAAACGCCGTCGTTATCGCGCAGTGCGCTCGACAACATTTGCACAATGGGGAAGAAAATAAATATCGTGACCAGTGCGATCACAAAACCGATCGCCCCCACTACAAAAACATCACCATTTACCGCACCGCGCCCGGCAACACCGGTGGTCAGATAAAACAAAAATGTACCGGTGACAAAAAGAGCGCCAAACCCCATACCAAACTGTCGATCATCAAGCGGACCGAACAACTGGGTGAATGCGTCGAAGTTCCAGCCACGCAGGCC
>CAZNOB010000235.1:0-3892 GCA_964574535.1 uncultured Granulosicoccaceae bacterium | reverse complement strand
ATAACCGATCAGGCCAATGACCAGCCAAAGGCCTGTGCTCTTATTCAAGCCAAAAGTGCCACGCTACTTCAGGTTATCGGAGTATTGTGTCTTATTGCGACAACACAGAAACTTCGTCGTCCCACTTTTTCAGCAGTCGCTTGCGCTCAGCAGATGAACCGTACTTTTTGAAGTCATAGTCGATCAGCTTAATGCTTGACAGGTCAGGTGCCAGTGGTGAGCTTTTAGCGCTTTTGTTAGACATAACCTGAAACGCTTTCACTTCCAGAGAACGGGATTGCACATCTGCGGTGAGTGCCCAGTCGTAAAACTTGCGTGCGTTTTCAGGGTTTCGACCACCCTTGATCAGAGTCATGCCGCCGATTTCATAGCCGGTGCCTTCGCAAGGTGCCACCACCTTGATAGGGAATCCGGAAGCAGCCTGCTTGACTGCATCATGCATAAATACAATACCGATGGTGTTCTCGCCACGCGCCGCTGCTTTTATAGGTGCAGAGCCGGACTTGGTGTATTGATTGATATTTTTATGCAACCCCTTCATGAATTCAAAGCCTTCTTCTTCGCCAAACAATTGAACGATAGTGGCGAGCGTGGTGTAGGCTGTTCCGGAGGAGTTAGGGTTGGCCATCTGTACATGACCTTTGTATTCAGGCTTTAACAGATCCTCCCAGCAAGCCGGAACCGGCAAGTTGTTAGCCTTGAGAACTTCTTCGTTGTAGCCGTAACCCAATGCACCGGAATAAATACCGATTGTTTGATTGGATGCCGCTTCTGACTGTTTAATTGCCCAGTCATTTTGCTCACCGCGCATGGGGGACTCGTAGGCATCACCCAATCCTTCTTCTGCAGCCTGCAAGTGCGGATCACCGGTGCCACCCCACCAGATATCGCCTTTCGGGTTACTGGCTTCTGCCTTGATCTGCGCCAGTGTTTCACCAGAGCTTTTACGAGTCATACTCACCTTAATGCCGGTGGCTTCTTCGAAGCCGGTCGCCATTAACTGACACCAGTCTTCCTGAGCGCTGCAATAATAGGTAAGTTTCTCAGCGGCATGAACGGTGGGGGCCAAAACAAATAAAGCGGGCGCCATAAGCGCTAGACGAATATTCTTCATGATAGGACCTTTGTCGGGCTGATTTTGTTTCCTCAGTTTGAGGGTGAACCCTGCCGTCAAATAAATCAAGTAGAATTGGCAACAATTTTCGCGACGCGGCGCTATTAAATACGGCTGTTCATGGACACTCTATACAAACGGGTACACAGTGATCACACTTGCTCGGCAGGTGATGTCAGCGCATCCCACTCCTGCCGGCAGGTACGCTATTATGCGCAATAGTCAATCAGCATTAAGGCCAACAATTGATGAACACGCGTACCAGACGATTTATCCAGTGTGACGTTTTTAGTGCAACACCGGTCCAGGGCAATGCCCTTGCCGTGGTTGTCGATGGCGAGGGTCTGGATGACGCCGCCATGCAGCGATTTGCCGCATGGACAAATTTGGCGGAAACCACATTTTTGTTGCCACCTGAGGATTCGTCGAACGACTACAAAGTACGCATTATGACACCAACCCGCGAGATGCCTTTTGCAGGGCACCCGACACTCGGCAGTTGTCAGTCCTGGCTGCACTGTGGTGGACAGCCAAAGACCGCTGGTATTGTTCGGCAGGAGTGTGGCGTCGGTGTGGTGAATATTCACGTGTCGAAAAATGCATCACCTGCTTTTGAAGCACCACCGACGCGCATGCAATCCATGGA
The DNA here is from genome assembly GCA_964574535.1 of uncultured Granulosicoccaceae bacterium. GTDB lineage: Bacteria > Pseudomonadota > Gammaproteobacteria > Granulosicoccales > Granulosicoccaceae. The sequence goes on along the minus strand of CAZNOB010000235.1, from coordinate 2,132 downwards.
TACAGACAGCCGGTCAGCGATATTAAAAACCCTTAACCTCTCTGACACACAGGTGTTAAACAGCGCGCAACTGGACAACGGCCCGGTGTGGCAGGCGTTTGAACTGGACTCCGCCGCGTCGGTACTGGCAGTGGACTCATCACTGGTACGGTGGCCGGAATTCAGTTCGATTGGACTGATCGGCGCACACGAAGACTCACACGAGTGTGATTTCGAAGTGCGTATGCTGGCGCCATCGAGTGGTATGAGCGAGGATCCGATCACCGGTTCTCTTAACTCTGCACTGGCGCACTGGCTTCAGTCACAACAGAGACTGAACAAGCCGCTGACAGTCGCGCAGGGTACAAAGATTGATCGCGCCGGTCGGGTTTCAATTCAGCAGACAAACGACGCCGTACTGATCGGAGGTGACGTGCATATACTGATAGACGGCACCGTACAGCTTTAAAAAACACGGGGCGTTTTATGATTTAGAAAAGATGTGCTTCCAGCAAAACCCCGAAACTAAAGCCGGCACGCTGATAAAAGAATGGCATGATCAACGCCACCAACAGTACAGCGCCGATAAAAAGCTTCCAGGTATTAAACCCGAGCCAGCTAAAGAAGCCATCAGCCAGATAAAAAAATACCGCCGCAAAGGGATAGTTAAGTTCACCGACTATCCAGAACCAGGATTTCGGGCCGGTAATTTCACCGATACGGAAATACCAGAAGATCGGCCAGAATAGCACCCACAGGAGGCTGGCTACGCCAAGACGACGCCACCACGTAGAAAACAGGTTGTTTATATTCAATGTTTGAATCTTATAAGTCGAGTAAAGCGGTGGTGGTGCACCAGCCTGGCGTTTAATTCTGGGTCTGCAGCGGTGAAAGTGCAAGCCATCAATCATACGAAACTTAAACAAACAGGAACAGACATGTTAGCACCGGACAACAGAACCGTCATGATCAGCGGCGCCAATCGCGGGATCGGGCTTGCCATCGCAAAAACCTTATCAGAAGCCGGGTATCGCTTAAGCCTGGGCGCTAGAAAACCGGACAGCATCGATACCAGTCAACTGTCTGACCAGGTGATGTGTCATCACTACGATGCCACAGACCTTCAGTCAGCGACTCTATGGCAGGCAGCGACACTGGAACAATTTGGCGCTATCGATGCGGTAGTGTTAAACGCCGGGGTCATTAAATCTGTGGGCATTGAAACCGGCACCGAAGCCGATCTGGATCTGATGTGGGAAACCAACTTTAAGGGGCCACTGCGACTGATACGTGCAACCATGCCATCACTGCGAAAATGCGGACATGGCAGAGTAATCAATCTGGCATCGCTATCCGGTAAGCGTCTGCTGAGTGAATCCAACCTGGGTTATGGAGCAACTAAATTCGCTGCCGTCGCACTTACTCATGCCATAAGACGTGCCGGCTGGGAAGACGGCATTCGATGCACAGCGATATGCCCCGGACTGGTTGATACAGACATGGTATCGAATGTCACTACGCCTGCAGGTGAATTTAAAATCACACCGGAAACAATCGCAGCCACGGCTGCCTATGCCTTATCTCTGCCAAACGATGCATCGGTGGCGGAAATACTGGTTAACAGCAGACTTGAAGCTATGTTTTAGTCAATTGCAGGATGATTTTTGGTGGTTAAGATGTTGGTTGAAAGCGCACGAGGTAGGAGGACTATGTCGTTGCACGATTTGCTTCAGTGTTCTCGATAGTATAACGACTGCAACGGATATCAGTGGCCTCGTATAGAATTCGCTGATCGGGGATCGGCTCCCACAACATCCGTTTTTTACTGACTCAATCACAACCGGTCTACACTGTGGGAGCACAACTCCGTTGCGCGATTAGCTTCAGTCTCCTCGATTTAGTTACTCTTGCAATAGATATCAGTGGCTACGCAACTCAAGAATGATGAGCTACTGCAGATGCGGTCTTTTGGCCATCTCTTGCGATCAATTTCGTTAACTATGAAAATCTATTCGCCTCAATCGATCACAAGAGATGACTCAAAATCTCACATCCTCGCTACGACCCTCATTCTCCAACAGACTCCAGGCTGTTTAGCCGCACAAAGACTTTTGGTTACTTTTCGGCTGTTGAAAAGTGACTCCGCCTGAAGG
>CAZNOB010000234.1:3828-7844 GCA_964574535.1 uncultured Granulosicoccaceae bacterium | reverse complement strand
TATTCGCCAGCAGGTTATCGTGCAAGGTTCTAAATTTGCTGTAAATCCAGTCTCGCTGTGGAATGCCTCCGCAGAAGAGAAAGACTACAGCAATAAATTCAAGGGCGATGACTCGGCCGATGTTGTGATTGTCGGCGGTGGCTTTACCGGACTATCCACAGCTTTACACTGTGCAGAAAAAGGTCTCAGTGCGCATGTGCTTGAAGCAAAACAAATAGGCTATGGCGGTTCGGGGCGTAATTGTGGTTTGGTCAATGCTGCGCTGTGGTTGCCCCCACAAAAGGTTCGTGAACAACTGGGTAGAGTCTATGGACCCAGATTCATAGAGCAATTTGGTAAAGGCCCTGAAACAGTTTTTTCGCTAATCGAAAAACACCAGATGCGTTGTGAAACCACTCGCACCGGCACTATCCACGCGGCGCATGCGCCCAGTGGGTTTAAGGAACTGCAAGGGCGTGCTAAAGAGTGGAAAAGATTGGGTGAACCCGTTGATCTGTTATCACGCGATGAAGTCAAAAGCCTGATCGGCACCGATGTCTTTCACGGTGGATTACTTGATCACCGTGCCGGCACCATTAACCCGATGGCTTATTGTCGTGGCCTGGCGCGTGCTGCCATTAGTGCGGGCGCTACGGTCAGTACAGGTGTGCGAGTCACCGGTTTACAAAAAGACAAGCAGCAATGGGTTGTTGAAACCGATCAGGGCACGGTAAAAGGTAAATCAGTGGTGCTGGGGACCAACGCTTACACTGATGAACTATGGCCGGATCTAAAACGGGTGTTCACGATTATCCACTATTTTCAACTGGCTACCACTGCACTCGATGACTCGGCCTCACACATACTGCCCGGCAAACAGGGCCTGTGGGATACCGGTCAGATCATGTTCAATATCAGGCGGGATGCGTTTGATCGGTTAATGCTCGGCAGTATGGGCAAGGTGGTCGGTGGTATTGACAAGGGCTTGTCGCAGCGTTGGGCAAGAAAACAGATAAAACGCATTTTCCCTTCATTGGGGCCGGTAGAATTTGAAGAGGCATGGCACGGACAAATAGCCATGACACCTGATCATTTGCCACGCATCTATGAGCTGGAATCGAATCTATACACGACAATCGGATATAACGGGCGCGGAATTACTACCGGCACCTTGTTTGGCAGAGCATTAGCAGACTTGTTGACCGGACTTGATAAAGCAGACTTGCCGCTACCTATTACACCACTTTCAACGGTACGTACTGCTCCGGTAGTATCCAGATTATATCAAACGGCATTTACAGCTAATCAGGTGCTAAATAGTTTTTAAGATACATGCCAAGGGGCGCACAGTGGGAGCCCAACCCCGTTGAGCGAAGAACGAAACCCTTGATCGCAACAGCCAAACACACGACACTCACAATCCCGACTAAATACCCGGAATAAACCACTATGTCAGATAAACCCATCGCAATTGTCACCGGAGCCGCCCAGGGAATTGGCTACGCCTGCGCAGAATCCATCGCTGAAAACGGCGCCCGACTTATTCTGGTTGATATCAATGAATCCGGTGTCAAAGCGGCAGCCGAAAAGCTTGGTGCGGATACAGTTGCCCTTGTTTGCGATATGGGTAAGCCGGATCAGGTCAATACCCTGTTCGACCAAATAGATTCAGAATACGGCGGGGTATCTATATTGGTAAACAACGCAGGTATCGCAAAACCAGGTGATTTTCTTGAAACATCAGTCGAGCAATTTACCGATGTGATCAATGTCAATTTAATAGGCACTTTTGTAGCGTTGCAACGTGCCGCAAAAAATATGATTAAACACAAGATCCAGGGTTCGATTGTGAATATGTCGTCGATTAACGCTGTGGTAGCTATACCGACAATCGCAGCTTACAGTGCGTCCAAAGGTGGCGTGATGCAGTTGACCAAAGCGTCTTCTCTGGCATTGGTAGAGCATGGCATCAGGGTAAACGCTGTGGGGCCGGGATCAATTGACACTGAAATGATGGCTGGTGTCAACGCAAACCCCGATGCGATGAAGACGGTGATGTCCCGTACTCCAATGAAACGTATTGGCACCCCGCGTGAAATTGGTGATGTTGTCGCGTTTCTCACCAGCGATAAAGCAAGCTACATTACCGGTGAAACAATTTACGTTGACGGTGGACGGCTGGGCATGAACTACACCTGTTAACTCGCCATCCAGAGAATTGACCCCATGCGGAACGCCGCCAGATTCAGAACTTATAATCAGCTTTTCACCATTTTAGTTTTAGATTCTGATACCGATTAAGCGCAAGTTTTCACTGACAGGTCAGCAGTTGGTAGCTGACCTCATCGAAAAAGATGACTGGCTGCCTGAACCATATCGTTCTCCACTTTAAATAGTCAGGTAACTATGTCTGCACTGCAGGGTATTAAAGTCATCGAGTTTTGTGAAATCGCCGCCGGGCCGTTTTGTGCCATGCTGCTTGCCGATATGGGGGCCGATGTGATCAAGGTTGAACGCCCCGCCGGTGATGCCATGCGCATGTGGCCACCGGTGACCGACGGGTTCAGCGAAAACTTTGCCTCAGTCAATCGCAACAAACGTTCAATTGTGCTGGACCTTAAAACCACTGAAGGTGTATCTGCAGCCCGTAGCCTGATACTTGACAGTGATGTGGTGATTGAAAACTTCAGACCTGGTGTGATGACAAGACTGGGCATTGATTATGCGAAGATGTCAGCTGAAAAACCGCAATTAATATATTGTTCTATTTCAGCGTTTGGTCAAACCGGTCCGCGCGCCACGCAAGGCGGTTTTGACTTAACCATGCAGGCCATGGCCGCCGTGATGAGTGTAACGGGAGAGCCGGGCGGGGCACCCGTGAAGTGTGGTGTACCGTTGTGTGATTTTGTGTCTGCTTTATATGGATCGTTCGGTATCAGTAGTGCATTAGTCGAACGACAGACCACTAATAAAGGGCAGCATATTGATGTGGCAATGCTGGGTGCTACTCTGGCGGTAGGGGCGTTGCAGACCAGTGAGTACTTTGGTACCGGGAAAAACCCTGCAAAGCTGGGGTCAGCCCATCCCCGAAACGCTCCTTATCAGGCGTTTAAAGCAGGTGAAGGGTATTTCGGTATGGCGGCAGGCAACAATAACTTATGGTGCCTGGTGTGCGATGTTGTCGAGCGTGAAGACTTGAAAACCGATGAACGATTCGCCTCTCCGGTGTTGCGTGCCAAAAATCAAACTGCTCTAAAAGAAATACTGGAATTAATATTTGCCAGTGAATCGGCAGAGCACTGGATCACGGCATTCAATAACGCTGGTGTGCCTTGCAGCCCGATCAACACCTATTCACAGGCGCTGGAAGACCCACAGGTACAGCACATGGGCTGGGTGCAACCGCTGCAATTAGCCAATGGCGCGATCACGAAAACCTTTGGACCCGCATTAAGAATAAATGATACCACCACGCCGATAAACAGACGTCCTCCGGAACTGGGTGAACATACCGAGGCCATTCTGCAAGAGATCAGTGATCGTCAGGCAGGCAAGGTATGAACGCCGACAGCAATCTGTTGATTGAGCAGAAAGAACAACAGCTGATCTTGACTCTCAACCGCCCGGAGGCTTCAAATTCACTGACACCAGAACTGGTTGAGGCGATGATTAATGCGCTGACCAATGCTAACTCAATCAGGCTCTGTGTCATCAAAGCCAACGGTAAAAACTTTTGTGCAGGCTTTGATCTATCGACTATCGACTCCCTCAGTGATGGTGATTTGTTGCATCGGTTTGTGCGTCTGGAAACTCTGTTGCAAATGATTCACCACGCACCCTGCAGCGTGTTGATTCTTGCGCAGGGGCATGCAGTAGGGGCGGGTGCTGATATTGTCGCAGCGGGTGGCTACCGGGTTGCAGCACCGGGAGCCACCTTTCGTATGCCGGGCTGGCAGTTCGGTATAGCGCTTGGTACTCGACGTTTAGCCCGACTCATCGGAACAGATGCCGCCAGAGACCTGCTGATAGACACCAAA
>CAZNOB010000234.1:0-3728 GCA_964574535.1 uncultured Granulosicoccaceae bacterium | reverse complement strand
TTTAGCCCGACTCATCGGAACAGATGCCGCCAGAGACCTGCTGATAGACACCAAAATTGCAGATGCAGAGACTGCTTTGTCGATGGGTTTAATTAATGAAATTTCCGCTCAGCCAGACTGGGCTTCATTGATTTTGCGGGTACAGCAACGTGCTATGGCGTTGCCGGAAACTTCGCTAAACACATTAATGGATCTAACCGTGATTGATTCCAGAGCCAGCGATATGGCCGCGCTTGTAGCTTCTGCCGCAGAACCAGGGTTAAAGCAACGGATACTCGACTACCGTCAGCAGCTTCAGGCGGCGCGAAACAAATAACCGTACAGCTTGTTTTGTGCTGCGGTAGCAAGTGCTAAAACCATTACAGTAAATGTTGTTGCTGTGGAACAGGCCAGGGTGGTAGTGGATCAATGCGCTGCGTTAACGCCCGCAGCTTTTCATGAAAATCAACTGCCAGCTCAGGGCAATGTTGATTGTTAGGGCAGTGAATCATCATAGTGCAACTTGCGCCAAGGGAAAGCGCTTTTGCTATTCTGCTGGCCCATTGCGTTATATACGGGTCATTGCTGATCAGGTCAGGGTGGAGCAGTAAACGCACAAAAACCATTTTGTTATAGGCCTGGCTCAGTACCGGCAAGTCTGGTTTGGCGTGTAGCGCAGCCAGTACTTCAGGGTGGTGGCGATCACCGTTAAACACTGGTCGTGTATCCATGATCACACGTCCCAGTTGGTGTTTTTCTATCAGTGGCTCAATTAGTTCAGGGTTTGTGAAAAAGTCGGGGTGCCGAATTTCCAAAGCGTAGCGATATTCAGTGGGCAACTGTTGAATCAGGCTATCCATATAAGGGATATCTGCCGGTCCGACAGTCGCCGGAAACTGCAATAAAAAGGGTCCGATATTGGATCCCAGTGGAGCGATTCGTTTGAGAAACAGATTCAGTGCTTGTTTATCCGGTGAACGCTGATGGGTTACCGTGCGGGGGAATTTAAAGCAAAATTGAAATTCTGTGTGTTGTACTGCTTCCTGCCAGTTGGCAACTGACTGTTTGTCAGGAACATGATAAAAAGTGGTGTTGCCTTCAACGGTATTAAACACACTGGCATAACTTGCCAGTGCCGATGGAGTACTGTTGAAATAACGGCCATGCCAGCCGGGGAAGGCCCAGGCTGGCAGCCCAATGTTATAGTGTCCCTGTTGCACGCTGGTATGTTATCAGAAACAATCGGGATGGTAAGCCCGGGCATGCCGATTGTGACGGGTTCATACATCGTGGAGACTGTTGATGACGCAAAAACCAAACTATGTACTGGGGCTATACCGTAAGGCGTTACGTTTTCCGTTTGGCCGTCAGATGTTCTCTTCATTTGCTGCAAGACAAGCACCGTATTTCCGGTCTGTCTCTCCGCGAGTTGAATTGCTGGAGCCGAATAAATGCCAGGTGTTGGTGCGTAAGCGTAAACGTGTGCAGAACCATATCGGCACCATGCATATAATAGCGATTGCCAACGGGTTGGAAATGGCCATGGGCTTTTTGGCGGAGGCTTCCATTCCGGCGCACTTGCGCTGGATACCGAAGGGTATGGAATTGCAGTACCCCAATAAAGGCGAAACCGATATCCTTTGCACGGCGACAGTACCTGCTGATGGCTGGGTGCCGGGAGACCTGCCGGTTACTGTGGTCGCTACAGATGTTAATGGGCAGGCTGTTGTTACAGGCACTATATTTTTATGGATTTCAGAGAAGCCTGCCAGGAAATAATGGTTCCTGCCGGAGGTTTTCATTTTTGAAGACCAAAAGCAACATGCCCCTCAGGTGGAGTCACTTTTCAAAAGTCGAAAAGTAAGTTAATGACCTGATTGTAGATGGCAGTGCGGATTTTAATGTTAAAGCGGTACAGCGGGGGTAAGCTGATGCTTAACAGCAGGGCGGTAACTGAACTTTTTTATTAGGCGAGTTATTTGTCAAATATAAAAAGTAGCTGTGCTGAAGGAATGTGACTGAACGGCAGCAATGTGACGGTACAATAATGGTGGACTAAATGCAGTGGTCGGTATTTGACCGTTCGCTATATGATCACAGCGAATGACACTACATTTTTATGTCTGGTTGTTCAGGGCCTCAATTGCTTTGGTAAAAGATCTATAGGTTTGTGCGGTAGATAAAAATGTCTTGCTTGAAATTATTATCATTCTCTACCAGGTTTGAAGCTCTGCTTCTAAAGGCAATGAGTCCTGCGTCTCCAATCATTTTTGCCGACCCGCTGTCGCCGTTTGGCGCCGTACCATTCAAGCCAAATGTGGCTTGCACAGTCTGTTCTGAAGACATATCCCTAAGGTATATATTTCCGGTAGTGAAATTCTGGTAGGAGATGTGCCGACCATCGGCGCTAATATCAGGGTTTACGTTAATTCCTGTTGTTGTATTCACGCTCACTAACTGGCTTGTTCTGTTTGATAAGTTTAACCTGAATATTTGATTGGAGATTCTGTCGGAGTAGACAATGTATTCGCCATTGTCACTGATAAATTTTGGAACAAAGGCACTGTTAATCCCGAATTCGTGTTCAATGTCTTCCAGTTCGCCAGTTTCTGGTTTGTGAAGTAGTGTTATCCCTCTACCATCTGAGAAATTGTCACCCAGGCTGAGGAGAATAGTTGTTCCATCAGCAGTAAAATCATGCGTTACTGATCTATTTTCAAAATCGAGGTAGTTGTTTACTGTCATCGAAGCAGACTGCATTGTTTGTGCGTTGAAAATAACCACGTCCGCAAATCCGTTTGTATCTGCTTCAATTATATTATTTGCGAAACTTCGGTAGACAATGGTTTGTCCGTCGGCCGAAATCTGTGCGTCGATGCTGGCGTCGTTGCCCGCCTGCCCAGCGCTATTCTGGCTGACCAGCAGTGTTTCTCCTGTTTGTGTGTCGTGCCTGTATACTTGGGCTGCACCTCTGGTACCAGACGGTACTATGTTTGTGGAATTGCTGGAGAACACCAGGTATCTGCCATCAGGAGTCATATCGTTTAATGAACTGTGGTTGTCTGTTGCCTCACCGTTCGCACCAATGCTTATTTTGCGTATTTCTCCAGTTGATCTGTTTCTGTAGAAGACATCGCTAAATCCGTTTTGATCATCAGCAATCGCGTTACTGGCAACAGTGGTAAATGCGACAAAACGCCCGTCACTGCTGACTCTTGCGAGAGACATCCCGTCAACCTGTCCGGAGTCATCGTTTAGCTCTGTGCTATCCGCACCTAAACTTACCCGTTGAATTTTTTCAACCAGTTGCTCAGTACTGTCTGCAGGTAAATTGTTGTCATTGTCGCCTGTAGTGTTACCCGGTTGATCAGAACTATTGTTCCCATCGATGCTGTCACCAGAGACGGCTGTATTGTTATTAGACTCGGGAGTGGTGTTTGAATCATCAAATTCATTTGTTTGTTCACTTCCGCAAGCAGCCAGCCAGCAAGCTATTAACGCCGCAGGGATAAGTCTGTTATGCCAGAACATGTAACCACTCGTCGCCCAATTGAGCTCATGTTTAATGTAATGACATGATAGGTCATTCGCTGGTGAGAGTACAGCTGAATTTTGGTGCATAACTGCCATGGGGCTGGATGTTAGGATGCGAAGACTAATTAGTGCCCATCCAGAAACAAGCGCTACTGCGAACCACTGAATGCACGCGATCTTTCTGACGGTGCGTGCGTTGTTGGTGTGAAACGGCT
>CAZNOB010000233.1:6660-7861 GCA_964574535.1 uncultured Granulosicoccaceae bacterium | reverse complement strand
CAGCCCGACGACGATACCGAAGAACAACCCACTGAGGGCACTGAAAACCAGCCCGGTGACGATACCGAAGAACAACCCACTGAGGGCACTGAAAACCAGCCCGGTGACGATACTGAAGAACAGCCTGGCGAAGATACAGAAACTGATGCTGATACGCCAAACGCTGACCTATACCTGATTATCGGTCAGTCAAACTCCGCCGGAAGAGACACCAACTTTGACCATGAGGGAGCTGATGCACCATCCAGTGAGGTTCTTCTTTTTACCGACGGAAATACCTTTGTAACTGCAACGCAGCCCCTCAACGAATTCTCGGGAGTTAGAAAAACACTCGAGCAAGGTGTGCATCTCGGTCTTGAGTTTGGCAAGGCAATGAATCAGGACAATGGCCGCCAGGTATATCTTGTAGCGAATTCGCGGGGCGGCACAAAAATCACTGAGTGGAAGAAAGACAGAGACACCGGTTTTTTCGAAAATTCAGTGCAAAGGGTAAAGGATGCTGAAGCTGCCTGCTCATGTGCGCTGACTGGTATCTTGTGGCATCAGGGAGAAGGCAATGTATCGAGTAGCGACGGATCATACCCCGCCTGGTATTTCACTTCTCTTGCAGAGATGATTGAAGAATATCGTAGTGAATTAGGAGAAGTGCCTTTTATTGTTGGCCAGCTGTTTCAAGTTGATAAAAATAATAATTTCAACAACGATCTCCGGCAGGTAAGTGATGCAGATTTTGGGGCCAGCGAAGTTGACTGGGTTAGCTCGGAGAGTCTAACCACACTGGACGGTACACACTTTGATGCAGCTTCCATGCGCACCTTTGGTAGCAGATATGCCACTGTCATGCAGCAATTCATTGATTAAATGTGTACTCGGTATCTCGTGGCAACTGCATGCCGGTCAAAACAGCTTCCCGGACATGCAGTTGTCCGCACACGTAAACTAATTTCTTGGAAACTAACATGCTGAACATAGCTCGGGAAACCAGGCGATCGCTTATGATTCTCGCCCTGTCGAGCCTGTTTCTCCAGGCCTGCGGATCTGGTTCTATCAACGGTGAGGATGAAACGGCAACAACAGATCCGACAGACTCCTCGGAACCAATAGAGCCTTCGGAGCCAACAGAACCATCGGAACCGACAGAACCATCAGAACCAACAGAACCATCAGAACCGACTGAACCACCGGAACCGACTGAACCACC
>CAZNOB010000233.1:0-6560 GCA_964574535.1 uncultured Granulosicoccaceae bacterium | reverse complement strand
CAGAACCAACAGAACCATCAGAACCGACTGAACCACCGGAACCGACTGAACCACCGGAGCCGACTGAACCACCGGAACCGACCGAGCCAACGGAACCGACCGAACCATCGGAACCGACCGAACCATCGGAACCGACCGAACCAACGGAACCGACCGAACCAACGGAACCGACGGAACCGACGGAACCGACGGAACCGACGGAACCAACTGATCCAATTGGGAGCTCACAAACACTATTCCAAATCGAGGATGTGGCAACCGTAACCTACACAGATAACGAATGGCTTCCATTCACCGGCAGCCGGGCTATAAATCTGAACAATAATCAGGATGAGATTGAGTTAAGTCGGTACGGCGGGTGGAAACAACAGAAAAGAACCGCCACCGGTTTTTTTCGTGTTGAAAAAATTGATGGCCGATGGTGGGCTATCGACCCCGAGGGCTACCTGTTTATTCATAAAGCCATTACCAGCATCAACCTTGACGATCTCACCCCCGATGAGATCCATGAGTTGCTTACCAATAACGGATTTAACGGCATGGGAAACTGGAGTGATGAAGGCGTAGTTGAATCATCCCGACAGGAGCAAACACCGCTAGCCTACACACCAAGGTTCAGCTTTCTGGCTGAATATAGACGGGACAGAAATCCTCGAATAGAGATGCCTGTTTTTGACGACGCGTTTGTTACCTTCGCTCAGGAAAATGCACAGGTTTTTGCAAAATATATAAATGATCCCAACGTTTTTGGGTACTTTTCAGACAACGAGCTATCGTGGACTGTCAATGGACTGGACGCCCACATCGAGATAGATGATCCAACTGATAAAAACTATATCGCTGCATCAAATTTTTTACAAAGCCGCGGCAAGACTGCCAACAACTACAACGATCTGGATGTTGATGAATATACCGAGTTGATGGCAGAAGCCTACTTTTCAGCCGTAGGCCCTGCGATAAAAGCTGTTGATCCCAACCATATGTATCTTGGACCTCGGCTAAACAGGTCGTGGAGGCGCACTGAAGGGTTTATGAGAATTGCAGGTCAATACATGGATGTCATCGCAATAAATCACTACCACCGCTGGGGAACAAGAGATGTAGAAATCGCCAACATCGTAGAATGGACTGGCAAACCAGTACTTGTTACTGAGTTCTACGCGATGGAATCAGATCAACCGGAAGTTGATATTGGTGCAGGCTGGCGCGTTGATAGTCAGGAATCCCGAGGAGCATTTCATCATAACTTTGTCACCAGCATGGTTAACAGCGGCAACACGGTAGGCTGGCACTGGTTTAAGTATCAGGATGACGAAAAAGGAAACAAAGGTGTTCTCTCTGCTGATGGCGTCTTGTTTTCGGACCTGCTGGAGACCATGCGTGACCTGAACACCTCAATCTATCCGTACATCTCTTATGTCGATTCCCTGCCGGAACCGGATGTCATACTACCCGCAGAGGCAGATGCCTACTTTCAGGATGATACAAACTTTGGCTCAGACCCTGAACTGTTAGTCAAGAATGCCAACGCGAACTTTACTCGTGAGGCATATCTTCGATTCAATGTGTCATCCCTTAGCACCAGCGTGAGCTCGGCAGTCGTCAAACTGCATTCACTTGCGCTGGACAAGGAAGCGGGTTCATATCAAGCTGAGCTGGTCACCGACAACGGCTGGAACGAGACAACGATATCCAGTGCAAATAATCCGGAAGGTTCAGTAGTGCTTGCTACCTGGAGTCACGGCGACGATATAGAAATTGATGTTACGAATATCATTCGTAATGGCCTTGCAAGCGATGCAAAGTTATCTATCAGAATCGTATCTACGCTGAACAATGGCAGTACGCCTGTGTACGGATCGCGTGAACATCCAGAGGAACTGGCTCGGCCCATACTGATGGTGCACTATGAGTAGCAAAATTCTTTCTATTCTACCAGCGGAGCACCAGTAAAGGGATCCGCAACTACAAGTGGGCGTTTAATGTGCGGGCTCTTATACTCGCACCTCACGTCCACGCATCTAACCATAACAATCAATCTTAAACGGGTCGTGTACGCATGGCGTCTACGGCCCCAGCCTGCCGTCAGGCACTATTCAAAATTACTGTAATGCCTCCTTATTGTGATTAAGCCGGCTAAAATAAGGACTAACGATTTTGATACTGAAACCACAGCAAAAAAGGCTTCCGATAACCACTGACAACTAACAATCTTTCTTAAGAACGCGGAATTAAATGTATATCGTTAAGTTTCTGTGTTCTGTACTGCAACACATTTTATTTCCCCCAAACTGTTGACATACTTTTTCATCTCTCTATAATTCCGCCCCCTGACTTACCAACAACAGCATTTCGAGCAACGAATAAAGTGAAACTATATCAATCAACAATCAATGTCATCACCACAGAGCAGCACGCTATATGTTCGCCTCTCTGTGTTGATACATGCGCACCTGTGTTCTACATAAGTGCCATGCGCAACAGCGGTGATGATCAAAAATAATATCGTAGCTTGAATAATTGCTGGCTACGTGGCCAGCAGGATTTAACAGCCCCGGTTGGTCTCCAACCGGGGCTTTTTTTTGCGCGTTGAAAAAAGAAGCCCAACAGAATGTTCTGGTTAAGCTGATCTCAGCGGCGCAGGTTCTGTATGCCTGCCCTGTGCACAGGGGTGTCTGACTGACATTCTCATTGTGTATACAGAGATCATCGAGGCCATAGCATACCGAGTTAGCTCAATGGTAGAGCATCAGACAATGATTCTGAATGTTATGGGTTCGAGTCCCGTACTCGCGGCTTCCCTCACACGGATCCGCTCCGCCTCCAAGGCACAACTTGGTACAACGGCCGGAAACGGCTACGAAGACAGACCCCTGTGAATGGGTGACACGGTATAGATCACAGATCTGTAGCGTCCAAATCGGACACAGCATTGCAGTTGTTTTGAGTGGCGATCAAGGTTCATCGCCAGCCTGAGAAACTGTTGGACATCGCAAACAATCACTACACGTGTTTACAAGTGATGCTCATAGACTCTGGTCCGCGATGAACCACGTTTTCACCCACGGCTTCAGTGTGGGGTCTGTCTGATTCTATTTTTTACCTGCTTCAGGATGGGCCTGAAGCGGGACACGCCTCGCTTTGAGGCATTGAAGTAAGGAGTTATAAAATGAAAATCCGGACTGTCATCTCTCCTACCGAACGCGGACTGATGATCAGAGACAAAGCCATTGTTGATATTCTATCGCCCGGCGTTTACTGGCATGTGCCTGTACTCGGCGGTTCCCGTATAGAAGTCGTTTCTATTTTAGATGCGCAGAGCCGGTATCCACACATTGAAACACTGATCAAGACCAATCCGGAACTTGCAGCAAAACACTTCACCATTGCTGATCTATCAGACAACGAGGCGGGTGTTGTGTATCAAGATAACAAGCTGGTGGATCTACTGGCACCAGGTTCTGTCGTGATGTACTGGAAAGGTCTGGTCGACATCGTTGTCAATCGCATCGATACTTCGCAGGTTGTTGAAGTCGAGACGCAATTGGCTCAAGGAATCGGTCGCACCGGTAAACTTGCAAAGCGTGCTGCAGAAATCGGTGCGGTGCTGGGTGTCGATGTTCAACAAAAGCAGGTCGGCTTTCTATACGAAAGCGGCGTACGTATGGCGACACTTGATCCGGGTTATTACCTGTACTGGAAATTTAAGCGAAAGCTGACTGCCAGGGTAATGAATACGCAAATGATTCTGACTGAAGTCTCGGGGCAGGAAATCCTGACCAAAGACAGAGTGAGCCTGAGGCTTAACCTGTCTGCGATTTACAAGATCGCAGATCCGGCGACCGCTGAGGATTCACTGGGTGACATTGACGAGTATGTATACCGTGAATTGCAGCTGGCACTACGCCGTGCTGTCGGTTCGCAGACACTTGATCAGTTGCTGGCAGATAAAACCGCACTGGATCAGACCATCGCTGCTGATGTGAGTAACAGGCTCAATGCTGTTGGTATCGAACTAAACAGTGTCGGTGTTAAGGATGTGATCTTACCCGGTGAAATGAAGGATATTCTGAACCAGGTAGTTGCAGCTGAAAAGACCGCTCAGGCCAACAACATCAGGCGCAGGGAAGAAACAGCAGCGACCCGTTCGTTGCTGAACACTGCAAAGTTAATGGCAGAAAACCCGGTACTGGTGAGGCTGAAGGAACTTGAGGCACTTGAAAAAGTGACCACTCAAGTTGATCGAATCACCGTATTCGGTGGAATGGATGGTGTTATGAAGGATCTCGTCAAAATTGGTGATCCGTAACTAACCGTATTGAGAAGTCACCCCGGTCGTATGACCGGGGATTTTTTTAGAGGAAAGGCGCATGCCTATACAAAAAGTGATAAAAAAGGGAAAGGTCCCTGTCAACATTTACACCAATGACATAGATCACGGTGCAATTGACCAGCTGGCAAAAATAGCCGAGCTGCCGTTTATTCACAGCCATATCGCTGCAATGCCGGATGTACATAGAGGAATTGGTGCTACTGTAGGATCAGTCATCCCTACCCGTGGTGCCATTATCCCTGCAGCAGTCGGTGTTGATATCGGCTGCGGAATGAACGCGGTGAGACTCTCACTTAACGCCAGTCAGTTACCCGACAACCTGAAGCCCCTACGTCAAGCGATTGAAGATGCCGTACCGGTCGGCTTTGCGATGCACAAAACGGTTAAGGCAAAACGCTCAACGCTTCAGGCGCTGGATGGCGGGCTGGAAACTATTCTGGCAAAGCACCCGAAGATCGGAAAAATGGTGAAGCAGTTGTCACGCACCTGGTCGCAGCAAGTGGGCACTCTGGGCGGCGGCAACCATTTTATCGAAGTTTGTCTGGATGAGAACAAAGATGTGTGGGTGATGCTGCACTCCGGCAGCCGTGGTATCGGCAACGTGATCGGGCGTTACTTCATTCAACTGGCACGCAAAGATATCGAACGTCTGCAGCGCAATCTGCCCGATAAAGATCTCGCGTACTTTGATGAAGGAACCGAATTCTTTGATGATTACGTTTTTGCTGTTCACTGGGCGCAGGACTACGCGATGTGGAATCGTAGAGAAATGATGCGTATGACTGTTGAAGCGCTGAAAGGAGTGCTGCCTGAGTTCACCGTGACCAAAGAGGCGATCAACTGCCACCACAACTACGTGGCCATTGAAAAGCACTTTGGTGCAGATGTGTATCTGACCCGCAAGGGAGCAATCAGTGCACGTGACGGCGAGCTCGGCATCATACCTGGCAGTATGGGTGCGAAGTCGTATATCGTAAAAGGCAAAGGCGACGCAAATTCGTTTTGCTCGTGTTCGCACGGAGCCGGACGTACAATGAGCCGAACCGCTGCAAAGAAAGCGTTCACCACCAGTGATTTGAAAACACAGACAGATGGTGTCGAGTGTCGCAAGGACTCAGGCGTTATTGATGAGATCCCGGGTGCGTACAAGGACATCGATACCGTGATGGAAAATCAACGCGATCTGGTAGATGTAGTGCATACCCTAAAGCAGGTTGTTTGTGTTAAGGGGTAGAGTTTTCGGGCCGACAATTTGCCGGCCCGGCTTTCTTCCACTACAACTATCCCGTCAGATAATAGATACCCGCTAAGAACAGGATATAAATTGCATTTTATTCCTTAACTTTTCAGCACTTGACGATATCGAATTCACACGGAAATAGTAAATCCACCCCAGGTTACATCAGTTGCATTACGGGCAACCGCAGCATTAGTAAAGCCGATACGCTCTTTAGGGTAGAGCTTTTTATCACTACGGTGTTTCGTAGGATAGTCATCGGTATTAATCAAAATACTAAGCCCACCGAGTTTGGCGGTATTACTTTTCACACTGTTAGTGATTGCATCAATGACTGCACCAGCTGCCATATCTGCAAAGGGGCCGATAGGTGCACCGCCACGGTAAATGCCAGAAGACAACAAAGTAATACGAAAACCTGCGAAATTTTGATCACTATTTGCAATACGGGTCATTGCGTCTGTGTAAATCCGGGTATAGTTAGCGAGCTCAGCTGCTATTAGCCCACCGGAATTCAATACGGGACCTACGGAGTACATCATAGCGCTGGTCTTGTCAGTGTGTTCATCATCGAGGTTGATCGGTACCAGCAATGAGGTAAGCGGTAGCGGATTCGGCGGAGTGATGCTGTCTTTTTCCCATGCGCCCGAACCGATGCCAAGACTATTGTATTCCGAAACCAGTTTCTGATTAACGACTTTGACCTGGGAGCCAAGAGCAGAGCTGAAAGCGCCGTTTAATCCACCCCCACCCACCTGGTAATAAATACCGGGATTTGTACTGCCCGCATTCTGCGATACGATCTCACCCCTGATAAGCGGGCTTTTCTCAATAACGCCTACATACCCATGTTTGTCATTACTCTCAAAATAGAAGCGAATATCTGTCATATGAATACCCGTGGAACCTGATGTTAACAACGCGCTAATACGCTTTATCGCATGCAAAATATGCTGATACAAGCCTTTTGGTAATATTACCGTAGTGACC
>CAZNOB010000232.1:0-7891 GCA_964574535.1 uncultured Granulosicoccaceae bacterium | reverse complement strand
CCTTGCATGATAAAAGATAACGTTGGCAATAGATCTGCGTAGATATTATCTGCACTATCCTGATCACCAGATACAAACGCGTTGTAGATAGCGCTGGTTTTATCTACAGATTCCAGTGCTGGAATCAGACCCTGTGCACCGGCCCTTAAATTGTCTGGTAATTCAAGACCACAGCGCCCGTTAAAAACCATCACACTATCCCGCAACGCATCTGCCACACGATGAAGCGCAACAGCAGAACACTCGAGCTTGGCAACAGCAAAGTTGCCATGACGATTGGCCAGAGCTATTAATGAATCATCACTGAGTCCAAAACCAAGAAATTCCGGTGCATTCTGAATTCCGACCGGACAATCTACCGAAGAAATGACATCGGAGAAAAACCCGGATAACTCAGACTCATCATGATACTGGTCATTGCCTGTCATCGGCGGTTGCAACAGCAACGCACTAGCCCCGACATCGACCGCTCGCTTAGCAAAATTAATTTGCACATCTGCTGTACTGCCAAATACAGTGACAAATAATGGTACCCTGCCCGCCAGATAGGTGCTGACTACATCAAGCACTTGAAGGTGTTCTGGCGGTGAAAGCTTGGAGACCTCGGTACCCAGGCCAAGAATAGCAAGCCCGGTTGCATCGGAGGCAAGTACTGCATCGATCTGTTTTTTGAAAGCATCCAACCTTAACTGACCTTGAGCATCAAAAAACGAATACAGCATCGGGTAAATACCGGCACTAACTGGCTGTAACATAGATTTCCTTCATTATCGAACCATTTACCGGCACGTTCCGTACATATGCAGACACTGTAAGACGATTAAGTTCACCTCAGACCCACTCCATTCAGCTAAATGTGCATCCATGCTTATTACTAATTGTAGTTTGGTATACCGAATACCCTTGACAGGT
Organism: uncultured Granulosicoccaceae bacterium; assembly: GCA_964574535.1. Taxonomy (GTDB): domain Bacteria; phylum Pseudomonadota; class Gammaproteobacteria; order Granulosicoccales; family Granulosicoccaceae. The sequence goes on along the minus strand of CAZNOB010000232.1, from coordinate 6,979 downwards.
ATAACAAAAAACTGGCTAGATAGCACCTCGGCAAGAATTGCTGAAAAATCCTGGAGGAGGAATTATGAACATGGCGAATTTTCGCAGTGTGCTGGTGGCTGGTGTTTCGGCTACGGCACTGCTAACCGCATCTCAATTTGTATCCGCGGAAGACTTTCCGAATAAATCGATTGAAGTTGTCACCCATGCCGGCGCCGGTGGCGGCACAGATGTTACAACCCGCATGATGATGCTTCGTGCCAGACGCGAATTAGGTCAGGACATGATCATCGTCAACAAAAAAGGCGGTGGTGGTGCGGCAGCTCTGGAACACTACAAAACTCTCGAGCCTGACGGCTACACCATTCTGACCTTTACAGTCGGCCACGCAGCAGTGATGGCTAAAGGCAAAGGCGGTATGACTATCGATGAGTTGCTGCCACTCGCTCGAGGCACAGATGATCCACAAATTTTAATGACCAAGTGTGGCAACTATGCAGGCGCCGAGGATTTTGTCGCCAAACAAAAAGAAGCGCCTATCACCTACGGTGTCACGCATCTCGGCAACATTGATGATGTCTCTGCCTTTATGTTTGCCAAGAAAGGCGGCCTGATGACACCGAAGATGTTGCCTTTCGATGGCGGTGGTGAGCTGGCAACACAACTGGTCGCCGGAGCTGTAGATGCAGGTGTTCTAAACCTTGCGGAAGCCAGCGCTCAGATTGAAGCGGGTGAGATCTGCCCGACTGTCGTACTCGCCGATGAACGCATGGCAAAGATAGCCGACGTACCGACCGCAAAGGAGCTCGGCATCCCGGTAAGTTTTTCTACAGTACGTGGCTTTGCAGTACACAAAGACACTCCACCCGATGTAGCGAAAAAACTTGAAGACGCTTTGGTTAAGTCAATGAACCATACTGTCTATCAGGGCTTTCTGACCTCGGTCGGGCTTGATTCCACGTCGGTTGCGGGCTCTGACGTCTGGGGTGCACAAGTGGAAACAACGGTAAAAGAGATGGAGGCAGCGCTTAAAGAACTCGGGTTTATTGAGTAGACAATATCCCGGGCCACACCTGATCCTTCAGCTCAGTAGCCGGCTCTCAATGAATTGAGAGCCGCGCTTTTTTACCGACCTAAAATAAACTAATGCCTACAACACGCGCACAACGCACTCCTGAATCCTGGCTGGTAGCGCTGTTTATCGTCGCTTTCTGCATTGCAGCAATCTGGCTAAGCCTGTCATTCGACAAGATGCCACCAATTCTAAAACGCGGTATTCAACCGGCCGAATTTCCACAACTTGTGTGCGCTACCATCATTTTAATGACTGCATATATGGCTTGGCGGGATCCAGTCACCGTTGTTGAACCCATGGGCAAGAAAACACCTGGCACAATTGTTCTGATGGCAGTATTTGTGGCCTTGTGCAGCATCGATTTGTTTATCGCCCTCAGCCTCTTCGCAGTTGCTTTGACTGTGTACTGGGGCGAACGCAGGCCAGTTTTTATTGCCATAGTCGGGCTACTGGTACCTATCGTTATCTTCTTTCTATTTGATCTGGTTTTTAAAATCCGCTTTCCACGCGGGCTGTTAACTAACTTGTGGTACGGATAGACCGCCATGGAAGCATTACTTCAGGGGTTGCAGTCTCTTGCTGACCCTAGCCTATTAATGCTTCTAGTGCTCGCAACACTGGGTGGTGTGATAATAGGTGCACTACCCGGCCTAAACGCCACCACCGGTGCTGCATTGTTACTACCTTTCACTCTGACCATGCAACCGATTCCCGCCATTGCAGTACTGACCGCGATCTATTGTTCCGCAACTTTTGCCGGTGCAATAACCGCGATACTGATTAATACACCTGGCACATCGGCAAGTGCCACTACCTGTCTTGATGGCTATCCCCTGGCACAGCGTGGTGAAGCAGGACGTGCACTCGGACTGGCCGTGGTCTCATCGACTATCGGTGGTGTCTTAAGTGTGATATGCCTGATGTTCGCCGCACCGCTGCTAGCACAAGCCGCTTATCAGTTTTCACCGCCAGAATACTTTGCACTGACATTATTCGGCTTATCGATGCTTGCGACTATTGGCGACGGGTCGCCGGTAAAGAACCTTATATCCGGCGCACTGGGTGTATTTCTGGCACTGGTCGGTGTCGATAACCTGACTACAGTCGAACGTTTCACTTTCAGCTCACATGAACTCTACGATGGCATCGGATTCGTACCGGTTATGATCGGTATCTTCGGTATTTCAGAACTGCTGATTCAATCGAACGCACTGGATACCGTGCGTGAAAGAATAATGATGAAGTCAGTCAAGCTACCGACCAAAGCAGATTACGCAAAAGTCTGGAAAACAATATTACGCTCAACCGGCATCGGTACATTTATCGGCATACTACCGGCGGAGGGTGCAACAGTTGCCTCAATGATCGGCTACAACGAAGCCAGACGCTGGTCAAAAACTCCAGAGGAATTCGGAAACGGTGCAATAGAAGGTATAGCCGGCTCTGAAGCTGCTAACAACGCTGCCACGGGCGGCGCGATGGTCCCTACACTGGCGCTTGGCATTCCAGGCAGTGCAACAGCCGCGGTGATTCTGGCAGGGCTCACAGTACACGGAGTACGGCCCGGCCCGACTATGTTTACCGAGCAGGCAAACTTCGCTTATGCAATATTCTGGTCAATGATGTTCGTTAACCTGCTATTTTTGTTCATCGGACTATACGGCGCCAAAGTTTTTGCACGCATAACTCTGGTACCCACACAAATACTTTGGCCATGTGTGTTTTTGTTTTCTATAGTGGGGGCTTATGCGCTTGAACAATCTATGTTCGATGTATGGGTAGCACTGATAGCCGGTGTACTGGGATATTTCATGCGTCGTTATGGATTCTCTGTTGTACCACTTGCTATCGGGCTGATCCTTGGAGGCATGCTGGAACAGCGCTTCGGCCAATCCATGGTCATGCTTGATGAAAAATGGTGGCTGATGGTCACTCGCCCCTTAACACTGGCGTTTCTGTTACTGACCTTACTTGCGCTGTTCGGTCCGTCAATCTGGAGCCGTTTTTCAAACAACACTACCAAACCGCACTAGCTAGTGCTGATATTAACCCGGCTGAAATTAACATGGCTAAAATCAAATCCGTACGCACCAAGCTATATGAATGGACCGGCCCCACCGTGCCACCACAGGCGAACTTCTGCACTAATGCATCCGATCCTTTGCCTGAAATGGGCTCAGCCGGCCGTGACAACATGGGCTCGTTCCGCTTTCATCAATGGCTGGTCTGCGAAGTGGAAGCCACTGACGGTACAATCGGGATCGGCAATGCCGCACTTTGCCCGCCACTGATCAAAGAAACCATAGACAAATACCTTGCACCGCTGATAGTCGGACACGACCCATACGACAATGCGTACCTGTGGGAAAAAATGTATCGCATCACTCACGCCTGGGGGCGTAAAGGTGTAGGCATGACTGCCATCTCGGCCGTGGACATTGCTCTGTGGGATCTCATCGGCAAACTCTCCGACAAGCCAGTGTTTAAACTGCTGGGTGGCCGCACTAAAGATACCATTCCGTGCTACTACTCCAAGCTCTATGCAGATGACATAGACAAAATGCAAAGTGAAGCGCAGCAATGGCTGGACAACGGCTTCAGTATGTTTAAAACACGTTTTGGGTTCGGACCCAAAGATGGCACACGTGGTGTAAAAGAAAATTTGAAACGTGTTGAAGCTATTAGAGAAGTCGTTGGTTATGAAAGCGATCTGATGCTGGAAGCCTACATGGGCTGGAACCTGGACTACGCCAAAAGAATCATTCCAAAGCTGGTAAAATATGAACCACGCTGGCTGGAAGAACCGGTTATCGCTGACGATATTGCAGGCTACGCTGAACTAAATGCAGGGACAATCCCTATCTCTGGTGGCGAACACGAATTCTCACTACTGGGTATCAAGCAACTGCTCGATGCCAAAGCAGTCAGCGTAATTCAATATGATACCAATCGCGTAGGCGGCATCACTGCCGCCCAAAAAATAAATGCACTGGCAGAAGCCTACCAGGTACCTGTGATTCCGCATGCAGGTCAGATGCACAACTACCACCTGACCATGGCAAATTTTAACTGCCCGATGAGTGAATGGTTTCCTGTCTATGATGTCGAGATCGGCAATGAACTGTTCTACTACATTTTCAAGGGTGACCCGGAAGCGGAAAAAGGTTACCTGCAACTTGACGATAATCTGCCCGGTCTTGGCATTGAGCTAGCTACAGAGCATCTTCATAACTTTAAAATAACTGAGTGAATACAATTCACTCGCAACAAAATTTTAACTACGCGCACCAAAACACCCAATGAAAGCAGAGATAGAAAAACCTTGCTAAACCGTGAATTTAAACCACTGGATCGTAAGAGCCTTGCAGAACGAGTTGCCGATGAGCTACGGGATCTGGTGCTACTGGAGAAACTGAAACCAGGTGCAGCAATACCCGAAAGAGAAACCGCTGAGGCGCTCGGTATCAGCCGCACTCCATTACGAGAATCGCTGCGCATACTTGCCGCTGAAGGACTCATTGAAATTGCACCCAACAAACCACCAAGAGTCGGCGATCCGTCACTTGATGAGATCAAAAGTCTACTGCAGGTGCAAGGCGCACTCGAAGGACTTGCCGGTGCACTGGCTTGTACAAACGCCACCAACAAAGAGATAGAGGCCATTCGGCAGATGGAAACCGCAATGCGAGAGTCATCAAACGCAGAACAAGGCACAGACAGCCTCGCATTTTTCCAACTCGATATGAAGTTTCACGAAGCCATAGTCACAGCATCAGGCAACACAGCACTTCAATCTACCCATCGCACCTATAACGGCCGTCTCTGGCGTGCCAGATTTATCTCATCACGCCTGCAAGTAAACCGGGCTGCCACATTAAGCCAGCATGCAGACATTGTCTCCGCACTCGAGGCACGTGATGCAAGTGCCTGCTCCGATGCCCTGAAGACACACCTGGCCACCGGTTACGAGAATATACAAAGCGTTTTTGCTGACCATCAGACAGAATTGAAAGATGAAAAACACTAAACCCGTCATTGGTGTAGTACAGGGAGATCCTGCTGGCATTGGTCCAGAGTTGATGGTCAGGCTACTACTGGATCAGGAAGTTCGCGATCGAGCAAACATAGCAATTATAGGTGCGCCGTCGGTATTCGAGCGTGGCGAATCAGCTGTGGGCGAAAACATACATCGCACCCACGTCAGTCAGTTCACGAACAGTTTCTCACAAGAGACCGCACAGCATATCGATCTGGATATCAAAGGAATTGAAGAGGTTCCCATTGCAAAGGTAAGTGCAGCCGGAGGCATCTCATCATTATCCGGCCTTAAATTCGCATTCGAACTTTCACAGAAAAAAGCCATAGACGGTATATGCTTTATGCCGTTTAACAAAGAGAGCATGCACCTGGGTGGCAATAAATTTATGGACGAGATCGGTTTCGCCAGAGATTTCTTTGGCATAGACACAGCAGCCAGTGAATTCAACATTGCGCATGGCATGTGGAATGGCCGGGTGACGTCCCACGTAGCAATGAAAGATGTACCCTCGATGCTTAATGAAGAAAGGATATGTCAATCTATTGAACTTGCCAATAGTACATTAAAGATGGCCGGCTACGAGCGACCCCGAATTGTCGTTGCAGCATATAACCCGCATGCAGGTGATAACGGACTGATGGGCCGTGAAGAGATCGACATAATTCAACCTGCTGTCAAACGCATGCAGGAAAGACAAATGGACGTATCCGGCCCGTTTCCATCCGACACGATCTGGCTAAAAGTAAGAGACGGTGAATATGATGTTGTGGTAACTATGTATCATGATCAGGGTCAGATTGCTATTAAGCTACTCGGATTTGATGAAGGTGTATCATTATTAGCTGGATTACCAATTCCGGTAACAACACCAGCACACGGAACGGCTTTTGATATAGCCGGAACCAATTCCGCCAATCTCACCCCTGCCAAAAACGCATTTATGATGTGTTGCGATTTAGCAGAAGGTTTATCTGAAACTGGTGGATGGTATCAGTCGAGGTGAAGGGATAACACCAGATATCGCACCGCACGGAGCTTAAACTTTTACCACCCCGTCGGTATTGAAGTCGCCATTGCAAACCGCTGAGGGAGAAAGACGATTTGACGCGTTTTATAAGGAGTTTTGTCGCAGGTTTAAAGTGTAAACAGTACTCGCTGCGCGCGCGAGTACTATAGATTCACAAGTCCGCACCTTGCTTTAAATTAGAGGCTGGAACAGCTTGAGTAAGTAATGGGACGAACACACACATGACCAAAAACAGACGGGAGCGAATTTTGAGAGCGCGATAGATATCGCGCAAGCAGTTCGCACCGCCACCGCATGTAGACTGCGAGGCGGCGCTGACCACCGTTTTTCGCTAGGGAATAAAGAGATCGACGTCTATATAAGGCTGATCCCCCCCATTCGCCTGTCTATCAAAATTTCTTGATTCGCTGGAAAATAAACCAGCGTCGACCCTTACTGTTTCTACCGCAAAAAATGTCGAGTTGATTACATCTGTCAATGCGATCTCGTCTGGACTCGCCGACACCAACAGCCTTTCCTGTCCGTTTGATGATTCAAAAAGGCTAGTGCCGATCCCAGTGCCGGTCCCACTCAGGAACGTAATAAACAGCACTTCGGCGTTTTGTGCTAAAACAAAATTTCCCTCAAAATCAAAGAGTTCAATAGATTGGACCACAAAACTTTGCGGGTTAAAAGAAGCAAAATCTTCGTTTATGAACCCTGCAAGACCGGATCCTGCGAATGATATTGGATACTGGCCGAACTCGATGAAATCACCTAGACCCAGTTGCCCGTCGGGACCACCTGCCACGCTCCCGTCAACCAACTGTGCAATCATTACATCCCCCGCAGCCTCACTAAAGCCGGGAATACCGTTAAC
>CAZNOB010000231.1:0-7906 GCA_964574535.1 uncultured Granulosicoccaceae bacterium | reverse complement strand
ACGCCCACATGTAGTCGGTAAAATCTCACGCACCTCAGTGGTTCTCGCTACGCCCTTGTTTCTGGACGGGCACTAATAAGTATGTTTATCAATCGAATCAGTTGAATATATTGAGAAAAAAAGAGGGAGTGAATGCGAATGTCCCGTTCAAAAAAATCAAAGAGTACCGGAAAGATTGATAGTCAATCCTATATCGATGAAAAGGGCAGGACACGATGGCATCGGAATGATCAGGTGGCAGCAGTGGTTAAGCAGTTGGGGGAATACCTGATTATCGGAGGCTACCCTGAGGAACACGCAAAACGATATGGCCAATTGGCAAATACTATCTCTCGCATGCCGGAATTAATCGATACACTGGATAAGAATGATCAACTCAGTAACATTCCCGGCGTTGGTGGCATCATTACTGGCTACATCGAGGAAATTGTTCGTACCGGGACGACATCCAAGTTTAACGATGACCAGTATGGGAAACCACCACCACTAAGTGTACTTGAGCTCACCGCCATTAATAATCTGGGGGCAAAAACAGCCCGGATGCTCTATCAGGAACATGCCATCGATAGTAAGAAGTCTCTCTGCAAGGCGATGTCTGAGGGTGAGCTTAATAGTATCAGGGGGATAGGGCCTAAAATGATTAAATCAATCGCTGAGTATTGTGCCAGTTAGCTTTGCGAGAATGACTGATCTACTGCGGACGCGATTTTTGCACGGCACAATCGATCTATATCGTTAAACAGCAGACAGATTTATAAGGGAATCATGCGGTGTGCCGGGTTTTGGTTAAAGTAATGGATAAGAGCCGTCCTCATCATGAGTTTCGCTACCGGTAAGTGCCGGTGTAAATACACATACAATTCGCAGGTCTGTCACTGCTTCCAGTTTATGTTTATCGTGTTTATCAAGTGTGTACATTGATCCGACGGTTAACTGATAAATTGTATCTGTTTCCAGATCGGTGAGAGTAGCTTCACCTTCAATGATCAGGTTGGCTTCGATGTGGTTTTTATATTCCATCACCAGTGTTTGTCCAGCAGTCACTGTGGTTTGAGTGACCGTAAAACCCACGTTGTCTTCACGTAACAGGTATCTGGCACTGGTCCAGTGGCCCTCTTTTTCAGCGTAGCCGCCACTTTGTTTTAAGTCATTCAGGGATCGTACAATCATCTTATTGGCCTGCTATGCTTTCACGCGTTGAAATTCGATCAAACCATGCACCGACTTTAGTGAATTCAGGATTGAGTGGCTGGCCAACTTTTGATCCGAAATTAAGGAAGCAATAGAGATGGATATCTGCCAGCGTGAAACGATCCCCGCAAATGAATTCTTTGTCGCCCATGTCATCGTTGAGCCATGCCAGGTTGTCCTGTGCGATGGCTTTCAGGTTATCTGCAGACTCGGGCAACAGGCGGAAGCGATCTTTAAACATTTCATAGCCCTCACTGGCTCTAAAGCCGTTGGCCATGGGCTCAACAACACTGAGGTCCAGGCGGCGTACCCACATTCTGGTTTCAGCTCTTTCTTCCGCGTTGGTGCCGATTAACGGCGGGGCCGGGTTTTTTTCTTCAAGGTATTCGCAAATGGCGGTGATTTCTGTCAGGAAGACACCGGGGCTCATTTCGAGCACCGGACTTTGTCCTCGTGAGTTTACTTTAGAAAGATAGGGCTCCCGGCGGCTTTCCCCGCCCCGGATATCCACTGTCTGTGTTTCCAGTTCAATTTCTTTTTCTTTCATGAACAGGTTAACAACGTGAGGATTGGGGCCGACGGATGTGTAAAGCTTCATGCGGTCTCTCCGGAAATAGTTAGCGTCTGAGTTAGCGGGTGGTGGCATTTTGCTTTTGTCTCGTTAACCGTGCTGGTTTTGATGAAAAAACGTTCTTCGGCTAAACGAAACAGACAGGCCGCAACACCGTTTATTTAGCGGCTTTAGATTGTACACTGACTTTGGTGGGTAGGTGGATTGCGAACATTGCTTCCTGTCATTGATGTTCCCGACCCCGTTGGCTTGTTATATATGGTTTTACCAGGTCAACTCATGTTAAGCCTTTTCGCCAGCGCTTGGCTGTGATTTTTTCAAGCTTGCCGCGGTACTTTTTGATTGAAAATTCTGAATCCGAGCCTTGCATTGCTTCGAACAGACCATTGCTTAGAATGCTGGAGATAGCATGAATGGCTTCATGACGGTTCAGCCCTTGTCGAATTAGCTTTGCCAGTGTTTGCCGAAGGATAGGGTATTCTGACTCGGCCAGTTGATTTTCGACCACAACATGCAGCATGCAGTGCATTTTCAGTGCGCCGCGTTCCAGAGAAAGGTTCAGTGTGTTGTGGTAATCTTCAACCAGCTGTTGGCGTTCTTGTTCATTCAGTGCCAGCCAGTCCTGGCTATCTATCGCGTGATTCGGGTCGTAGTTTTCCATAGTTTTCTAAAGTTAGCGGGCTTTCATCCATCGGTATTATAAATGTTTAATGTTTTCGTGTTTAAGTATTTTTGTCTACAGACAAAGGCCGATCATTAAGCACGACAAGCAGATGAAAAACGCAAAGCGTATGCTCTTGCTTTACCCGCGTTTAATCAGTCTCAAAATTTTTATATATAAAAAATAAACAGTGATTTTTCGGTCGAATTTGCACAGGTCGGCGCAGCGCTCATTATGTTTCTCAACAGACTGCCAGACAAGTCAATTGGCGCTGACTTATGTTTTGCAACACGGAGTCATGTTTGCGGATCAGTTTGGTTGACGTGAGAACTTCAGCGACGTAGTGTGGCTGATCACATTTGAGGCGTTGAATCTCATGCCAACTAGTATACTGATTCCCGGCGGGGTATTGGGATTGGGCTTTGATCCGGCAGCCCTTAGCGCCGGACTGGAAAAAAAACCGCATGCAATCTGTATAGACGGTGGCTCTACAGACAGCGGACCGTTTTACCTGGGAACCGGCACCAGCAAGTATTCCGCGGCAGCTACGCGCAGCGAGTGGCGTGATTTAATGATAGCGCGGCAGCAAGCCGGTGTGCCACTGGTGCTGGGGTCTTGCGGTACGTGCGGCAGTGATCAGGCGGTGGACTGGATGTACCAGTTGACGCTGGATATCGCATCAGAGCTTGGCCAGTCTATACGGGTAGCCAGGCTTTATAGCAGTCAGTCCGCTGAAGTGCTTGTTACTGCCCGGCAGGACGATCGACTTCATCCACTCGACCCGGTAATTCCGTTGGATGAATCTGGCATTAAACGCTGTGCGAACATTGTGGCGCTGGCTGGTGTTGAGCAGATTTCTGCCGCGCTGCAAACCGGTGCAGATATCGTACTGGCCGGGCGCACTACCGATACCGCAGTCATCGCTGCAATACCTATCGATCGCGGTGAGCATATAGGAGCGTCGTGGCATGGTGCTAAAATTGGTGAGTGTGGTGCGCTGTGTTCAACCAATCCGACCAGTGGTGTGATACTGATTGATTTTGACGAGAATGGATTCAGTGTTCAGCCGATGGCGGATGGCGCAACCTGTACCCCGTATTCGGTGTCAGCGCATATGCTCTATGAAAACGCTAATCCACTGAGACTCGTTGAGCCAGGTGGCACGCTGGATGTGACTAACGCTGTGTATGAAGCAATCGATGAACGCTCTGTGCGGGTGACCGGTTCTGAATGGCTGCCGTCATCAACCTACACCGTTAAATTAGAGGGAGCGCATCTGTCGGGCTATCAGACATCGACCATGGTTTTGTTAAGGCACCGTGAATATGTTGCCAGAGCCCAGGAGTGGTGCAATAAGCTACATGCGTTTCTGGTGACTAAAGTCTCTGAACAAATGAATCTTGATCCCGAAAGCTATGACATTGAATTCAGGTTGATCGGTGTGGATGCAACACTGGGGTCACTTGAATCGGTGAAGTCACAGCCAGCTGAAGTTGGTGTGTTGGTGTTAACTACCGCAGAGACTCAAACGATCGCAACCGACATTGCACGATTAAGTAATCCGTTCCTTTTACATTTTCCGCTCACCGAGTCTGAGGAGCTGCCCACCTTTGCTTTCCCGTACTCCCCCGCAGAATCAGAGCGCGGTGCTTTGTATGAGTTTAGTATGAACCATGTTATGGCACTGGATAAACCTATGGATGCTTTTCGGTTAATGGTATCGGAGGTCGTTGATGGCCAGTCTGTCTGAAATTGCCAAACGCATTAGAAGTAAAAATGCCGGTCCGTACTGGGTGACGATTGATGTGTTCTTTGAAAACGAAAATGATTATCAATTTGTGAGTGATCAATTGCAGTCTGCGAAGGTGGCGAACGTGTTGAAGGTTGATCAGGCAGATCTGTCACGATTTGATTTGCCGCAGATATCAGTCATTAAGTTCAGCTTTCCGCGCAAGGTAGTGCAGGGCAGCCGCTTTGATCGGGACATGCATGGTGCTCAGTACGCGAATTTGCTGAATGAAATTGAAATCAACTGACTATCTATCGATTTCCAGGTGATCCTGTGCTTACATCGTGCAAGCCAGTGCGGCAAAATGAGAACTGCTTTCTGTTGTTCTCGTTTTAGAGTTTATTCGTGATCTGAGAGTAATTTTACGCTGCAACTGATTGAAAAATCGCTCTCGCCATGGCGCAATCTTGCTGCGCGGAATTCTAAGCCTGCAGGAGCATGGCGAAAAAACAACAACCAACTTCAGGTTTTTAACTGGCTGCCGTAAACATGCGCTTGTCAGGCGGGCGAACAATTGCCCGTGTGGTTGTGAGGCCCGGTGGGCTTGTAACTGAACGGAGATCCTATGAGCAATACAAGTTTCGGCGAGCATGAACCCTCGCAAGTTCCAGGGTCAGCCAAGGTTTCGGTGGCCGCCGGATTTGAGATGGCCGTGTATGAATATGAAAATTGCTGGATTGCTTACGAGGCATCAAAAAAGGCGCTTGAATCCGCGCACACCAGGGTTCATCTATGCAGAGGCCGTTTAGAAGAGGCTACTATGAGCCTGGATGAGATTGCCACTGATTTTAATAGTAGCAATGCGGATGATTCGGAATTTGCACAGTTAGTAGAACTGCTGGATATTGCTCGTGACTATATGCTTGAGGCAGGCGATGACTATGATGCTGCAAATGCAGAGTTATTGCTTGCCGACGACAAATACGAGGCAGATCGCGCCAGTATTGATGAATCGCTTGCGATTGCCCGTACACTCAGGGATGAATTGCACACAGTTGCCTTTATTGACAATCCTGCAGTTGCTGCGAATGATGATCAGTTTATCTCGCAGGAAGTGCTGGGACATTTGTCGAATAGTGCGAGACATTTTTACCATTGTGCCGCGTAGCAAATAGAGCGGTCGCGCGGATTTTGACCCTGGAGCGGCAGTAGAGTCCGGGGGCCGGTAGTCCTCTGAAGTTATAACTCAATGCACCTGTAATTCGAATACTCGTAGTGCTTGTTTAACCCGTTGGTGCATGGCGTGTTCGTTTGCTTATATAAGCCTGATAGTCAGGGGTTTCGCGTTCGTAAGCCTGATCTACCAATGGGGAAGTGATAAGATAATCGGCAGAGGCTGCATTGCAGGCGACCGGTATATTCCAAAGTGCCGCCAGTCTCAGCAGGGCCTTTACATCGGGGTCATGAGGCAACTGCTGAAGCGGATCCCAAAAAAAGATCAGGAAATCAATATAGCCTTCTGAAATCTTTGCCCCCAGTTGCTGATCACCGCCTAGCGGCCCGCTCATGAATTCTTCAACTTCAATGTTGAGTGCTTCTTCAATGATGTAGCCGGTAGTGCCGGTACCACAAAGTTTGTGTTGTGCCAGAATGGCTTTGTTAGCCAACACCCACTTCAGCAATTGGGGTTTCATATTATCGTGAGCCACCAGTGCAATTCTTTTGACTTTGGAAAGTGCTGTGATTCGAGTTTCCATCTTTTGTCTTTCCCGGATTATTCATGAAATGGCGAGCATATCGCGCAGAGATTTTTTCGCAGCGACTATTCGTCTTGCGTCGAATACTTATGCGCGGTAGAAGCCTGCGTAAAGACAACATACCATGGCGAGGGTCCTTGTCATCGTTAAATGAGGGTACGATCAATTGAGGCCCATAGTTGTTCGTACGTCACGAAAATGATCGATTTTTACTATCACTTTTGCGCACCGTCAGGGCACGTTTGCAGAAGCACAGGTTCTGCCGCACAGGCTTTTATCTAACAAATGCATAAGAGTCCGATTTTTGGTGTCGAGATATTTTCGGCAACAGACAAAGCCGTCCAGCAAGTACGATAAACAAACGCAAAGCGTTTGCTCTTGTTCTTCGCTCTTTGTCTACCCGCGTTTAATCAGTTTTGAGAGTGATCGTGGAAGTGGGTCGACGCGCCAGGGATGACGCAAAGAGCGCTGTCAGCCATGGATGGCTGCAAGTGCTATCCACTTGCACGATCACTCTCAAAATGCCGCAGGCACCCGAAGGGCTGAATAGTCGCAAAAAGAATTTTTGCTTCCGTTTTTGGTCTTTTCAAAAATGCAGGCCCCGGCAGTGACATCCTGTTAGTTGCGCGACACCGCGCAGCTACCACTCACCGAGGTGTAATCTCTTAGTTGTTAGTAAACTGCATGGCTGCGAGGTTTGCATAGACTCCGTTACTTTGGCTAAGCATTGCGTGAGTACCGGTTTCAACGATGTAGCCCTGATCGAACACCATAATATTATCTGCGTTTTTAATGGTGGCCAGGCGGTGGGCAATAACCAGAGTGGTACGACCACTCATTGCGCGTTCAAGGGCAGTCTGTACTTTGTGTTCGCTTTCAGCATCCAGTGCGCTTGTGGCTTCATCCAGCAGCAGGAGCGGGGGATTTTTTAGCAGCGCACGTGCAATTGAAATACGCTGGCGCTGACCGCCTGATAAACGGGTGCCACGCTCACCCAGATAGGTTTGGTAACCGTCGGGAAGGCTGCGAATAAACTGATCGGCCTGGGCTTGTCTGGCGGCTTCAAAGACTTCTTCGTCTGTGGCGTCCAGCCTGCCATACCGTATGTTTTCCAATGCGTTGGCAGAGAACACCACACTATCCTGAGAAACTAATCCGATTGCGTCACGCAGCGTCTGCAGTGGGAGCTCGGGCAGTGGAGAATGATTGACTTTAATTACCCCACTCTGCGGATCATAGAAACGAAGCAGCAGTTGTAATACGGTTGTTTTACCTGCTCCGGACGGGCCTACAATGGCAACGGTTTGTCCCGGTGTGACGGTAAAGCTCAATTGATTCAGAGAGCGCTCTTGTGGGCGGCTGGGGTAGTGAAAAGAGACTTTTTCAAATTCTACCCGGGCACCGCGAAGAGAGGTTTTAAGAGTGCTTTGTATGTCTGAGGTGGTTGCTGCACTTTGGATGGTCGGGCGTGCGTCTAATAGCTCAATCAGTCTGGTGGTTGCGCCTACGGCGCGTTGAATATCGCCAAAGACTTCTGCCATTGTGGCTGCGGACCCGCCTACGATCACGGCATACATCATAAACTGTGTCAGCAGTCCGGCAGACAAGCGTCCATCGATCACAGCGTTGGCACCCAGCCATAGCACGAGTACGATAGCGCCAAACACAAGCACGATAGCCATCGCCGTCAGTAGCGATCTGGATTTATTGCGTTTGATCGCGGCGGTGAAGGCGAGGTCCGTGACATCGGAGTACTTTTTTGTTTCCAGTGGTTCCCGACCATAGGCCTGTACTATTTGCATGGCGTTGAGTGTCTCACTGGCAATTGCGCCAGTGTCGGCGAGTTTATCCTGACTGGTGCGGGACAATTTTCGAACACGTCTGCCAAAATAAAGAATAGGCAGGACTACCAGTAGCAGCAGGGCAACGATGATACCCGCCAGTTTGAGGTCGGTATACAGCATCATTATCAATGAACCCAGAAACAGGAGTGTGTT
>CAZNOB010000230.1:1870-7947 GCA_964574535.1 uncultured Granulosicoccaceae bacterium | reverse complement strand
TATATACCGCTCTATATGCTTCTGTACTCGAAATTTTATGCAACACCAGGGTAAATATTTGCATTGCCTACACGCCTATTTATTTAATACACCCGAACAGATCGCGGTCTGCGAATATCAATGGCGTCAGATATTGCCTCACTAATCGGTTCCGGTGACCGTTGAAGAATTTCAGGCAGATGGTTAACCCCAGGCACATTGTTGTGCTCAAGCAAATCGTGATGACCGATTGAATATGGCGTCAGGTGG
Organism: uncultured Granulosicoccaceae bacterium; assembly: GCA_964574535.1. Taxonomy (GTDB): domain Bacteria; phylum Pseudomonadota; class Gammaproteobacteria; order Granulosicoccales; family Granulosicoccaceae. The sequence continues at coordinate 7,698 of CAZNOB010000230.1, read as the reverse complement.
AAGCGATCACACAGCAGTGCAAACAAACGACTGATTGACTGTGGGATGCGAACAACAATCGCTGGTACTCTGTGCTTCTGCCTTAAGCGCTTTAAATAAGATTCGAGCGTGAACCACTCACCACAACCGGTTTCAACAATCCTTGCAGGCTTAAGGTGGTCTGGATTGTTCAGTAGCCGCAGCGCCAGAGTTGCGAGCGCAAGACCGAGATCAGGTGCCCTGGTCGGGCTTAAGTATTTGGTTGCACCTTTAGGAAGTGGCCATACCGGCCACTGCGCGACCCGGTGAAACCAGCCGGCGCCATAGCCATCCGCCGCATCGACGACGGAGGTGCGCACGATGAAAGCACTACAGCCACTGTTGAGAATGGCCTGCTCCCCCAATAGCTTGCTAAAGGTGTAGGTATTTTTGGCTTGTGTAATTCCTAGCGCGGACATATGCACCAGCGGGATACTTCGCTTGGCACACGCGCTGGCCAGTGCAACCACAGCGCGGTGGTGAACCGCCATAAAGGTCTCACCCTTGCGCTCTCGTAAAATGCCAACGCAGTTGATCACTGCGTCGATACCTTCAAGCGTTTCGCACCAGTCAGCTGCCCGGATGGCTTCATGCAAACGCACCCACCGTTCGCTCTGATGATTTAACCGGCGCCCGCCGCGTGTTCCAATAACCACACTGGCACCCTTCGCCAGCAGCGCCTGAGCAGTGTAGCGCCCGACAAACCCATAACCTCCAAGGATTAAAACTGTGGGTGCGGGATGATGAAAATTGCACATTTTTTGACCTCTCAGATAAGTGATGAGATCAATGTAGGCGTGCCGGGCGACTAACGCCTCCGAGTGCGTATTTCCGGAATAATTTTAGTTTATTGCATTACCATTCAAACACTTATAGACTTACGGATATATATTTCAGGAGAGATTTCCGACTTAGGAAAGTGCCTTTTTCTGCAATTCGGCGCGAAACGCAGCAGGAGTCTGACCCGTGATATCTTTGAAGGCCGTGTAGAAGCTCGATTGTGATTTAAATCCGGTCGCAAGACTCACCGACAATACCGACGATTGAGGTTCTGCGGCCAGCAATTGTTTCGCCGCCTCCACACGATGTTGTCTGACATAACGCGGAAAGCTCAGGCCAAAATTGGTGTTGACGAGTTCCGACAGCTGTTGCGGCGAAATATCGAGTTGTTCAGCAATCGTGGCGAGGGTCAGATTTTCATTTTCATAACACCGACCCTGAACCATCAGTTGTTCCAGTTTCATTTTCGTTTGGTCAACATTGACATTGTCCAGCTTGCTTTTCGCATAAACGGTTTCCGACGCTAATAACACATCGGTCAGCAGCTCCGGGAAAATCAGCAGTGCCATACTGATCAAGATCAGGGCAATCGAAATGCTCGCTGCATAACCTTGATAAAACAAGCCCGGATTCAGCCACGGGGCAATCAGACCCAGCGTTAGTGCAACGATATTCATCGCGAAAAACAGCGCAAAGAAAAACCGCTCAAAGCGAAAGCGCGGAATTTGCGTGCGCATCTGCATCACTTTAATAAACACGAAAAACGTGTAACCACAACCCGCGACGAAGCTCACCACAGCAGCCCATGGCATTGGCACTAACAGCACCACAATAAACAATGAACCGTGCAATAGATCCCTCTGTGCTGGCTGTTGACCATGAAACAGTAATTGTCTGCTGAAAAAATAAAAGCTAATCGGAATTACCGCCAACAAAAACGCGTACCACTTGTGAGACAGTAGCGCAGCGCTATTGAGAAAATACTGGAGGTGTACGAACTGCAGTAGCGCGAGCGCGCCCATAAGGCTGGCACAGGTTACTTTGCCACTGTTAGTCTTCTCCATCCCGGGGAGAGAAAATAGATACACACCGCATAATATGGCACAGCTCACTATGCTGTAGCCGGTAAGGATGATGTTCAGTTGGTTCATCTAATGATTTTTCTCAACTGAGACATGCAAAGTGATTAGTGAAAACACCCACCCTGGCTGGATAGCGTAGAAACGGGGATTTAACTGCTAATTTCATCTTTCTGGAATTAATAAGTGCGCCAAGGTAAGGTTTTATAATTTTCATAGCGTTTTCTGCTGTTTGATACCAACTATCTTAACGGAAAATGCTTGCCTGATCTTGCCAGCTTAATCCTGTGAAAACGGAAAAAGTCTCTATTTGTAACCATAACCAATTGAAAATAATGCGCCTGGCGAGTCCGCTGTGGCGGCCAGGAAGACGTCTACGCCAAAGGCCCATCCAATTTTGTAAGTACCACGCGTATAGTATTGCAACCTGAGAGTACCCAAAATCACATCTCCGAATAGAGAAAGAGAAGTGCCTGCCGAAATGCTTTCGCCCAACTTATAATCATACCCGACTGATGCACCGATGATCCCTACGCCGACACTGCGCCTGTGAGGTCCATTTACAATGGATCCCTGCCATCCGAATGCTCCGCCATACTGAGTACCAAAGCCGGCGGCCGATCTACGCTCTGATGAATATCCATCTGAAATACCAATAATCAGGATTACGATGGCTGCGAAAAAAAATTTCATAGATTGCTACCTGGTTTTTATACGTTGTTATACATTTGGATAGAGATAAATAATCTACTTGTATCCATACCCCAAAGAGAAGAATCCTCTTGTGAAGTTCTCATCGTCAGATGACCCGTATATACTCCACGTGTTAAAAGTTCTAAATACTTCCAACCCATACACCCAGCCCGTTTTGAATGTTCCATCAAGATAGTAGTGTAAGCGCAGAGTACCCGCACTCCACCCTCCGAGCCCTAAACTTGTTGCAGAGACAGCAGTACCAACTGAAAACTTCTCATTCAGTTTATAATCATATCCAATTGATGCACCGACAATCCCAATGCCAATACTGCCTCTTTGGCGGTCTTCTACTATTGATCCCTGCCATCCAAATACTCCACCGTACTGAAAACCAAAGCCAATAGCTGCTCTAAACTCTGAAGAATACACATTTGAACTACCGATGATGAAAAGCGTCGCGAAAAGCAGAAATGATCTCATAAAATTTTCTTTCTCTATACAAACGTTATAACGAGTTAAGCAGTAGTTTGAAATATCAGCTTCGATGGCTCACTGCATAACCTCTGTCCGGTCGTCGTTGAATTTACCTGATAACAGGCTAGTGTGGGTATCAATGAGTTGCATGTTGTCAAACGGGTTGGGGAATATTGACTGCGCACTATATCGCAGGTGCACAACACGTTCTTAAAATTGAAATGTTACGTGAGTTCTATATTCTCTTATTCGAGGAGGCCTGCTGGACTATGTCCATATGAGGATAATAACTGGCACCGCGATAGTCACAATGATTATGTCGAGCGGAAGACCAAGTCGCCAGTAGTCACCAAAGCTATAGCCGCCCGGCCCCATAACCAGTGTATTGGACTGATGTCCAATCGGGGTCAGAAAAGGCGAAGCGGCACCAATAGCAACCGCCATCAATAGTGCATCCGGCGGCAGGCTCAGGTTTATCGCCAGGGAATAGGCTATCGGTGCCATTAACACCGCCGTCGGTGTATTGTGTACAAGATCTGACAGCAGCATTGATATTATTATAACCAGTGCCAGCAGGCTCCATAACGGCAGGTCGGCAGCTACAGTCTTCAGATTAAGAGCGATAAGTTCAGTGGCGCCAGTTGATTGCAGCGCTTCACCGACGGGTATCAGAAAACCCAGTAGCACAATAACCGGCCACTCGATACTTCGGTAAGCCTCACGCAACGACACCACCCGAGACAACACCAACACCCCGACTACAGTGGTAAATGCAATTTGCACCGGCACCAAACCGACTGCAGCCGCAAGTATACCGAGCGCAAAGGCCAATGGGGTAATCAGAGCACCTCGCTTTGGGGTAATTTCTGTGCCTCGATTTTTAATTGCCAGGCAACCTAGGCTTTTACAAAGTTGTGCCAGTGCGCCAGGCTCGCCCTGTAGCAACAGCACATCTCCGGCTTTAAATCGTACGTGCTTTAGACGCGAACGGGACGGACGTCGATCGCGAGCAACGGCAAGCAGGTTAACGCCGAAACGCTCGTGCATGCGCAGTTCACGCATGGCGGTATCGGTGATTATTGAATCCGGCATCACCACTACTTCAATGACACGAACATCTGCTGATGCGTGCCAGTCCGTTGTCGCCTCGCTGTCGCCTGCTTCCAGCAAGGCAGGATCCTCGAACAATGGCTGCAGTGGTTCACTGTCTCCTTGCAATATCAGTATATCGTTCGTGTACAGACGCTCTACGGTATGCGGCGCAAGCCGACGCCTGCCATCGCGGATAATGGCAACTACGGAAGCTTCGTTGTCGCACAGTTGTTCAAGATCTCCCACCGTTTTACCGATCAGCGTTGAGCCTTGAGGTACACGCATTTCAGTCACGTACCGGGCGATTTGAAATGGCTCCTGACTGTCGTCATTACGATCTCGGTTTGGCAAAAGAAATTTTGAACAGAAAGTCAGAAACAGTATGCCGCCAACCGCAACACACAGACCCACCGGAGTGAAATCAAACATGCCGAATGGCTCACCCATACTATCTGCGCGATAACTTGCGATCACAATATTTGGCGGTGTGCCAATTAGAGTGATCATGCCGCCCAGTAAACTGGCAAAAGAAAGGGGCATCAGCAGCATCGATGCGGCACGCTTGGCTTTACGGGCATCGCGGATGGAAATAGGCAACATCAGAGCTAGTGCGCCTATATTGTTCATAAAGGCGGACAACATCGCTGTAATGCCGCAGTTCGCAGCAATTTGCCCTAAGGCATTTCTTCGTGCGAAAGCCATGTACCTTAAAAATAATGAAACCACACCAGATGACTGCAGCGCCTGACTGATCACCAGGACACTGGCAACGGTAATGACTGCAGGATGGGCAAAGCCTTCAAAAGCGTGTTCCACTGGTACCAGACCGGTATAGACAGCGGCCATCAGTGCGATACCGGCCACCACATCGTATCGCCAGTAGTTCCAGACAAACAGCGCCATGGTGCAACCAAGAATAGCGAAGATCAGTATTTGATCGAGTGTCACTCGTAGCCCTTAACTTAGAAGTCATTCATTGAAGTATAGGAAGCATAAACTCTATTTTTCGCTATCACCAATACCAAACGGCGAACCCCACCGTTCAGTTTGACCAACCCCATTCCATCGAATTTCCCTCACTTGAACTGCATGCTGCTGATTTCGCCAACATCACACACAGATATTCTCAGAATTCGCGCTTGTAAACACCCTGCAGGCAATACCAGACCTGCCAACGAGGCGACTCGATGTCAGCGATGTAATGCTTGAACTAGAATGTAACCGAACAACCTAAATGACGGCGGAGCTCGACCCGGCGGCAATTCTTTCGCTTTCTGTCTGCCACTGTTCTGCTTTGCCTCCACGTGCGACAGGGTCTGCCTGACCCCAAACGGGACTTAGACACACGCCGGTGGCCCGACAGACCGATAATTGCGAGTTTAGCTTGAATGCCTGCGTTCGCAGTAAAGGCGAGCTTTGAAGTCATAGTTGTACTACATCAAGAAAGTGCAGTGCAGTCAGCGGGCACAGACCTTCACGCCCGCAGGGAGCTGGAACTGTCCACTGTTACAAATTTTGGCGAGCCCCCTTCCCTGCGAGCTATGCCTAACTGTGAAACCAGCTCCCTGGCTCGAATCCGCAATTTTCGGTCTGTCGGGACACTAATCCGAACACCACTTCAACAGTGCAGGCAAACTTCTAGCCTATTCAGAATACCCGTTTCAGACGCTGCGCCCAGCTCATCACTCG
>CAZNOB010000230.1:0-1770 GCA_964574535.1 uncultured Granulosicoccaceae bacterium | reverse complement strand
TGCGGGTCGGTACTTCCCGATAGGGCGTCTCCACTCGTTGGCCGTCCCGCGGCAGCGACACGCGCTTCTTTCACAATGACGGGCGACTCACGCAGCACTTCCGGTTTCTTGGTCTGGTGTGTTTGATACGCCGCCATGCATCGAAAATTCGCCTGCTTTGCCCGCCTCCTTTCGCACATCGTCCGATCGTGCTGGCAAGCTCTGGAGTCGATACACTCGACCACGTTTGTGCGGCCCTGCTGCCAGGCGATACGTGAATGATGTGCATTTAGTATTGCCGCGAAGATTTTTCCATGATGGGTGCCTTTCTTATTTTCACATCAATTTTCGTACAAACACGCTGCCATTGGCTTACATGTCAGCAAGCAGCACAAACCATGAGGTACAATCATCGCCTGTGCTCTGCCGTACCCCTCGCTTCGCACTTCAATTAGCACAACAGCTTAATCTGGCTCGGCACAACAGGAACTAAACCAGCTCAAGCGTGAGATAGCGAATCAACGCTATTTAGCTTTTCTCCAATCATCGACCGGAGGTGCGAGCTTTACGCAGGCTGGAATCAGCTTCGAGACGTAGTCTGAAGGAGTGCGATCCTCCAGCTTATCCCCCGCTTTTATCACGGCGTCAATTCTCGCCTGTAAATTCGCCGCATGGGAATCGACCGGATAACTCTCAATACCGGTAAGCTCACGAATGTCGGCGGAAGTTTCTCCGTCTGGCGAAAAATTCAATTGGCTTTCATCCACCTGCGTTAAAAGCTCAAGTGCTCTATCCAGGTCGGCCAAAAGTGCAACCTTAACCATTCTTAATCTCCTAATCGATACAAATGCCGGAACGCCTACATTTATATTTGGCGCTCGTGGTTATACGTCGATACTAGCATCAATAGATCACCACAGCATTCACCGTAACCCGGGTTATCCTGGAAATCTGCAGCATCTCACTTGATCTACTCTCCTTACACGGACACCCTACTCTCCAAACGGACACCCAACTTAACGCCCCCTAAACAGAGCCCCCTAAACAGACACCCAAATTAAATAAAAGCACAAACCAGAGATGAATTGGCCAGTTAGAACATTTAAGGCCAGTAATCGTAAAAAAAACAGGTAAATCCTGATACTCGGTGAGAATGAAACGCCAACTAATCGAAATTAACAATCGATTTTCGAGAGAATAATTGTTAACTGACTGTAGCTACCAATGTTTTTGGTACTTTGGGGGAAATGGACTGATGACCGGGCCGAAAATTTCAGTCAGAACAGCGCCTCGCACGCTCCCCTGCCCGGTATTCTTTGATATCCCAGGGACTTATAGGCTTTTTTCAGCGAGTACACAGAACCCACCAGAGTTTTAAAGCTGCTCTCGAAATTCTGGGTCATATACAACCAGTGATCTTCGTCGATTTCCAGTCGGTCCAATATGACTGGTTGTTCACTGTCTATGGAACCAAGTTTATCTTCCCTGATTTGTCTGCCAGTCCAATCGACTAACTCCAGATAGTCTGTCAACCGAAATGCTAAACCCTCTGGAATGTTGGCTCGCGGATAACCAGAAAAACGCTTAAGCACACAGGGTTGTTTGGCAAACACGCCCGCTACCCTCCCCTCGCTCTTCGCAGCCTCGCACCGTAGTTTAATGGAAGTGTGAGCTGATGTTTCTGGCGTCTTCGCCATACTCGCTCTGATGGGATTGAGATCGACGTAGGCCATACACGCCATCAGCGCTTTTTCGTCGAGTAGCGCCTGGCTTTTGAATCGCCCTTCCCAG
>CAZNOB010000229.1:6547-7956 GCA_964574535.1 uncultured Granulosicoccaceae bacterium | reverse complement strand
CCGACGATTGATTCGAGCTTACAACGCCACACTGTTTTGTTATTGTGAGCAGGCGACCTGCGAGGTTCTCACATCACAAACCTATTACACATTTTCATACAGCAATAGCGAATACCTATGGTTTTCAAAAAGCGTTCAATCTATCAGCCCGAACACGATTTGCTGCGCGATGAGCTAAGCCGTTTTTTGCGAACAGAAGTGGTGCCAAAACTGGATGACTGGGAAGCTCAGGGACATGCGGACCGCGACATATGGAAGCGGCTGGGGCAACTCGGTGCGATGAGCTGCATGATCAAGGAAAAATACGGCGGTACTGGCAGCGATATGCTTGCCGCAGCTGTCATTTATGAAGAGATCGGCCGCTGCGGAGTGGCGGGACTCGGTGGCATTGGCGTGCATGATATCGTCTCTTACTACATACAAAACAACGCCACCGAAGCACTGAAAGAAAAATGGCTGTCGCTTGCCTGCACCGGCGAGGCATTGTTCGGTGTCGCGATGACTGAACCTGCTGCGGGTTCAGATCTGCGCGGGGTAAAAACCGGTGCCCGACGCGATGGCGACGACTTCCTCATTAACGGTTCCAAAATTTTTATCACCAACGGGATTCTCGCTGATGCTATCGCCGTGGTTTGCCGAACCGACCCAACGGCTGAGCGCGGCGGTTTAAGCATTATTCTGGTAGAGACGACACGCGAAGGATTTAAACGCGGCCGCAACCTGAAAAAACTTGGACAAAAATCGCAGGACACAGCTGAGCTATTCTTTGAAAACGTGCGGGTGCCCGCCAGCAATGTCATTGGCGAAGAAAATCGCGGCCTCAACCTGTTAATGCAGGAACTGCCATTCGAACGACTATTGATCGGCCTGGTAGCTCTGGGCGGCGCAAAGGGCGCCTACACCGAAACAGTTAACTATGTTCAGGAACGCAAGGCCTTTGGACAATCCGTCGCCAGCTTTCAAAACACTCGCTATAAACTCGCAGAATTACAAACCGAAATCGAAGTCGGTGAAGCCTTTACTGACCGCTGCGTCGCTGCCCATGCTGAGGGAGAACTCACTACAGAACAAGCATCCATGTGTAAATTATGGCTCACTGAAATGCAGGATAGAGTGATAGATGCGTGCCTGCAATTGCACGGTGGCTACGGGTATATGTGGGAGTACCCGATTGCCAAATTCTATGCAGATTCACGTGTACAAAGAATCTACGGCGGTACGTCAGAGATCATGAAAGAACTCATCAGTCGATCCCCGTCACTTAATAGTTAGTCAATTAGTCTCAGCTTTGGAAAATATAGAATGAAAAAAAGTGACGCCTTAAAATCATCGCTATCCATACTAGGCGAAATCATAGCTTTCGACACGACTTCGCGTGAATCCAATCTGGCTCTCATCGAGCACATCCA
>CAZNOB010000229.1:0-6447 GCA_964574535.1 uncultured Granulosicoccaceae bacterium | reverse complement strand
TTGACCGGGCTGAACAATTCAGGGGTTGTAAGCTTCGGCACTGAAGCCGGATTGTTTCAGGAGGTTGGAATTCCCACCGTAGTGTTTGGACCGGGCAGCATCACGCAAGCACACCAGCCCGACGAATTTATCGAAATATCCCAATTACAGGAGTGCATGGATTTTATTTTTAAGCTTGTCGACTGGGCAACACAGGACAACCCGGAAAATTTATTCTCATAGCGCACAACTGTCAGCTACCACGTCATTAAATCGGTTTAAATACAGTCCTTTTCCATGCTTTTATTGACAAACAGCTTCTGCTTGCAAGATCGAATCAGGATCCACTAAACAGCAGACATGCGTATACAAAGCAACCTGTTGCCACCATCACATTCATAAGGCATAGCCCCATGAAATTTTTTGCGAGCGGTGCAGGATCTCGATCGGAGATAATAAACGGCATACCGTTCTTGGGTTTGCCGATCACATGATTGACCGGATCAGATGCACTCGCTTCCATTAACCGCCGGGTGACAACTTCGGCACGATCACGAACAACTTCCCATTCGTCGCTATCAATCACCCCATCGCTGTTCGCATCAAACTCATCATTCAACCAACGACGATCTTTTTTCCAGATTGCCAACAACTGACTCACTTCAGTGCGTTTACGTGAATGACTTTCAGTACTGCGAGTTCTGAGTTCACCCAACACATAAATATTGGCACCGGGGTAGATATATCTCGATGAAAATCGCTTGCCCTTTTCGGTCCAGGTTCGGGTACTGCTGGAGATCACTTTAGCACCTGCCGGATTGATCACGCACGAACCGCTACCATCGGATAATACAAAGGGGATTCTGCTGGCACCAATTTGCAGCGGCCAACCGGTCAGACGAATAATGCTGTAGCGATGCCAGACACATGGCGGACCAGACATAAACCCCTGACTCTCGCGGTTACCAAAAAAGTCACACTGGCCTTGCAATTCTACAAATCCTTGTGCTGCACTGTGTACTTTAGACTTCGGAGTATCGTTAATGTATTGGCTGATCGCCAATGATTTAAGCGCACCCCATACTGCCATTAATGCGATGACCAGATACCCCGCTGCAAGCACGATTACATCGCCACCGCCCACACCGTAACGATAGAGCACAAACAAGAATATGAAAGTGAAGAAGTCAATCAGATAAGGCGAAACATTAGTAAAAGGCGAACCTAATGAGTCGTTGGTATGGTCCCGCGCTAGCAACGCGGCCGGGGTAATACTCATGGCTGCTTAAACAGGTTAACTGGATTTACGCAAACAACTTTTCCAGATTAATATCGGCAAGCTCACTATTGTCGACCTGAAACAACGGAGCAATTTTGAAGGCAAACCACCTGGCAATCAGATTGGTCGGGAAAGCATCTACCGTAATATTATTAGCGTTAACAGAATCGTTGTAAAACTCGCGCCTGTCGGCAATTGCATTCTCAAGCGAAGATATACGCGATTGAAGCCGCATAAAGGACTCATTGGTTTTCAGGTCAGGATAACTTTCCGTTAGCGCAAACAAACGGCCAAGAGATTGCGACATCATGGTTTCCGCAACACCCAGTTCCGCAAGGTTGCCATTATGCATTGCGTCAGAGACTCGGGACCGAGCCAGGGTGACTTTTTCAAGCGTTTCCTGCTCGTATTTCATAAACTCTCGACACGTGGTGACCAGTTTTGGCAATTCGTCATGCCGCTGCTTTAGCAGCACGTCAATATTGCTCCACGCCGCCTTTAGATTATGACGCAAACTAACCAGCCGATTGAAACAGGTTATGCCGTAGATCACCAATCCGATGATAAGTGCAACTGCCAGGATAGCAACTATGCCCACCGTGATTCCTCTTTTCATATTCTTCTTGTGAGCGAGGATATCGGCGGGCATACGCAGGTCTTTAGAAAATAACGTTATTTCCTGCAACCGTGCTCCTGAACTTTATCCAGATGGCTGTCCAGGAATAAGGTTTGTAGCGAGGGTGTGAGGTTTTGATCAACAGCTGCGAGCCCGGGTTAGAGCGAACCAAATGACAAGCGCTCATATGCACACTTTATTCGATCCAGTACACTAGTGGGCTGTCTGGAAAGTTCGGTAACAAGGCTCGAAGCCACAGCCGCCATGGTTGCGTTGCCATCATTAATAAAGCTTGGATTCGACGCAGGCACTGCTATGGCTGCATTTTTTCAAATTGCTCTGCCAGCTGTCACAGTGAAAAGTTGGTTACCGAACTTCCCGCAAAGCCCACTAATCAAAGTAAAGCGCTGCTACTCCCGGATACAACAATGACCAATTCAAACGTAAAGCCACCCGTTGTAATTATTGGTGCCGGTATTGTTGGCGTTTCTACAGCCATTTGGCTACAACGAGCAGGTATAGACACAATCCTGATTGATCGGGAGGGACCGGCTGCAGGTACCAGCTATGGTAATGCCGGTGTATTAGCGTCAGCGTCGGTCGTGCCTGTCACCGTACCTGGCCTGATCACCAAAGCACCCGGCATGTTGCTGGACAAAAATCAGCCACTGTTTCTGAACTGGTCATATCTGCCCACATTACTTCCGTGGTTATCGCGATACCTTTCCTACTGCAAGCCGGAAAAAGTCAATCGAATAGCAACAGCGTTAACCCCGCTATTAGGCGACAGCCTAAAAGACCATCAAGCACTTGCAGCCGACACAGGTGCTGAGAAATTTATCACTCCGGCAGAATATGTTTATGCCTATCGCGACCGAGATCACTTCAACGCAGACGCATTCGGATGGCAATTGCGAAAACGCCACGGTTTCAGCTGGACTGAATACGAAGGTGATGCATTGAAATCTTTTGACCCGGTACTCGCCAAAGCACAGGGCTTTGCAGCCAGTGTGCACAACCACGGTCGAGTCAGCGACCCGGGTCGCTACGTGCAGCAACTTGCTGAACACTACAACAACAATGGCGGCAAAAGCATGATCGCTGGTGTTGAAGATTTTATCGTTTCGGAAAAAACCGTGACTGGTGTTCGCACAGCAACAGACACTATCCCTTGCTCAGCCGTAGTCGTGGCAACTGGTGCATGGTCAAAAGTGCTGATGAAAAAGCTGTCTTGCAGCATTCCGCTGGAATCAGAACGCGGCTATCACATCGAACTTTACGAACCGTCTGAAATGCCAAAAATGCCGTCAATGATCGCGGCCGGGAAATTCGTCATGACACCGATGGACGGCAGGCTGCGAATAGCGGGTATGGTTGAATTCGGAGGACTGGTAGCAGGTGCCAATAAAGCCCCGATAGAATTTCTGAAACGATTCATGAATCAGGTCATCCCGGATCTGCAATGGTCAGAAACTCGCGAATGGCTGGGACACCGTCCGGCACCAATAGATTCGGTACCGGTGATCGGCGAAACCCCGACGGTCAAAAATGCCTTTGTCGGCTTTGGACATCAACACGTCGGTCTAACAGGTGGCGCAAAAACTGGTCAGTTACTGGCCAAATTGATTGCCGGAGAAAACATCGACATTGACATGTCCCCGTATCGAGTTGATCGCTTTTAGAACGCTGGATTAGGTAAATCAGATTAAAAAAAGGGAACCTGAAATCCAGATTCCCTTTATCATTTTTTCATTGTTTTTCAGGTATTTACCCAAACAACAACGGTACAGCCCGTATAACTACTGATTAATTGCAGTAATTTCGAGTTCTGTAAAATTTTGGCGATGACCCATCTGCCGACGGTAGTGCTTGCGGCGGCGGAATTTAATTACGTTAATCTTCTTGTTACGGCCATGCGAGACCACAGTGGCAGAAACCGTAGCACCGTCAAGCATGGGCGAGCCCACATTGATGTTCTCTCCGTCACCAACCAACAACACCTGGTCAAGATTTATAGTAGCACCCTCTTCAGCATCCAGGGTTTCTACGCGTAGTTTGTCGCCGGCTGCGACTCTGTACTGCTTGCCGCCGGTTTTGATTACCGCGTACATGGGATATCTCCAATCGTGTTGCACGGGCCGATTGGCCCAAGAGGCTTGAGAAAACCGCTAATTGTAGGCAGCCCTGCCCTTTAGGTCAAACAATCTTCCATTGAAACGCCGTGTTATTTTAGCTTTTCACGGATTTTCATTCGAAATTGGTCAAAAATCACCCTTTGTCACCAACAATCGCTCCACTGACGCGAATTTAAGTGTGATAAAGAGGATCCTCCGGACAGCAGCCAGCAGTTATTCGACCTTGTTATGGCTGGTCAGCTTTTGACGAATAGAATCCGCAAAGCCAGACACAAACGGCAGTTTACCCACCTCGTCGCTATAGATTATTCCGCCGATAAAACCAATAAGCAGCGCAGTGGAAAATCCGATCAGCCACAACAATAGCAGGACACCTACGATGACAATACCAATATTGATCAACGGGCCCTGGCCGGATGATTTGGTTAAATTTGTTAAAAACCCACTGACAAAGTCGAATCCTTTCCCCACCCCCTGCCGCGCGGAGTCTCTGAGTGGCTGGAGTCCGTCCAGAAAACCGGACGCGAAATAGCCGACAAAAGCCCCGACTAACAAACCTATGATGGTAAACATACTGTCCCCGAATATTATGATTCTGCTATTGAATTAACGCGAAAATAATAATTCCGCATCTGTGCACGCGCCGATGCACCCGATTTTTAAACCCGACGCTTAATTTTCACTACTGCCCTGCACTGGCAACTGCAGTGCCGGATCGCCCCATTCCGACCACGAACCATCATAAACCATTGATTCAACGCCCTGAAGCATTAATGCAAAGGTGATGATCGATGCAGTTACCCCGGAGCCACAACTGGTGATAATTCGATGCTCTGCCTCAAGGCCATGCTGTTTAAAGATCTGCCGAAGTTCATCAGAGGATTTAAACTTGTGTTGCGAATCCAGCAGTGTCCCAAAGGGGATGTTCAGCGCACCAGGCATATGGCCACCCAACAGCCCGGGTTGCGGCTCTGGTGCTCGTCCCTGAAATCGATCTGCGGCACGAGCATCGACCACACGCGCACTGGCGTCATTTAAAGCATCAAGTACAGTATGACGGTCGACCGTATTGACAATGGCATCGAATTCACCGTAGTCAATACTTGTTACAGTTTTTGACTTACCTGTGTCGATTGTGCCGTCCCAGGCAGGTAGCCCACCATCAAGCAACGCGACCTTTTCATGTCCGATAGTTTTCAGTGCCAGCCATACTCGTGCTGCAGAAAACATCCCCAACTGATCGTAAACAACCACAGTGGTATCACGATCAATGCCTCTCTGCCCTGCGGCATTGGCGATCACAGCAGGCGCAGGCATCATATGTTTTAACGATGAGCCGGTATCTGCAATCTGATCAATATTCCAGCGCTGCGCACCTGGAATATGGCCATTTTCAAACTCAGTATCAGGGTCTTTACCCATCGCTGGCAAATAGAAACTACCATCGAGTATCACTACCTCTTCAAGATGCTCTCGAAGCCATTCGGTCGATACCAGTGGATTAAATTGCATAAGCACTCCGATACAAAACAGGTGGATGATTGAAAGTAACAAGCCTGGCCTGCATTATTCATGAGGATTCGGAGACCAGAGTCAATAGCGCTGAACAAGTCGCCCTATCAGGCTCAAGATGCCCCTGTCTCTGACACACAGTGAAACATATTGCGTCTTGAATTTTTGCGCAATGCCAATAATTTTATTAACTAAACCACACATTAGTAGAAGGCATATGGATCAATCAAGACGCAACACATTAAAAGTCATTGGTGCAACGGGTATCGCCACCACTGTTGGCACTATAACACCACTGACCAGCGCTACTGCGGCAAAAGCCTCCGAGATTGAAAGCCCCTTAACTGCAGATCAATTTAGTGTACAACTTGAACACAGCTGGGGGGGTCAGGATGCAAGCGTTATCATTAAAAACACATCAAAAAATCGCACCGCCATCACTAACATCAGCCCTTCATTTGTCTCTGCAGAACCTGGTTTATTTGACTTTTCGGCAGTAACCAAACAAGGTGCCAGATCAATCGAACCCGGAGAAGAAATTCGCATTCCTTTTACACCTATGGGCTCACCGACTACAGCCATCGGACACTTTGACCGAAGCCTTCAAAAACGTTTGCGTGACACGCTGGAGATAACAACAGAGAAGCAGAGGCTAGCCACTACCAGCACGTCCCTTAATCCTCGAATTGTGTAGTGCTGTTCATCGCAGCACCCAGCCAATTCAACAGCAAATTGATTAGGCCTCGCAATCAGGGTATCCCTGGCAGAGGCCTTCATTTTTGAAAAGAACAACAATGAAGTAAAAATTTTTTGCGCCTATTCAGCCCGTTCAGAAGAAGGAAAGCAGAAGACGGAACAAACAGACTCTGACAGGTCCATTCTAAACCCTGGTGTTGCATAAAATTTCGAGTTCAGAAGCATATAGA
>CAZNOB010000228.1:0-7978 GCA_964574535.1 uncultured Granulosicoccaceae bacterium | reverse complement strand
GGTGTCAAGTGGAATCAGTTTAGTGGCCGCGGCGATCTGTTCATTCTTGGATTGCTTGCCATGGCGACCTTTGGTTTGCTCTGGTCATTCTCGCAACTGTTTGGTGGCGTGCTGTCGATGTTGTTTTTCGCCCTGTTCGTGGTCAGCACAACTTTTCTCTTCGCCAGCGTGTACTGGTCGAAATTTGCACATATGTTTTTCAAGCCGGCTGCAGCTTTCCAGAAAAAGGTTGCGCAGGCAGATGGTTCGAATGAAAACCTGCCTGGGGATTTCGATTTATCTGATCCGGCTGTGCAGGCGAAATTCCCTGATATCCCCGAGTACATGGGGACGAATCCTCCTAATATGGGCCTCGGTATTAAGCGCGAAGCCCCTCGTCACTTCTAATTGACTGTCACAGGTCTGGAGATACAGCTATGCCTACTTTTGTAAAAATGACACGTTGTGACGGTTGCGGTCACTGTGTTGATATTTGCCCGTCAGATATCATGCACATCGACAAGACCACCCGTCGCGCTTACAACATTGAGCCAAACATGTGCTGGGAATGTTATTCCTGTGTGAAGGCATGCCCGCATCAGGCCATTGACGTTCGCGGCTATGCGGATTTTGCTCCGCTGGGTCATTCAGTACGTGTGAAACGTGATGAAGAAAAGGGTGTGATCGCCTGGCGTATTAAATTTCGCAATGGTGAAAAGGATATGGAATTGCTTGCTCCTATCACCACCAAGCCCTGGGGCAGCGGTACACCGAAGCTAAGCGAAGTCGAAGCACCCAGCAAAGATCAACGCGACAGCCAGTTGCTCTTTAACGAACCCAAATATATTCGCTTCGATGACGGTGATATACACACGCTCGAATCTAACGGATTGAAAATGCAGCAAGGGGTGAGCTACTAATGAAGTACGACACCGTTGTCGAAGACGATATCGATATTCTGGTCTGTGGCGCCGGCCTTGGTGGTACTGGTGCAGCTTTCGAAGCCAGGTACTGGGGACAGGATAAAAAAATTGTTATCGCTGAAAAAGCGAATATAGATCGATCTGGTGCAGTTGCACAGGGCCTTTACGCAATCAACTGCTATATGGGCACGCGCTTTGGAGAGAATAACCCCGAAGATCACGTGCGCTACGCACGAATCGATCTGATGGGTATGGTTCGCGAAGATTTGCTTTTCGATATGGCGCGTCATGTTGACTCAACAGTGCACCAGTTTGAAGAGTGGGGTTTACCCCTCATGCGTGATCCTAAAACCGGCAACTACCTTCGGGAAGGTCGCTGGCAGATCATGATTCATGGTGAGTCCTACAAGCCGATTGTGGCCGACGCTGCAAAAAAATCTGCCGATAAAGTATTCAATCGTATTTGTGTTACTCACCTGTTGATGGATGATGCGAAAGAAAATCGCGTTGCGGGTGCTGTCGGGTTTAATGTTCGAACCGGCAACTACCACGTTTTCAAATCAAAGGCTGTGATTGTGTCAGCGGGTGGTGCTTCCAACATCTTCAAGCCGCGTTCAGTGGGTGAAGGTGCAGGGCGTGTCTGGTATGCGCCGTGGTCTTCCGGTTCAGCCTACGGCTTGTTGATCAATGCCGGTGCCAAAATGACTCAGATGGAAAACCGCATTGTACTGGCGCGGTTTAAAGACGGTTATGGCCCGGTTGGCGCCTACTTCCTTCACCTTAAAACCTATACTCAAAATGGCTTGGGTGAAGAGTATGAATCAAAGTGGTGGAGTTCACTTCAGGAAATAGTGGGTAAAGAGTACCTTGATCCGGAAGCCTCACACCTTACGCACCGTCCGATACCCACCTGTCTGCGCAACCATGCCTTCATACAGGAAGTTAACGCGGGTCGCGGTCCGATCCACATGGTGACAATGGAAGCATTTCAGGATCCGCATCTCGAAGAAATTGGCTGGCACAACTTCCTGGGGATGACTGTTGGACAGGCAGTACTGTGGGCGTCAACTGATGTCGATCCAAAATACGAAAACCCGGAACTCACCACATCAGAACCTTATGTCATGGGTTCTCATGCGACAGGCTGTGGTGCATGGTGTTCGGGTCCTTCTGATCTGTCACCGCCAGAGTACTACTGGGGCTATAACCGCATGACCACAGTCGAAGGACTGTTTGGTGCAGGCGATGCGGTTGGCGGAACACCTCATGCTTTTTCTTCCGGTTCATTTACGGAGGGGCGCATCGCCGCTAAAGCTGCTTGTCAGTATATTGATGACGGCAAAGCAGAAGGCATAAAAATCTCTGACGAACAGATTCAGCGTCGCAAAGAAGAGATCTACAAACCGATGGAAACTTACAAGATCTATCGCAATGAGATTACAGCGGGTTCGGTCAACCCGCACTACATCAATCCGCGTCAGGCGCTTGACCGTTTGCAGAAGCTGATGGATGAGTATGCAGGCGGAGTGACGGTTAGCTACATGACTAACGAAAAGCTGCTGAACATCGGTCTGAAGAAGCTTAAGTTGCTGGAGGAAGATTTGGAAAAAGTGGCGGCAGAAGATATCCATGAACTGTTGCGCGCCTGGGAAATCAAGCATCGTCATCTGACTTCGGAGTCTGTGGTTCAGCATACTTTGTTCCGTAAGGAAACTCGCTGGCCCGGTTATTACTACCGTGGAGATCATATGAAGCTTGATGATCAGAACTGGCACGTACTTACTGTATCTCGACGTGATCCTGAAACCGGTGAGTACACAATGGAAAAAGCCCCTCTGTATCATCTGGTTGATGTCGACGGAAAGAACGAAGACGCCGCCTGATCGTGCACAACAAAAGCTGCCGAACTCTATCGGCAGTTTTTGTTTCTATGGCTTGCCTTAAAAATTCAGGTCCGCCATTTTTGAGCCATAATCCAGCGCTCAAGCTGTTGTTACTCACAGACGCTATCCGATAAACATCGTGTGCCGCGCACAGAAAAACCTATGAATATTATCGAGAAGTCAGACGACGAGATACTCGCAGTCGCCCATCCAATGTGGGATGACTTGATCCGCTATTCCAACGAAGGTGAGTATGGAAAATTTATTCGTAAATTCTCCTACGAGCTTTTATTCGGCTTGAATGAAGTTGAGGTTGGAAAGCAGTTTGCGAAAAGTGAACTGACGCGAAGCCTGCATTCAGACTACGATTATCTTGGCTTGATTCGTCGCAATCAACACGTGACCGTGCTGTACCGTATGCGCAGTACAAAAAAGAGTGGTGAATGGCTTGGTCGGCTGGTGCTTGGTTATGAAAAAGACGACAAGGATGGTGAGGTAAAAATTTTTGGTGCCTCCATTTTTTAATGGAAAGTGATTGTCTCAGGGTAACGTCAGCGCACTGTTTAGCACTTAAATTTGCCAATTTCGGAATCTCAGTATGAATAACAACGCGATGGAAGATCCGGTTGCGGACGGTAAGTTGGTGGAGCTGACTTATAAAGTGATCGATGCTAAAACAAAAAGTGTGCTCACTGAAGTCGAGTTTCCGATCGGCTATGTGCACGGTGTTAATGAAGTGCTGGCGCCATCAGTGACTCAGGAGATTGAAGGAAAGCTGCCCGGGGATGTCATTGAGGTGCCGATCGACTGCAACACGTTGTTTGGTGCTCGGGATGAGTCTCTGGTCTTCACCGATAAGATAGAAAATGTGCCTGAAGAATACCGAGTGGTGGGCACTTCGGTGTTGATGGAAAGCGAGCAAGGCAATACCAGGAGTTTTCTGGTCACTCGAGTTGATGATGAATCAGTGACGATTGATGGCAATAATCCGTTGTGTGGTCGTGAAGTGATCTTTAAGCTGGAGATACTGACAGTGCGTGATGCAACTGATGAAGAAATCGAATACGGCGGGCCACTTGGAAAAGAACCTGATATAAGTGAAATTGTGGGGTCGGGGCAGAAAGTAAAGCCCATCGATGAAGGCAGTGAGCACCTGCTTAAGTAACCATACAAAAAGCATGTATTACCCTGATTTATACCCTGTATCCGCCTGCCGATTCGTTAATCCCGAGGGGATTTAATTTGCCCCAAAACCTCTATGCTGAAACACTCCTGACCCCGGGCCTGGGTGGGGCGTTTCTGTGGCGCTATCAGAACCATGGCCGCGGGCTGCTCGATGTGGTCGATCCGGAGTCTCCGGTTTATCGTGCGCTGTCGCAGTCAATCGAACGATTTGAGAATACAGTGTTTGAGCTGGCGCTCAACAAACCTTCATTGATTGAGTGGGCCAACGCTCAGGATACCTTGCAGGATACTGCAGATCGCAGAGAGCTGCGACTCGGTGGTGCTCATGTGTTCCAGCAGTCAATAGAGTTGTTTCAGGGTATGCAGATGATGATCACGCGTGAAGAAGAACCCGTGAGGTTGTCGGCGATTCATCATAATATTGGTGATGTCATGGGGTTTATTGGCCAGCGCAGTGGAAGTATTCATTTTCTGGAGCAGGCTTCCTTCTCCTATGAGCAGGCTCTGGAAATTCGTACACAGGAAAACACCCCGCTGGAATGGGCAATCACTACTTATAACTTAGCGACGGTGATGCAGACGATAGGGCAGTTGGAAAATGATAAACAGATCCTGAAGCAAGCCTTTAACAGTTTTAAGGAAGCAGTTACATTTTTCCCCAGGGATAAGATGCCAGAGGACTGGGCGGCCGGACTTTGCAGTACCGGGGTGGTGTTGTATTTACTCGGCACTCAACGTCGTGGTGCACGGACACTGGCACAGTCGGTTGTTGCTTTCCGTAATGTTCTGGGCGAGCGAACGCAAAGCAAAAATCATATTGCCTGGGCGATTACGCAAAATAATCTGGCAGCGGCGATGCAGGGTCTCGGTGAACACGAAGAGGATATTGGTTCACTGGAAGCGTCTATTCCGGTTTATGAAGAGGCTCTGAAGGTTATCAACAAAAGGGCGCTGCCTCTGGTTTGGGCGATGGTGACGGCAAATCGAGCCTCAGCATTATATGCGCTGGCCGCTGAGTCAGATTATCTGGATATGGCCGAGACATCAGTTGCGGAGTTCGACGAACTCGCGGCGCTTTTTGCCGAGACAGATTACGTGGATTATCAGACTCGCGTGAAGGAAAGGGCGCAGAAGGCGAGAGCGCTGGTTTCTTCGCTACAAGTATAATGTTAGGAGCCTCTGTCTAGTAAAGACAACAGCGCCATTTTTTGTCGAAGATGATTGATGGCACAATGACAATACGTTGGAGCAGGTTCATGAATTTGAGTGGTCCGGCTCCGAAAAATTATTACCACTGATTCAACTGATAAGAGAGAAAATCATGAGCGAACCATCTAAAGAGCGTCCGGTAGTCCCGGAAGGTGAATCACAGTATCTGAAAACCCGTCAGATGAAGCCTAATGAGAAAGGCTTCGTTGGCTACGAAACCGAGTGGGAATCTTTTCAGAAAGAAGTTACTTACGAAACACCGAAAAAGCCTTAGGATATTCCGGCCGCCAGCGGTTCGCTGTCCCTCCCGGGGGCCTTCGTTTTTGAAAAGCCTGGATTCAGGAAGACCAAAAAGCTTTTAGATTAGGGAACTGATCTATCGATTTTCTGTGATTGGAGATTTCAATGGTATGTGTGACTGGCGGCTTGCGGCCTCTGCGAAGGTCGTGGCCACGCGGAGTTGTAAGGGTACTCAACACCGGCCGGTCGGGACGATAAGCGGCGGGTGATTGTGCCATTTTGAAATCTTAATGCAGGAGTTTCCGCTTTGGCTGAAGGTTTGTTTCGAGCGCCCCGTGAGCTATTCGCGTTGTTCGGTTTTGCAGAAATCGTTTATTGATATCTGCCCCTTGGAATCAAGGGGTAATCTGAACGCTGTTTGAAACAAGGTTAGTGGGGGCTGTCCCGGTCACTGACCATCGATCGAGAGCCGACAGTAAGCCGAACAGGTCGTCTGCGTCGACTTGCGATACCAGATTCAAGCTAATCGATGTGCTTGCTGATTGGATCTCAGGGAGTGCCAGAGCGCGCTCATACCAATTCACAGTATTACCAAAAGCACTGGTATCACTGATAGTTTCATGCAACAACAGTATTTTTCCACCTGAGTTTGTGAACTCGGCAACATTCGCTGATGCATCGATAATATTTGAAAGCTCGGTAATACGAGCCTCGTTCCCGGCTGTAGTAAAGCTTGTAGTACTCGCCAAACTGTCACGCAGTATTCCAAAGCGAATGGTCGGGGTTGCAGTTATTGAGGGAGAGAAAAACGGCGCGTCAGGATTGAACAACAAGGACAGATCCGATGCGACCAGTGACCACCCTGAGACGCTAAGAATGTTATCAATTAACGGAGGAGTGCTAAACGGGGCCGCTATAGTGTTTACAGCGTCAGCCTGTGTGTCCACAAGACAGGCTTCCTGATCAAGAACCAGGAAGTTGCAACGAAGCACTTCGATTTCACCGGTTTCTTCGCAGGCGCTGATATTCTGCACCACACCATCGAATGTACCATCCAGACCATCGCAACTGTTAAGGATCGTGTTGGAGATCAATGCCGTTTCTGTGTTTGTCAGTCCAATGTTTGGCTGTGCGAGGATCTGTTCTGCATTTGTTGCCGCGATGTGTTGGCCAACAATAGTGGTTAAAGGATTCACTGCGATGACACCGTCATAGTCTGTCGGCCATCGTTGTGCGGCAATCAGAGCTGCACGACCGCCTTGCTCATCTCCTTGAATATAGACTTTTTCCGGCGTTGCACCATAGAAGGCATTAACTACAGCAATTGCCACATCATTGGTTTTCTTTATGTGCTCACCGCCGAAGTTGCGAAGTGCCTCATCATTAAGCATAAAACTGCCGTCTGGAGATTGATGTCCACTATCACTGCCCCATGTTGCATAGCCCTGCGCCAGCGGTGTCGGGTTTTGAGTGCTGGTGGAAGATCCTATCGGGCCAGTACCGCTGGATAGTTCGCCGCCGAAGACACCGGAGCCGGCAAATTGCAACCCGTTTCCATTCCAGTCCGGGGGCAGGTTAATCTGGAAATTAATCGATGGTGCAGTGGAGTCGACCGGAAATATTTCGCCGACAACTTCACAATAGGCGACAGATGGCGTAAATCGAAATGTGGTGTCCAGCGTCACACCTGCGGTAGGTAAGCCAATATCATCCGCAGAGACCGAGAAACCCGCAAAGTCGTTGCAAGCCGATTCAGTGGTTGCCACACCCGGGCTATCCGAGGAGCCGCATGCAGATAGAAATATGCAGAGGCCAAGTGGAAAAAATATTCGACGATTCACTGATGAAAACCTGTTTTACAGTTACGCTTCTTAAAAGTAGCGGCAATGGCGGACAAAAATATATTGTGTAGCCCGCGATCCTGAACTTAGCCGTTTTTGTATATCACTCGACAGAGGCACTGCTTGCCTGTGCTTTGTGATGAGTGTTCGACTTCCACGCTCGATATTGCGAAGCGGGTCATTGGATCGCGTGAAAACGTCACCCGCATGTGCCGAGTGCAACTCATTTTTACCACGGATATCTGAATACACCAAAGGTCTGGCAGGTAAATATTGAGCAGATAATAGTTCTTGCCCAGTCTGTTTAGAAGGGCTGTTTAGTCGCGGAAAGACTTTTTGCTTCGAGGCTGGGCAAGAATTAAGATCTTAATAAAGCTGCGATTTTCTGGCTCAATTTTGCTTCTACAGTGCTCTGAACAAGAGTTCAATCTCGAAAAAATGAGTTGAGGGCACTCAGCGCGTTTTCCATTTGCCGGGGCGCAATCTCCTACCGATAAACGCCATCCCAGGGGCCGCTTTTAAGCGTCGCGGTTTTACCGTCTTCTGCTACATCCGGTCGGTTAAGGCTGAACATGTTATCTGCATTGACAACCGCATAGTCCATATATCCCAGTCGTGCTAAGGGCTGCATTTTGGCGGTATCCACCATACCGTCGTTGATAAAATCATCGTTGATGTATACGCCTTCAACACTAACAATTATGGTGGTGTAGCCATC
>CAZNOB010000227.1:0-8022 GCA_964574535.1 uncultured Granulosicoccaceae bacterium | reverse complement strand
ATGGATTTCCACAATGCTTATGCCGGAATAACTTTGCCTAACCCGGGCAGTGTTGCACTGCATAAATCATTGGGATTCAAACCCATTGGCGTATTTGAGGAGATTGGTTTCAAACACGGTAGTTGGCACGATGTCTCCTGGTGGCAACGAAAAATCAGCGATATTGCGGCTACTTCACCGGCGCAATGAAAGGCACCGAATAGACAGTATGCAAGCGTGGGCAGGTCAGAGCGCAGGTATGGCGCAAGCAAAGTCAGTAACACAAATTACTTGCAACCTCCGGGATTCTGCCAGAGGTATTTTAAGCTGATAAAGTAGTTGAGGCTCCAGCGAAGAAAACCTAACAAAAAGTAGCAGGCTGCCAATTCACGCTGTGTCCATCTGGGTGAATGTCGTTCTTCCGTTATATCAAGCAAACAGCCCAAAGAATTTAATTATCAAGATAACTTATCGCCGTTTGATCCATCTTGTTCATCATCATTGTGATCAGAATTTTCTACCGGCTTATGGTAAATCAAGTGGCTTACATCCACCGTATCACCGTATTTTTCCTTAATTGCCTTAATCGCACGGGTACGCTTAACATAGAAATGCTCAGCACCAATCTTGTCATACAGCCCCGATCGCTTGAGCGCATCTTCTACTTTGAATTTGACACGAGAGAAATAGAATTCAATACCTGCCTCAGCTAAGCGAGAAGACATATGGCCAAGCATTTCTTCCCCTGTGGCATCGATTTGATCTACTGCTTCCAGATCCAGCACAATGACTTTGAGTTTTGGCTTGTCAGCCACGGCATTGAGTAGTTTGCGCTCTAGATAGCCTGCGTTAGCAAAGTATAGATCTCCGTCATAGCGATAAAAAGCGACAGTTTCACTGGTCTCCAATCCGTTTAGCTGAGCGTCGCGATAAACGCCCTCGTCGTTCAAAGATACTTCGGCAAAATGTGGTTGCATGGTGCGATAAAGATAAAAAACAATCGATAATACAACACCTATAAGAATACCCCATTCCAAATGCGGTGCGAAATATAAGGTAGTCAGAAAAGTAATTAATGCAACAAAGCCATCATGCGGGTTCACCTTCCAGGCATGTTTGAATGGCTCAAAGTGAAACAGCCCTATGACTGCAACAATGATAACAGCTGCCAAGGTTGCTACAGGCAAATGGTAGAGTAAGGGCGTCAAAAACAACAGGGTAATACCGACAATAATTCCCGATACGATGGCCGTGAAACCTGTTTTTGCACCCGCGTCAAAAGCAACTGCCGTGCGGGAGAAAGATCCTGAAACAGCATAACCCTGAGTTACCCCGGCAACGATATTGGCTAAACCCTTACCGACCATTTCCTGATCAGCAGAAAGATGTTGGCGAGTTTTTGATGCCACTGCTTTTGCAATTGAGAATGCCTCTACAAAGCTTAAGAGAGCGATCATAAAGGCTGGTAGCAGCAAGAACCCAAAATGCTGAGAGTCAATTACCGGTATCACCAGTGAAGGCAGGCCGCTTTTGATTTCGCCCACAATAGCACCACCCATTTTTTCATAGCCGATTGCCCATGAGGCCAGAATAGTAACGACAATCGTGAGAATAATATTGGGTAGCCTGGGTGCGTATTTTTTTAAACCGAACAGTAATCCCAGGGAAAAAATGCCCATTGCCAGAGTAGCAATATGCGTTTGCGGTACGGCCAGAACAACATTCCATAAGGTGTTATAGAGGTGTTCTCCGGTTTCAGCGTTGACCCCCAGAATCTTACCAATCTGCGTACTGGCAATCACGATTGCTGCGGCATTGGTAAAACCGATAACAACCGGATGCGAAAGGAAATCCACCATAACGCCCAGGCGTAGAAAACCCAGTACCATCTGCATAACTCCAGCCAGAATTGCGATCATCGCGGCGTAGGCGATATATTGTGTCGCCTCTAAATTCAGTGGCAAAAGCGCTGCTACCGTCATCAATGATATAATCGCCACAGGTCCATTTTGTAGTTGCCGGGAAGAACCAAACAAGGCAGCTACAATCGGCACCAGAAATGCGGCATACAGGCCCATTTGTGGTGGTAAACCCGCAAGTTGCGCATAGGCCATCGATTGGGGAATTAACACTAAGGCAACGGTGATACCTGCAATCACGTCAGCTCTTAAAACAGCAGGGTTCTTAAGTTCAAAAATCCAGTTTAAAAAAGGGACTAAGCGAAGTCTCGCCTCGCTTAGTAGAACTGATAAATAGCTATTCATTGTTGTGAGTTGTTCCGCGGTTTCACATCTCAGGTTAAGCAGATGAGAGTTAGCTCAAAGACTGCCAGCCCGGGAGCTTTCAAATCAACACAGTTGTCTGTTGCGTGGGGGTTATTCTCAATTCAAATAAAGCTTAAACCTACAACCATGATGGTAGCAGGTTGGAGTAAGCGGCAGATCACATGGAATATTGCCAGTGGCTCACAGCAATAAGCTTATTCCGAAGCGTCAGAGGCTAATGCACTGCATTTAATACCGGGCTTCAAGTTCCGCCTGTCTATTGCGGTTTTATCACCAAACCAGGCATTTAGATTCAAGCGTCAATAGTGTCGTAATAGCGAATTGAGGGAGGTTGCGCCAGGAATGTGCCCAGGGTGTCAATTGCACCGGATTCCACACGCCAGGCGAAATATTTTTCATAGTGCACGCGCGATTGCCATTTTTCGATCAGTATCAAATTCGCTGCGTCGTCCTGGTTTTCTGTTACCTCTACGCTAATACAGCCATCGTAAGCCCGGGTATCGACCAGAATTTCCTTAAAAACCTGTTTTAATTCGGCTGCTTTTTCGGGTTGCGCCTGAACTTCAAGCATTACAGTTACGGCCATAATTTTTCTCCTGTAGACGAGACAGCAGTTTAACCTTTTCTGTCAAATATGTCGCTGAGATTTATGTTTTTGAAAGGCAAAATGCAAGGCCAACGAATTTACGACAATTTACGGGGACAGGCATTGGAGTGTCGCCGCGAAAGATAATTTGTGCAGTTCGATACTATCCAATAATCGCTGATCGGGGATTTGCTCCCACGGCTTCGCGGCTTCAGCGGGCTGAATCGCAACAGATTTACACCGGGGCTGGACAATTCCGTTGCACGCGGCTTCGGTCTTTCCTGTTTCAACTAGCAACCTGGATTACACTGGTGCTGTTTGTACAGTGTGCCTTCAATTGGTTTATAGAAATTTTCCGGCAACTCTGAAAAACCAATCAACACATCTACATAAATAGTTCAGGTAGACTTCTTTTAATTTCATCATCGACTGAAATTACAATGCAACACCAGCAATAGCGAAAATCTATAAACGATGCCTGACATTATCACCCTGAAGCTGACAATCAATGGCGAATTCCCGGACACCTCGATGGCTGACTGGATAATCCATCGAGCAACACTACTCGATCTAGCAGGTGGTATCAGATTTCAAAATACAACTTGTATAAAACTCACCGTCAGCGGCGAGCCAGTTCTGGTCGAAGCATTCGAAGTGGCTTGCAGCCTTGGCCATTTCGATGCGCTGGTGTATTCGATAACGCGAAACGAAGTTACAACGCCCGAAGGGTTCTATCGACAAAGAAGGCAATTCATAAGATACTGGCCACCGACCCCAAGTGAACAGCCTGACAACCCATGACCTCACAGCCTATTGGCCTGTCCGATGATCTAGCACCAAGACAGGTAATGCGAGCGATAGTCGGGCAACACGATATCGCAGTTTGGCGCAGCGTCAGCGGTGTTATATCGGCGTGGCACAACCGCTGTCCGCACCGCGGCATGCGCCTTTCTCACGGATTTGTGCGCGGCGAATCATTGGCTTGCGCGTATCATGGGTGGCACTTCAATTGTGAGGGCTATTGCCATTATATCCCGGCTCATCCCGAGCTCACCCCGCCGAAAACCGTTCGGCCTGTGATCTATAGTGTTGCCGAACAGGGAGGGCTGATCTGGGTAAATCCGCAAGTGGCCGCACAGCCTGTATCTCTGCCAGAAGATACCACTCCAATTCGAAGTCTGACATTGGCGTGCGACGTGAACACTGCACTGCGATCACTGTCGACGGTACCACGTTACCCTGGCTCGACCGATACCACGACCACGGCACTTGTAAACACCCTGTCCGACTCACCGGAGATAGTGTCAGTAAACACATCCGATATTCCTGACGGCGTATTGATCGCGTTTCAGGAGCCACAGCGTGATAGAGTCAGGGCGCATGTGCTTGCTCGTAAGGCAGTTTCCATCGAAGATCGAATAGCCATTTCCCGCTGGCTTGAATCAGTCCGTCGCCACGCAGAAACCAGTTGCAACGTAATCTCATGACAGCCAGAGGCCACGCAATTAACTACTGGTATCCGATTGCAATGATCAATGAACTTGCCATCGGACAGACACGAAAAACCACACTGCTGGAAACTGAACTGTTGCTAAAGGGCACAAGTAACGACCAACTGGAAGTTTCTACAGAAGATAAAACGCTCTTGGTGCAAACTGCCTTTGATCACTGGTGGGTAACACTGGCTGACAATCCGCTACCTTTGTTTGATATACCAGAGGCCACTGAAACCGGACGCCGATTTGTACCCTGCGGTGTGGTACGCGTCGCTTGCTCACCCTTGCGTGCAGTAGAGAATTTTCTGGATATCGCGCACTTTCCTTTTGTGCACACCGATGTACTCGGTGCCGAACCTCATACAGAAGTTTATAAGTACAACGTTAAAATCGATGAGAGCAAAGACGAAGTGATAGCCAGCAACATTCGTTTTTATCAACCACAGGCGGCCAAATCCGCTGAAGGCGGAATCGAAACCGAATACATCTATCGAGTGCCTGCACCGATGGTAGCGGTACTTTACAAAACCTGCCCGCTCAAAGCCGATGCTATGGATGTGATTGCGCTTTTCGTGCAGCCAATTGATGAGGAAACATGCGATGTATGGCCATGGATGGCGTTGTATGATGACACCAGCACCATGGCAGACCTAATACAATTTCAACAACTTATCTTTCTACAGGATCGATCCATTCTTGAAAACCAGATGCCTAAAAAACTGCCAATTGACCCCGGCATAGAAATTCCTACCCGCGCAGACCAGACCTCTGTTTCGTATCGGCGATGGCTGAAAAAACGCGGCGCATTCTACGGCGCGCTTGAGAGTCGCTGATGTCGTTCACACTCTATAACTACGTGCTGTCGGGCAACTGCTACAAAATCAGACTAATGGCAAGCCTGCTGAATGCCAGCTATGAAGCGATCTCGGTCGATTTCCATCCAGGGCAGGAACATAAAACCGAATCACTACTACAACTGAACCCCGCCGGCACACTGCCTGTGTTAACGACGGCAGATGGTACGATCTTTACCGAGACCCAGGCCATGCTGATATGGCTGGCGCAACACTACGATTCACATAACACCTGGTGGCCCTGCAATAGCAAAGTTCAAACAGCCAGTGCAATGCAGTGGCTGGGGTTTGCCTCCCGGCTGACAGCTACTGTTGGAGAATTGCGACAGCATTCAATGCTCAACAAATCCATAGATGTCTCACGGGTTAAAGCAGCGTCATTTCTCACACTAAGAGAACTTGAAAGTCACTTATGTGAGCAACGCATCAGGGGTCAGCAGTGGCTAACAGGAGACAACGCGACCATCGCAGATATCGCCTGTTTTGCGTATACTGCATTGAGCCCCGATGCCGGGATCGAACACGACGACTACCCGGCCATACGCAGTTGGTTGCACGCTGTTCGATGCCTGCAAGGCTTTATTACCATGCCGGGTATTTTCGAATTGCACGGACTGCGGAATCCCCAAGGCAAGAATGCAGAGGTCACACAATGAGCGCAACTTTATTCAAAGCCTGTGACGCTATTGTTACCTGTGATGATAAAAACACTGTGCATCGCAATGCAGACTTGCTGGTTAACGGGCCGGTGATTGAAAAAATCTCACCTGACATTGCAAGCACAGAACTACCTGCAAACACCACTATCATAGACGGCAGTGGCCATTTTGTTTACCCGGGCCTGATCAACACCCACCATCATTTTTTTCAGTGTTTTGTACGCAACCATGCACACCTTGACTGGACTAAACTCTCGGTCCTTGAATGGCTCGATCGTATCTATCCGTTATTTTCAAGGCTCGATGAAGACTGCTTCTATCATTCATCACTGGCAGCAATGGGGGATCTGATCAAACACGGCTGTACAACTGCCTTTGATCATCAATATAACTTTCCGCGTCATGCCGGCAGACATCTTGTCGACCGTCAGTTCGACGCTGCCGAAAAGCTCGGCATGCGCTTTCACGCAGGTCGCGGTGGCAATACGCTTCCGAAATCTGAAGGCAGCACTATTCCCGACGAAATGAGAGAGACCACCGATGAGTTCATTGCTGACTGTGCGCGTTTAATAGAGCACTTTCACGACGCCTCTCGCTACAGTATGCAACAGGTAGCGATTGCCCCTTGTCAGCCCGTCAATTCATACCTCGATACCTTTACTGAATCTGTCGCCCTTGCACGCGAAAAACAGGTGCTACTGCACAGCCATGTCGGTGAAGGTGAAAGCGAAGTCATTCGCGAACGCACCGGCATGCGCACAGTTGACTGGTGTGAAAAGATCGGATTTGTCGGTCGCGATGTCTGGCTTGCCCACTGCTGGGAGCTCAATGCCTCTGAAATCAATACCCTGGCGGTGACCAACACCGGAGTTTCACACTGCCCGGAACCGGTTTACCTTGTCGGTGCTGAAGTCACGCCAATACCACAGATGCAGGCAGCCGGTGTACGCATCGGACTGGGTGTCGATGGTGCTGCCTCCAACGATAACTCCAACCTGATGCACTGCATACACAGTGCCTATATGCTGCAGGCACTGGTTGCCTCAAAGCATAACTTTGCCGTTCCAGAACCACGAACCTTTCTGCACTATGCCACACGCGGAGGTGCGGACCTTTTGAATCGCCCTGATCTGGGTTCACTGATGGATGGTCAGGCTGCCGATCTTTTTATGCTCGACACGCGCAAGGTAGAGTACATCGGCGCGGTGCACGATCCGGAAAGCCTGATTGCGAAAGTCGGTATATCATCACCGGTGAAGCTGACGATGATCAACGGTCGCGTTGTCTGGCGTGATGGCGAGTTTCCGGGGCTGGACGAGCACCAGATGTTTACCGAAGCACAGGCGCATGTAGAGCGCGTTGTGTATCCACATTTATAGTTTCAAGATGTAGATTATCCACTAACAACAGGAGATACCCTTTAATGATTAGAATGTCAAAAGTACTTACAGCCATCGCTGCTGCCGGCTATCTGTTCGGTGCATCCGCGCAGGCTGAGCCATTGGAAATCGGCGTGCTACTGCCCTCACCCATTGCCGATGTCGGTTGGTCTCACGCCCTCAATGAAGGTATTGCGGCAGTAAAAGAAAAGTATGGCGACGATGTCACGGTCAGCACCATTGAAAACATACAGGAAGGTCCTGATGCGGACCGCATTATGAACAAAATGGTTGGCGACGGTCACGACTTTCTATTACTCGGCTCTTTCGGTTACATGAACGCCGGCCTGAAGCTCGCACAACGCAACCCGGAGCGCACTTTCCTGCATGCTTCCGGTTATAAAACTGCGGATAACTTCTCACCGTTCACTGCTAAATATTATGAAGGCGCCTATCTGATGGGCATGGCTGCTGCTGAACTCACCAAAACTAAAAAGCTGGGTGTGGTATCAGCGTTTGCAATACCCGAGCTGATTTCAACTATTAACGGTTTCACACTGGGTGCACGCAGCGTAGACCCGGAAATCACGGTTGATGTTATCTGGATCAACTCATGGTTTGATCCGGCCAAAGCACAGGACTCAGCCAAGGCACTGTTGGCCGGTGGCGCAGACATTCTGTTCTCTAATGCGCAGGATACCCCTTCTGTTGTTGCGGTAGGTGAAGAGGCAGGCGCCTATGTGTTTAATCTAAACAGTTCAATGAAAGAGTATGCACCAACCAA
>CAZNOB010000226.1:0-8034 GCA_964574535.1 uncultured Granulosicoccaceae bacterium | reverse complement strand
AAAAGAAATCTAGTCACCGTAGTTCCTCTCTATAGTTGCCACGATCTTCAAGAGCCGGGGTTTGTTCCCGACCTTGTAGGTATTGAATATTGGGCTGTGCCAGTGTGGAGTATAGTATGCAGGTACACCCCTTTATTGGGTAATATTACCGTTGAACAGAATTGTTAACGAGACACCCACTTTAATAGGTTCTATTGACAGGAAAGTTATCCTGTTGTGTAAATTATAATTTTCTACCTTAAGTGGATGTGATGGTAATTGCGATAGCACAAAGATCGTATGTGCTATGTAGGCAATGGTATTTACCTTTGTTAGTAAGTAAAGTGGCTGCAGCTCCACCTCCACCTCTGTCGTCATACGTCGAGCTGAATACTTAAGAATTGTCGCCGCCATATACGCGGTCGATTTCGGTTTTGCGCCTACCATTCTGCCGCATAAGACAGGGGGCGAACAGTGATTTGTTTCGCTCTGCTGAGCTGCCGATTTGTTATCACTTTAAGGTCCAAAGTGACGGCACCATCCGATCCTTAGCATCGTCCTCGGAGCCTTAAGCGGTCAGCTTGATGGAGCGGTTTACTCAGATACCGCTCGGTATAAGTTCAGCTTGAACGGTAGCGATGATAGTGATGCTGTTTATGGGCGCCGGTGGGTGAAATTCGAGTTTAATCAATATGCGAACGGACATACCTATATTCATATGGGTGAAGAGTCCTCGGTAGCATTGGAAAAGCAAATCTAGCAAAAGCCGCCCATGAATAATGCAGGCTAGGTGCTGACCATGTTGCCATTATCCAGAGTCTGATCACAGCGTGTAAGTTGTACAACAGCAATCAATGCGTGTATCTGACTGGTGTGCCGCAACGAATCTCAATTCATCTAAAAAATCTGACTGAGCAGTTTACACCGTGGCCATGGAAGGAGTATTTTACTGATGAGCCGATGCAGTCAACATCTGATGCTGGCCGTCTATGTTGGGTCTGAGTAAACGCTTACTGCCAATTATTGTCATCTTACTCTGAGAGATATGCCGGATTTATCTATTGAATGCCGGTCCGTTGTATTAGTAATATTATGTTACCTCGTTTCTTAGTCATGTCGATGTTAACTGGAAGTGTTGTTGATGAGCAAAATATTGGTTGTTTTTCTTATGTTTTTATTGACTACACAGGTTGGTTGGGCGCGAGAAAAAGACCCCTTGTTGAAAGGGCGTTGGCTTGTGGAGGCACTAGCGAAGCACAATAAATCTGGCGTAAGAAATGCGTTTCGGCAAAGATTCGGACCAGAAGAATCTCTAAAAGCAGCCGAAGCCATATCGAATTCGATGAATATCCACAAGGGAAGTCTGGGACAGAATCATGAGCTCAAGAGCTACATCAGTAATAATAACGGATGGCTGATTGGCCAGATCACCTTTTCCGAAACAACATTTTTTTATGAGATTCGGGTGATCAACGGTGAGGTATATGACTTTCAGGGGCTAACTGGACCGTTTCCTGAAGATGCGCCCCTTATGGCAGATCTTTTCGTGGAAGATGACCAAAAAAGTGCATTGGTTGAAGATCAGTTTACAGAAGGCCAAACGGTCTCCCGGTTTTTTAGAAACCTCCATGAACATTCAAACCACAAAAAACCTCTCGAGATCCCTGAAGAAAACGAACAACGGGTTTTGACGAGTATTGACCAGGTTGCAGCTTTTACGGTTACAGACACATATACAAGACACTTGTATCTGGTGGAGTTGAATGGCGGACTATTTCTTGACTGTCGGGTGGATATCTACCTAACGAAAAGAAATGAGGAAATTGTCAACTCTTACTCATGTGAAAGGGTGTAAAAAATAATCTGGACACCATGATGTTCCTGAGTTGATGGAGGTCCGCCACGGTAGCCGATCAACTCTGATCACAATCCAGCTGCCAATCCAGAACAGGTACACTTCAATTGGTGACGCCACTTTGGCTGACGCCATCATCGACCGGTTGCTTCACAACGCCCACTGTATGAAAATAAAGGGGGATTCTATGCGGCGGACAATTTCGGCCCGTCGCCACAATCTGATCACTCTTAATGCTACAATCGACCCTTGAGCGTTAGGAGGTTTTGGTGATAACTTAAAACCGAAATGACTGATCACTTTGACCGGAATACGCAAATCCTGGGTCAATAAGCCTTCGTTCGCTCTTCGCCAGCTGACAAGGTGCTGGCAAACGCATCGATGTGGTTTTTCAGAAGCGTTAGCTTCAAGTCTTTGTGTGCAGGCTCATCCCACAGGTTATCGAATTCGTCAGGATCGGTTTTTAAATCGTAGAGTTCGCCAATGTCGTGTCCGTGGTATAAGCATAATTTATAGCGCCCATCAAAATACATGGTTCCATGTGAGGCATCGAAGTCACGCTCTTCAGTATTTACTGTGCCAGCGGCCATAGCATCATGGTATTCGCAGAAAACACGATCCTTGTGGTGATCCAATTCTGTCTCACCTGATAACAATGGCAATAGTGATTTACCCTGCATGTAGTGTGGTATATCAATCTTTGCAGCTTCCAGAAGTGTGGGTGCAATATCTACAAGTTCAACCAGAGCGTCGCTCCGTCTGTTAGCTTGTATGCCAGGTCCTGAAACAATCATTGGGACGTGCACCAGCCCTTCAAAGAATCGACAACCTTTGTACAGCAGACCGTGGTCTCCGAGCATTTCACCATGATCGCTATGAAATAGGATTACTGTGTTCTCCAGTTGTCCGATTGCCGCCAGATGATCGATGATACGGCCAAACTGTTCGTCTACCAGGGTGATTTCTGCGTAGTAGCAGGCTTTCATCTCTTGCGCATCATAGCTCGCCGGTGGTGCCGAGCCCATGCGGCCAAGGTCCGGGTCTGATGTATCGACGTTCTCTTCCGGTGTTATCCGCGGATCAGTTGCATCGATGGTTTGCTGGTCAATTTGACGAAATTTTTTCTGATGACCGATGTCACTGTCTCTGAAAATTGGGTAAGAGAGATCACGCGGTTTGTATTGGTCCAGAAATTCTTGAGGCGGAAACATCGGTGGGTGAGGTGCAAACGGATTAATACTAAGCATCCATGGCGCGTCACGCTCTTCATTAATGAACCGAATGGCCATTTCGCTACACCAGGTCGTCTGATGTAGCTCACGATCCAGTCCGGCATCGTAAGAACTATTAAGAGGCTCGAACAACTTGTCAGGGTCTTTTCCTTTCTCATCTCTTAGCCAGTCTGCGTATCGATTACCTTCTATATTCGGACGAGGATGGTGGCTCCATTCGTATAGCCTGTAGCCGTCGTCAGCGCGTGGTTCAATGGTG
The DNA here is from genome assembly GCA_964574535.1 of uncultured Granulosicoccaceae bacterium. GTDB lineage: Bacteria > Pseudomonadota > Gammaproteobacteria > Granulosicoccales > Granulosicoccaceae. Next base: position 4,709 of record CAZNOB010000226.1, on the reverse strand, counting down.
TGTTCGGCACCAGCCAGATGTAGCTTTCCAATCAAGCCACAGTCGTAGCCTGCATCTGCAAGGATGCGAGTAACGAGTTTCTCCGATTCCGGAAAGCATGCGTTACCGTTTCGATGTACCTGCGTTGTTGCTGGATATCGCCCGGTTAGCATGCTTGCTCGACTTGGTGTGCAGATGGGTGACTGACAATAAGCTCGATTAAATCCGACACCATTTTGCGCGAATCGATCAAGATTTGGCGTATGGATTTCACTATTACCAAACCCGCGAATAGTATCGGCACGCTGCTGATCGGTGCAGTACCAAAGAATGTTAGGTCGTTTTTCCTGGATAGTCATTTTTCGGTCACTATTGTTGAGTCATTAAGAGTAACGTGGGAATGTAATGTGGCAGACATCATTTAGCCTTTGGTAGATCCACTGGTCAGTCCCTGAACAAAAAACTTACTGATGAAAATAGCAATGACTATTGCCGGTAAGATCAGTATGATTGCGCCGGCAGCCATCTGCCCCCATTCTGTACCTTCGTACTTCTGCAGATTTCCAATTCCGATTTGCGCAGTGACCGCGTGACGTCGCGTTAGTACGAGAGCAAAAATAAATTCATTCCAGGCTACTACAAATGCGATTATGCCGGTGGATGCAATCCCTGGCGTTGCCATTGGTAGTGCAATGGCAAAGAAGGTTTTAGCAGGTGATGCACCGTCTATCTTTGCAGCGTCATATACATCCTGAGGGGCGTCCATAAAGAAGGATCGCATCAGCCAGATCACTAACGGTAAGTTCAAAGTTGAATACGTCAGTATAAGCCCAAGGTGCGTATCAATGAGTTTCAGTTGAGAGAAAACAATAAAATAAGGAATAACATAGGTCATCGCCGGTGCCATTCTTGAGACCAGCACCCATACCAGAATGCGTTGATTAGCTTTAGTCTTTGTCCGTGTGCTGGCATAGGCCATTGGAATACCTACGACAAGACAAAGAACAGAGCTCGACACCGCGACAACAATACTGTTATACAAATAGTCGCCGAAACGCTCCTCTGTGAACAATTTATGGTAGTTTTCGAATGTTGGCTCAAATATAAACACCGGAGGGTCAGCAAAAGCCTGAAGTTCAGTTTTTACCGACAGCAGTGCTATCCACAGAATAGGGAAGAGCGAAAACAGTAAAAATACAAAAATAACTGCATACGCCGCCAGATTCAGCGCGCGGGCTGTGGGGTTTTTTTCCTGTACACCGATCACTTGTAATCTGCCTTTAGAGAAGACAAAATAATTGGTGTGCAAAAAACCAGCAAAATAAAAATAAACGCAACAAGAATAGACGCTGCGTAACCGATATCGAGATATTCCAGTCCGGTATGGTAGGCGTAAAGGTTGATTGCTTCTGTTGCACGCGCAGGCCCACCACCTGTCATCATAAACACCACTGGCAGAATTGCCAGACTCTCAATGATTCGCAGTAGCAATACAACAAGAATGACGGGTTTAAGTAGAGGAATAATGATTTGTAGAATGATCCCAAGCGTACTTGCACCATCCACAACTGCTGACTCCAGCGGGGCTTTGGGCAGGCTGTCCAGGCCTGCAAGTAGTACCACAATCACAAAAGGCGTCCATTCCCATACTGATGCAATTGTTACTGCCGCCAGTGCGGTGCCCGGATTACTTAGCCAATCGATTGAAGGGATTCCGAGAAATCCCAGATAGTAGTCAATGCCTCCCAGACCAGGGATCAGCATCATTTTCCACATCAGCCCGACTACAGCAGGCGGCACTAACATCGGAATGACAATAACAGGACGTAAAATCCTGAGCTTTGTATACCTGAACAACAGAAATGCGATCAGAAACCCCAGTGTCATTTGAAAAAACGTATTTACAATAATGAAATAGAAAGTGACTTTAACTGACTGGATAAAGTTCTCATCACTGATCATTCTTTCAGCATAGTTGACGAAGCTGAATTTAAAAGAGCCCGGCACCAATAGAGACCAGGGAGTAAAGCTCAGAACAAACAGCAGCAGGATGGGAACAACAGTTAATGCTGCGAGCAACAGGAGTGCTGGTGCAGACATCAACCTGTATGTCGATTTTTCCGACAACATGTCGGATTGCTCCTAAAATTAACGTTAAACCCGGGATTGTTTTATAAGGTTACCGGGCTGCCCGTACAAGAACAGCCCGGTACGCAGTCACTCAATGTAATCGAGGCGCTTCAGTACTTCTTCGGCTTTACTCTGTACATCGGTCATTGCTGTTTCTGCTTTCTTTTGCCCAAGCATAATCGTCTGAAGTGCTTCTCCATAAGCGCGGTTGATCTCACCCCAGCCAGAGATGCGTGGTCGATAGTCCGGGTCTGCTGCATTCAGACTGTCTTGAAACGACTGCAGAAAGTCGCCACCGGCACCGGGTAAATTCCACTTTTCAATGAACGCAGGGTCTTTCCAGACCGAGTCTCTTGAAACCGCAACATGATTTGATTCAAGCGCAATTTTTAAAGTGACATCTTTGCTTAATGCCCATTGCAGAAACAGCCAGGCGGGTTCCAGGTTTGGTGCATCCGCAGCCAGGGCTACCCCGTGCCCTGTGAAGGCCGGATGTCTGCCGCCTGGTCCTTTCGGGACCATGGCATAACCAAGCTTTCCGCGTACTGTTGATTTCTCGGGGTCATTGATACGACCGCCCAGTGGTGCGCCTTCCATGATTATGGCGGTATTGCCTTGCTGCATTGCGACCACAACATCGGAGAATTTGAAGTTGACAGCGCCCTCGGGACTATAATTGGCGATCATGTCGGCATACATCCCTGCCGCCTCAATGGCCTCCGGGGTGTTAAAAGTGGGCTGGTACTTTTCACTTTTTATATCTTCAACATAGCCACCGCCAAGTCCTTTCATAAAGACCGTCTGGTGCCATGAGGATTCATCGGGATGACCGCGCATTGCGACACCGGCGATACCGTCCTTGTGCAGAGTCTTTACAGCGTCGTAGAAGCCCTCGATAGTATCGAGCTGAGCCGGGTCGATACCAGCCTGTTCAAGAAGATCAGCACGATAGTAGGTGATAATAGTGGCGGCGAAGAACGGCAGGCCATACAAATCACCTTCAAAACGCATGAGGTTCGTCAATGATGGCATCAGATCATCAAACGCAAGAATCTCTGCGTCTGTGATGTCAGCGTTGTCAATCAGAGGCTGAAGTGGCGTTAGCCAACCTTGTTTCGCATAGGGAATACTCCAGTTTGCCTGCACCCAAACGACATCATATGCACCGGATTTCGACGCGAGCTCAGTACGTACTTTTTGATGCGCAGCGCTTTCTTCGAACAAATCCAGATTTACAGTGACGCCAGTCAATGCTTTGAAGTCATCCAATTGTTTTTCAAGAGCGGAGCACCAGGTAATGGTCACACAGATCATGTTAACTTCTTGACCGTCGTATTTTTTCCAATCCACAGCATGGCTTGCTGTGAATGGCAATAGTGAGAGTAGCGCAACTCCTAATAAATTTTTCATAGAACTTTCCTCCTGGTAGTGGTGATCGCTGGATGCGATCAGTCGATACCCCAACGGCAATATCGCGTAACACACATGCAGATCCAAATTTAAATTTCTGGTGCTAAGGCCTTGTTCTGCCCTCTGCTGTTACGGACGCAGCGTGCCGAGTTCTAATACTGTAGTAATTTTCTTCTTCACGCAAAGACCAATTTTTTATACCCTATACAAATTTGCTATATACCGGAATAGAGTTGAAAACACTTCGTCAATTCATGACCGTCGCCGATTGTGGGTCGATCTCGCGCGCTGCGGCTCGCCTCAATATTTCGCAGCCAACGCTATCACGGGCAATAAAAAACCTTGAAATCCGTAAGGGTGTGCCGCTCTTTGATCGGCATGGTGAGGGGGTAACCCTCACAGAGTACGGAAAAATACTCTACGCCAGATCGCGGGAAATCCAGAATCAGTACGATCGGGCAACCGAGGAAATAGCATGCCTCAAGGGTCGGAGCAAGCAGCTATTGCATATCGCTGCGGGTGACCTCTGGGGCTATGTGCATTTGCCTTCCATTGTACGGAAGTTTTTGCTTGAGGAGCCAAACTACCTGATAGATATTGAAATTGTTGATCACGCAAAGCGGCTTGATGGCTTGCGGAACGGTACATACGATTTAGTTTTCGGAATAATAGACCCTTCCATGGAAGCATTTTTTTCTCTCAACTTTACCAAGTTAACCGCTGAAGGATTCTCCATATACGGGGATGCCAGGCACCCGCTTGCCAGGCGTCAGAATATCAATGACTCTGATCTGGCAGCTTACTCCTGGGTTAACCATAAATTTGAGTTCGGCCTTTACGACGAATCCGCCAAACCCAATACTCGCGACTACACATTGAAAGTCAATACACTACTCAACACAGTTCAGTCAATGCAGGGGACAGAGCTATTAATATCTGCATCCTCCGGTTTGCAGTCTTTGTTCGAAAAGTTTTCGTTAGTTAAGATTTGTACCGACAAGTCTCGACCCGTTTTACCGAGCGGTGCTATCCATTGGCTGGAAAAACCCGAACTGGAGAAATTCATGGCGGTCACCGTAGAACAGTTTCCGATTGAGCTCAAATAATCAGGACGCCCGCTCCAAAAATTGTTAGAAAATCGAGTCATTTGACAATGTAGTAAGCCAGTCGGCACTGATGTAGATCAGTGC
>CAZNOB010000225.1:5571-8043 GCA_964574535.1 uncultured Granulosicoccaceae bacterium | reverse complement strand
CAGCTAAGCGGCCCCGACGCCCCAACCACAGACTCCAGTTTCTGCTGATCTAACATTTGCGTGTTCTGGCGTACAGACCAGGGATCTTCCGGGATAAAGGTCAACGCCAGGTTACAGGCGACAATCAGCACGCACAGTAGAATAAACGTAAGTTGCCAATAGTTTGTGTAACCTAAAGCCTGAAGTGTGTCGGCTGATACCAGGGCGATTAAGCCGCCCAGTTTGTAGCCGGTCCACCAACCCACTACAGCAACCGCCGCTCCCGCTGCCATTGCCGCAGACTCGTGCTCACCAATCTGCTCAATTCGTAGTGCATCAATCGATATATCCTGCGTTGCACTGGATATAGCGACAATCAATCCAATAAAAATGACTGCCTTAAGATTGTCCACCGGATTAATTAAACTCCACAACACCAGTCCGATCACAATGATCAGCTGCATGGTTAAAATCCAGCTTTTACGGTGTCCTATGCGCTCAGTGATATATGGTATTCTGATCCGGTCTACCAGCGGTGCCCACAACCAATTCAGCGCATAAACCCCAAAAATTAGCCCGGCCCATCCAATGGTACTTCTACTGAGTCCATCTTCTTTGAGCCAAAGTGTTAAGGCGGTACCAATCAATACCCAGGGGAAACCACTGATAATACCCAGCAGAAGTATGCGAATCATACGACGGTCAAAATAGACTGAAAAATCTGCCTTATCAGTGGTCGTAGTGGCCATATTTTCCAACCTTCAGCTGCTTCGATTTGCTACCGCAGATTATACACTCGACTTTCGCCTAACCGCAGATTGCCTGATCGACAGGACAGAATGTTCCTAATCAACTTTCAACTCGTAGTCATAGTCAATAGTCAGAGGTGCGTGATCCGAGAAACGCTGCTCTCTATATACCGATGTGCTTTTAACCTTGTCTCTCAAATCAGGTGTGCAAATCTGATAATCAATGCGCCAACCAGTATTATTGGCCCACGCCTGGCCCCGATTTGACCACCAGGTATATTCATGTTCTTCCTGTGGCAGACAACGAAACGCATCAACATACTTATGTTTATCAAACAACTCGGTGAGCCATTCGCGTTCTTCTGGCAAAAAACCCGAATTCTTTTTGTTGCCACGCCAATTTCGAATGTCACATTCATGATGAGCAATATTCCAGTCTCCACACAAAATATACGGACGGCGTCTTTTTTTTAGTTTTAACAAATGAGGCATGACGATATCCATCATGCGTATTTTGAAAGCCTGTCGTTCATCGCCGGAGGAGCCCGATGGCATGTATAGAGAAACGACGGACATATTACCGAAAGTTGCCTCCAGATAACGTCCCTCACGATCAATGTCTACGTCACCTATTCCACGCACTACTTTCTTCGGCGGCACCCGGCAATAAAGTGCAGTGCCGCTATAACCTTTTTTTTCCGCATCATGAAAATATCGCTGATAACCGGCCGGCGAGAATACAGCGTCGTCAAGTTGATGTTCCTGTGCCTTGGTTTCCTGCAGGCAAACCACATCAGCCTTTTGTTTTACCATCCAGTCATAGAAACCTTTTTTGGCCGCCGACCGAACACCATTACAATTTAGAGTAATAATTCTCATGTTATTCACAAATTGATGACCGTGGCCCGATAGTCGCACAGATCTTCAACGCGAGTGAGACAAAATCGGCGGACCCCCGCCGGATGAGAGGGTGACGACAAACCATTGATTATTCGCCACTCTCCCTTATCCGACCCGGGGAGAAAAATTACAAAATAAAAACAAACACTATTTCACAGTGTATCTCTCAATTATCTGCCGAAACTCCCGCTATAAACAGGGTAGCTAATCAAGTCGTTGTATACGGCAGAGTTTTTTAACTGGCTTAACCAGCGGACAGTCATGTGAGCAAACATCAGTTCAATTCAAAGTATATTCCCGGCGCTGAAGCCTCCTCTCGCCCGCTCTCCCTTGCGATACCGGATGAAGGTATTTCAGTGATACAGGTTTTTTACCGCGGTGCATTAACCTGCCTGTTCGCCACTGTGCTGGTGATGACGATGTCGACAGCGGATGCACGCTGGTATAAATGGGTAGATGAGAACGGCAATATTTCTTACCAGGATCGCCCGCCTCCGGCGAATTATGAAGAATCAACCCAGGTACTGAATGCTCAGGGCGTCACTGTTCAACGAATCCCCAGTCGCGAAGAACAGGCCAAGCTGGATGCCGAGGCACAACTTGAGCAAGCCAAAAATCAGCGCGACGAAATGCTGATTAAATCATTTCCTGCAGAAGCTGATTTAACCCGCACACGCGACAAGCGACTTGGACACATCGACGGAACAGTCACACGAATGCATGATCAGCTGGTTATTCTGAACACCAGACTGGGACTGATAGAAGATAAGATTACCAACCGAGTGACTCGCGGACTTAAACCAAGCAATGCACTTCAATCAGATAGAGTCGCTGTGCTTAGAAG
>CAZNOB010000225.1:0-5471 GCA_964574535.1 uncultured Granulosicoccaceae bacterium | reverse complement strand
TTTTAATATTTGGGTTCCAACACCCGAATCCGTGAAGAGCTCCAGTAGTACCGAGTTCTCCACTCTACCATCCAGGACAGTGGCCGAACTAACACCACTATCGATCGCCTCAAGAGCACACCTCACTTTAGGTAACATTCCACCGTAGATAGTGCCATCCTGTACCAGATTATCTATCTGGGCTGGGCTTAGCCCGGTCAACAATTGACCATCCGCATCCAGTATCCCCACAGTATCGGTGAGTAGCAGTAACTTCTCGGCACCCAATACTGAAGCGACGGCACTGGCGACAAGATCTGCGTTGATATTGTAGCTGCGTCCATCAGCACCAATCCCTACGGGTGCAATAACGGGTATAAAGCCTCCCTGTTTAAGGGTTTGCAGAATATCTACATTCACTGATTCCACTTCGCCAACCTGACCAAGATCGGCTGCTTCGCTGTCTGACGGTTCAAGTAACAGCGGACGTGCACGCAGAAGCCCCCCGTCCTTGCCAGTTAAACCGACAGCACGGCCACCAACCTGGCTCAGCAAGGTGACGATACTCTTGTTTACCTGCGCGCCTAGTACCATCTCAACCACGTCCATGGTTTCAGAATCAGTCACACGCATCCCCTGAACAAATCGGCTTTCTTTACCCAGCTGATTTAGTAGCTGACCAATCTGCGGTCCGCCACCATGCACAACCACAGTGTGGATACCGACCTGGTTCATTAACGCAATATTGCGTGCAAAGCACTTTTTAAGGTTTTCGTCAATCATCGCATTGCCGCCGAATTTTACGACAATGGTCTTACCTGCAAAGCGCTGAATGTAGGGCAGCGCTTCGTTCAGTACATTGGCTATATTGTGTGCAGTGGCTCTGTCCAAGCGGGTTGCTCCAGGGGTTGAAAGCCCCCGCGACAGAACATCATGGAGGTTATTTTAGAACGGTAGATCCAGTTCAGCATCAATGGCCAGCATTGAGCTGCGAAACTTCGATTGTATTTCTTCAAGGTCTGATTGTGAATCAGCTTCGAAGCGAATTACAAGAGATGGTGTTGTATTGGACGCTCTCACCAGCCCCCAGCCCTTTTCAAAGTCAGCACGCAAGCCGTCAATCGTTGTCAGCTTTGCACCACCAAAATCTGCTTTATCTACAAATGCCTGCATGAACTTGTGATGCTCACCTTCGGCAAATTTAATACCCAGCTCAGGTGTGTTCACACTATCTGGAATCTCGCCAAAAATCTCGCTGACTTTTCGTGGGTCACGAGAAACAATTTCAAGCAAGCGAGCAGCCGAATAAAGAGCATCATCAAATCCGTACCAGCGCTCCTTAAAGAAAATATGCCCACTCATTTCACCGCCTAATGCAGCACCAGTTTCTTTTATACGCGCCTTGACGAAAGAGTGACCAGTCTTCCACATTTCTGGCTCGCCACCAGCATCCGATATGGCAGCGGGCAGGAGACGCGAACATTTCACATCATAAATAATCTTCGCACCTGGGTTGCGGTCAAGAATATCCTTCGAGTAAAGGATCATCTGACGGTCAGGCCAGATAATCTGACCTAGATCATCGATCACACCTACCCGGTCACCATCGCCATCGAAAGCCAAACCCAGCTCCAGTTTTTCGCTCTCTACCAGCGCAGAAATATCTTGCAGGTTTTCCACTTTGGCAGGATCCGGATGGTGGTTCGGAAAGTTACCGTCCACTTCAGAGAAGAGCTCATGCACTTCGCAACCCAGCTTCCGGAACAACGCCGCTGCACAAACGCCCGCTACACCATTGCCACAGTCGGTGGCAATACGCATTTTTCGCGAGAGTTTAACATCACCAATAATGCGCTCAAGGTAGGCATCAAGGATATCTTTTTCGGAATAGCTGCCGTCACCACTCGCCAGATCGTTGTTGACCAATCGCTGATACAACAGCTGAATACCTTCACCAAACAAGGTATCCCCGCCGATCATCATTTTTAGACCATTATACTCGGGTGGATTATGGCTGCCCGTCACCATGATGCCGGTACCGGTCTCAAGGTGATAGGTAGAAAAATACAGCACTGGCGTCGGGACCATGCCAATATTTATCACGTCACAGCCAGTACTTTGGATACCGCGTGCCAATGCACTGATTAGATCTGGTCCGGATAAGCGACCGTCACGCGCGAGTGTCACTGTATTTTGGCCTCGTGCGAGACTCTCTGAGCCAAAGGCCCGGCCGATTTGCTCAACCGCAGCTGGTGTCAGTGCATCCGCAACGACGCCGCGGATGTCGTACGCACGAAAGATCGAAGCGTCTATATTCATGTACTACCTCTGGCTATACATTTGTCTGGATTTGAAGGAAATTTTTATTCTTGATGCATAAAGCCCGCCAGCCATTTTACTATGCCAGAACAATAACTTGATGAAACATTATGTTAGATTTTAACACACCGCCTTTAAGGTATTTTGGCACTGCCTGCAGCTAAAAGAGGTTACCAGACAACCTTTTATTTGCCCGTTGATCCAAAGCCACCGCTTGCACGATTACTGGCCTCAAATTCACTCACTACATCAAATTGCGCGCGCACCACCGGCACAATGACCAGTTGCGCAATACGTTCTCCGGGTTGTATTGAATAACTCTGCTCTGAACGATTCCAACACGATACAAACAGCTGTCCCTGATAATCAGCGTCAATCAGACCGACTAGATTTCCTAGTACAATTCCATGCTTATGGCCCAGTCCGGAACGCGGTAAAATCATTCCAGCAAGCCCTGGATCAGCTATATACATTGCTAACCCTGTGGGTATGAGTTCAACCGCACCTGGCGCCAACACCAGAGTGTCATCTACGCACGCACGAAGATCCATACCGGCAGAACCCTCAGTGGCATGCTCAGGCAAACCGATGCTCTCACCAAGCCTCGAATCCAATACTTTTAACTGTATGTGCGCCATTTAAAGAATCACCAGGTTATTTATCATTGCCGGAACCCAAATACTGAATTGATAATAATTCGATCAACTTTTTCGCCAGATTTTCTTTCGGCTGAATCGGGAATGATTCCTTACCGTCAGCCCAGTACACTTCAACTGCATTTTTTTCGCTATTAAACCCTGTTTCAGTGCCACCGACCAGATTGCCAATAATCATGTCAAGGTTTTTCTTTTGCAGCTTACCGCGCGCATACTTTTCAAGCTGCTCAGTCTCCGCGGCAAACCCTACACAGAATGGTTTATTTGCAAGTGCAGCCACTGCAGATAATATATCCGGATTGCGGACCAGAGTCAGGGTCAGGTCGTCGTCGGTTTTTTTAATTTTACTGCTGTGCTGTTTTTTTATTCGATAATCAGCAACCGCAGCTACCGAAATGAAAATATCATTCGCCGCCGCCCGCTCCATGACAGCTGCTTGCATTTGCCGTGCACTAATAACATTTACCCGATCAATCTGTTCCGGGGTATCAAGACGCACCGGCCCTGCAATCAGCGTAACGTTTGCACCCGCGTCTTTTGCCGCCCTTGAAAGAGCAAAGCCCATCTTCCCGCTACTGTGATTACTGATAAAACGTACCGGGTCGATGTCTTCCCGGGTGGGCCCGGCGGTAATTAGCACGTTTACCCCGCTAAGTGACCCAACCGCCCTGGATGCGTCAGAAATAAAACCTGACTTACCCAACCCGGTTTGATTTTGCAGCGCCAGTACATCTTCAACGATCTCCAAAGGATCCAGCATACGACCAGCGCCTGTTTCCCCACACGCCTGAGAACCAACCCCTGGGCCGAGTATTTCTACCCCTCGCTCACGCAAAACTCTTGTGTTTTCTCTGGTTGCCGGATGCTCCCACATAACGCTGTTCATGGCCGGTGCTATTGCAAGTTTCGACTGTGTAGCCAGACAAACGGTAGTGAGTAAATCGTCTGCCAGTCCGGCTGCCATTTTGGCCATCGTGTTAGCGGTGGCGGGGGCGATTAAAACCAGATCAGCCCAGCGGGCTAATTCTATATGCCCCATGCCGGCCTCTGCCTGTTCGTCAAGTAAATCCAAATGAACTGCATTACCGCTGACCGCTTGAAAAACCAGTGGTTTTACAAATTCCAGCGCGGATGCGGTCATCACCACCTGTATTTCTACACCATGATCCGCTAATCGACGCACCAGCTCAGGAGATTTATAAGCGGCTATTCCCCCGGTTACCCCCAGAAGTACTTTCATAGAATTTCTGTTTACACCCTTTGTCGCGTTGGTGGATTGTATATGCTTTCTATTTAAATTCAGATAGTGGCGGGCGTTTTTACTTAACAGGACGCAAACACTGCAATGCCGATTGTGTGAATCAATTCAACAATCGCTTATAGAAAAAGACAATACTAGACCGTATGGCAATACAAGATTTACCCCGTAGTGAACGCCCCAGAGAAAAGCTTCTGTCTCAGGGCCCCTCCACACTGACCGACGCAGAACTGTTGGCTATATTCCTCAGAACCGGCATCAAAGGTCGTTCTGCAGTGGAGTTAGCGCACGATATCATCGATAGTCATGGCGGACTTGTACCACTGTTGTCAGCTGACTGTAATATGTTCTGCCAAACAAAAGGATTGGGGCCTGCCAAGTTTACACAGCTCGCAGCGGTACTGGAGATGGCCAAACGTTTCGAAACAAGCCGCGCGAAAGAGCAGCAATTCCTCGAGTCACCAGATGCAGTAAAAAGTGTGATCGCGCTGAACATGCGCTCGCTTGAGCACGAAGTATTTGCCTGTTTGTTTTTAGATAACCGTCACCGCCTTATCTGCTACAAACAGATGTTCAACGGAACAATAGACAGTGCTTCGGTCTATCCCAGAGAAGTAGTGAAAGCTGCCTTGCAGACTAATTCGGCGGCAGTAATTTTTGCACACAACCATCCGTCGGGTGTGGCAGAACCAAGCAGAGCGGATATAGACATCACACAACGACTAACCAAAGCACTTGCGCTGATCGAGGTCAGGGTGCTTGATCATATAATTGTTGGCGATGGTTATCAGGTTTCACTCGCAGAACGCGGAGAAATGTAGCCACCAAAAAAAAATGGCGACCGAAGTCGCCATTTTTACTTACATGTACAAGCTCTACTGACTAGTTAATTGCTTCAACCCGAATTTCAACGCGACGGTTTAGTCGACGCCCATCTTCAGTATCATTGCTGGCAATTGGTGCAGTTTCACCCAGACCAGAAGCTGTAATTGGCACCTGCGGGAAAGAACCCTCAAGTTTCGCTTTTACAGTTTCAGCGCGACGCTCTGACAACCCCTGATTATACTCGTCCGAACCACGGCTATCCGCATGACCGACGATATCAACTAGTTCGATGTCCTGGTAAGACTGCAGTTTTGAAATCAGCCCATTCATCTCATTGTCACCCTGTGCAGTTAGCTGCGCAGAATCATATGGGAACAATGCCCGACCACTGAGAACCACTTTCTCAACACTCGCCGGAGGAGGTGGTGCTGGAG
>CAZNOB010000224.1:0-8044 GCA_964574535.1 uncultured Granulosicoccaceae bacterium | reverse complement strand
TGGCCGGTGGGGCAATATATCGCGAATCACGGCCAATCTCACTTTGACGAATCCATGCATGCAATGGTCGAGCTTACACAGCGCTTTAGTGCAGAGTTTGCGATTCGGCCATTTGTTGAACACCAGGCTGAGGCTACTTTTAAATTTTTGTCACTAAATATTGACCATCCCAGCCCGCATGTCCGACGCTGGTGCTCGGAAGGAACACGCACGCGGCTTCCTTGGGGGAAAAAGCTTGTCTCTTTGATTGAAGATCCCTCACCGGTCTGGCCGATACTCGAAGCGCTAAAGGACGATGATGAGTTATATGTCAGACGTTCTGTGGCGAACAGTCTGAATGATCTAAGCAAGGATCATCCCGGTGCGGTTTTAGCGCTGTGTAAGCGGTGGAGCAAAAATAACAGTAGCAGTACTGAATGGGTCATCAGACATGCGCTGCGAGGGATGATTAAGGCTGGTGATGCCGGCGCCCTCGCTTTGATTGGCTTTAATAAACCTGAAAAGATCACTGCGGAGCTGAGGATTTCGCCGACGAAAATAAAAATTGGAGAATCAATTGCTCTGCAGCTTGCACTGAAAAATACATCTGCGAGACCGCAATCGTTGTTGGTCGATTATATTGTTTATTATCAGGGAAAGCAGGGTAGTAAGCGTGCCAAGGTTTTCAAGTGGAAAACACTCAAGCTGGCTGCGGGAGAGTCTGCTGAGATAATTAAAAAACACCCTATGCGATTGACTACTATAAGAGCGTTGTATGCGGGTAGGCATCGTGTTGAATTGCAAATCAACGGTATCGTTGTGGCAAGTGAAAATTTTAGTTTGAATCTTTAGTTCCTTTGCCTGGTGTCTTTGAAAACATGCTTGAAAAATAGTAATCAGGTTCAGTCCGGATCCCGTAAGAACTGAGCTGCCAGGTTGATACCGTTGTCTCAAAAATAGTAGTCGAGATTGTGACGGAATGTTAAAAACAGTAGTCCGGTCACAGTGTTTTTCAATGTTAGCGAATTCCTGACTCTTATTGGCGTCAAACTTGTGCGTGGTACCGCGGAACTCCTGACGAACCTGAGTTTCTCCATTGATCAGAGAAAACCGAAATCTATACATGGAATGTGCAACTGAAAATTTAATCGTTAGTGCCTGGGAAGTCCGTGAGGTAGACCCCGAGCAATCACTGTCGATGATCAGTCTTATCGAAAAATCTCCAATCGTTTCCGAGGAGGCAGCCGCGAGGGTCGAGGTGCTGAAGAGTTTTCATCACAGCCGCCTGTTCTCCTTCAGAAAAACTCTTGAGAGTGCTATGCGGGCCCTGGAAGTGTTAGGGGGCGGTGACGATCCGCTATGGTTGTCTCGATTGTATGGAAGGCTGGCGATCGGTTTCCATTCACTCGGAGACCTCGTCAGCGCCTATCGGCACTATTGTCTGCAAATAAAATTTGCAGAACGCATCGAGTCTTCGGAAAAGCGTGAGGAGCTTTTTCTGGCCCACCATAATTTGGCACACCACTACCTAGCTATTGGCGATATCAAGCGTGCCAGTAAAAACTACGAAAAAGCTGGCGGATATGTCAGCAGAGATGAATATCTATTCGGGTTTCTGCAAGTGAATCATGCTCAGTGTTCAATAAAGCAAAATGATTTAGAGCTGGCCTCGGCACAAGCGAAATTGGCCTATGAAATTGGTCAAGCCATGAATGTTCCGCGTATTTGCCACTATGCGCTGCCGGTGCTGGCCAGTCTTGCAGCTCTGGCAGATGACACTGCTGAATCCGAGCGGTTGTGTTTTAAGGCATTGGCCTTTGCGAACGAACACCGGTTACCGGATTACCATATATTGCTGCAATTGCTCGAACTGTACCTGACATCCGGAAGAATGCCGGAGGCCAGGGATGTACTTCTGCGTGCAACCGCTGTAGTCGATGAAACCGATGATAAAATTCACGCCACAAAACTGCATGAGTTGGCAGCCGATTTTTATGAACAAACTGGCGATTATCAATCTGCGCTGAAACACCATAAAGCCTTTTACAGACTTAAGATGGAGGTGTTCTCGATTGAAATCGATGATCGAAGCTATGCGCAGCAAGTGGCTCAGCGTATCGAGGTGCTGGAAGCCGAATACACACGGCTGAAATCTCACAACAAAGAACTCCAGCGGCGCGTGGTACGAATTAGTGAGGCACGGGATAAGGCGAAAAAGCGCAGCGAAACCGATAGTCTGACGGGTCTGTTCAATCGTCGGTATCTAAACGCAATCAAGTCTGACTTAGTTGCTTCGGCGGCAGAGCGAAATCACCCGCTGTCGATCGCTGTCGTCGATGTGGATTTGTTTAAGCAGGTGAATGATCGCTTTGGGCATGCAGTAGGTGATGAAGTCTTGTGTCAATTAGCAAAAATTTTACGACGGAGCATGCGCACTAGTGATCTGTTGGTTCGCTACGGCGGAGACGAGTTTGTTATTATCATGCCTGATACACTGCAGAAAAATGCGGTTAGCGCATTAGGCAGGTTAAGGGATGCAGTTCACTCTTACAATTGGTCGACTCTAAAGCAAGGGCTGACAATTTCAGTCAGTGCCGGGCTGGCAAGTGCCAGGTCCCCTGACTGTTTAGAAACCCTCATTGAACAGGCGGACAAGCAACTGTTTGTGGCTAAGGGCGATGGTCGGGACAGGGTTGTCAGTGAATACTGATGCAACACCAGGATTAATGTTATGACTCACGCGGTTCTTTTTGTACAACGATAGAGATTACCGCAAGCAGTGCTGAACCTAGTATCAGTAAAAAAGACACGGCATTTAGCACTGGAGTTGATCCCACTTTAACCATTCGATCATACATGGTTATTGTCAGTGGGGCTTCGGAGCCGACCAGAAACAAAGTGGTATTAAAATTCTCGAAAGAAACGAGAAACGCAACAATACCGGCTGCGATCAGCGCAGGCCTGAGGAACGGCAGAATTATTGTGCGCAATACTCTGGGCTTTGATGCGCCAAGATTGTGGGCCGCTTCTTCCATCGTATAGTCAAACTTTTTCAGTCTGGCGGTAATCACCAGGGAGGTAATGGTGGTGACAAACGAGAGTTGCCCCAATACGACCAGCACAATACCGGGACGCAGAAATTCCAGTTCCAGATCAAATCCTTTTTCAAGTCCGTTAGCGATATTGCTGGCCATAACCAGGATTGATATTCCTAATATAACCCCCGGAATAATCAGCGGCAGGACCATCAATATATAGAAGAAGTTTTTAGCCGGGAAAGAACAGCGAACAAAAAGGAAGGCGTTGCAAGTGCCAATGAACACGGACAGCATAGCCACCGCAGTCGCTATGATAAATGAGTAGTAGAGACCACGGAGCAACCTGCGATCGTGAAAAAGACCCAGTTTGGGATCCGTATCGTTGAAGAACCAGTCAAGTGTGAATCCACGCCAGGGCAGGGTGGGGAAGATCGAGTCATTAAAAGCGAATAGTGCAGCGGATATCAGTGGTGCTGCCAGAAAAAGAAAGAATGCAAAGAGAAAAACACGGTAGCCGGTTAACATCAGGGAGGTATTTCCAGTGCTCATGTTAGCTCCTTGCTACCGTACTGGACAGTGTCTGCCCAGAGAGCTTCAGTCCCAGCCACACAACAATTGAAGTGAAAGTGAGTAATACAAATCCGAATGCTGCCCCGGATTCCCAGTTATAGCGGCTAATAAATTGATCGTATATTTGTTCGGTAAACCAGCTGGAATTTTTACCGCCCAGTAGTATCGGTGTCAGGTAACTACCCGCCGTTAGCATGAACACCACGATGCAGCCCGATACAATACCTGGCATGGCGTACGGAACGATAATACGCCGTAGCACGGTAATGGTATTGCCACCCAGGTTATAGCCGGCTTCCACCATTTCGTTGTCCATGCCATCAAGCGTTGAGACTAATGGTACGATCATGAATAACACTACGGTGTAGACTAGCCCCATTACAACGGTTGCATCATTGTAGAGAAATTCGATCGGGGTATCGATCAGTCCAAGACTCTGCAGCGATTTTGAAATAACACCGGTTTCCCGCAGCAGTAGTATCCACCCGAAAGCGCGGATTAGATCGCTTACCCAAAGCGGGATCAGACAAAGTAAAAACAGCGCGCCCCTGGATCTTTTACCGGCGATTTTAGCAATATAGTAAGCCACCGGAAAACCAATCAGCAGTGCGATAAATGTCACCAGCAGAGACATTACCCCTGTTCTAAGCAATGTGTTCCAGTAGATAGGTTCAGAGGCAAAATTAATATAATTATCTAGTCCGTACTCGTAGACGCGTGGTGCAACCTTTTCCTTCAGGGAAAGAATGAACATTCCAATATGCGGAATGATGATCAGCAGCGCTATCCACATTACAAATGGCGTAAAAAGAAGGAACAGGCCCAGGCGTTTTGTATCGCTGTTCATTGACGAAAGTGCCTTAAAAGCACAAGGTTTGCGCTGCGGGCCAGACCAGCTGAACGTTGTCACCCGGTTTGGGATCATTAAGGCCGCCGGTAAGGACGACATCCGCCTCAATCAACTCCTGAGAGTTGCTGCGTACCAGCACACGGCTATTTGCGCCGTTGAAAAGTAAGCTGTCTATCTGCCCCGACATTCGATTCAACGGTCCATCAGATTGCGCGGGTATCGACTCGCCAGAGTTTACCGAGATAAACTCGGGTCGGACAAATGCTGTCGCGGCTGAGTTCTGCTGCAAGGGGGCATTGCGGATCGCTGTAAGTGTTAATCCGTCTTCGGTTTGTAAGGATAAATAGTGCTCATCAACGGATTTTACCTCACCTGACCACTGATTCGAGTCACCCACGAATCCTGCGACAAAAGCGCTCGCGGGCTGATGGTAAAGGGATTGCGGTGTACCAATTTGCTCAAAGCGTCCATGGTTCATTACTGCGACGTTATCTGACATGACTAACGCTTCTGATTGATCGTGTGTGATGTATACAAACGTGGTATTGAATTTATGTTGCAGAAGTTTCAGTTCGATCTTCATCGCTTCTCGCAACTTCAGATCCAGAGCACCCAGCGGTTCATCCAGAAGTAACACATCCGGGTCCAGCGCCATACAACGGGCGATAGCAATTCGTTGCTTTTGGCCGCCTGATAATTGGTGTATCTCACGTTTCGCTACATCGGGAAGAGCAATACGTTCCAGTACATCAGCAACTTTCTGTTTGATCTGTTGTTTTGGTACTGAATGGCAGCGTAGACCGTAGGCGATGTTCTCATAGACATTCATCATGGGAAACAAGGCAAGATGCTGAAACACCATTTTCACATTGCGTTTATTTGGCGGGGTTTCCAGCACGGATTTCCCTTTGATCTTAATGTCACCGGAGTCGGGGGACTCAAAGCCGGCGATCATTCTCATCAATGTGGTTTTGCCACAGCCTGAAGGCCCAAGGATGGAGAAAAATGAACCGGACGGGATTTCAAACGAGACATCGTCTACAGCCTGGACTGCACCGAAGCGCTTGCTAAGTTGTGTGCACTCGAGATCGGGAGTACTGATTGTTGATGGCATAGAACTTTATTTAAGTGCGGGGTGCGGACAGTGGTGGTCCACACCCCGAAGGGTTAACCGCCAGTTGCGGCTTTTATTTTCTCGAGTGTTTTACCTTCCATGTCTTCAACGCCTGGTGGAATGTTGGCGAAGAACTTCAGGTTAGCGATGTCATCATCGGTGAAGGCGGCGTTTACGGCAGCTTTCTTATCGGCGGGCAACAGATCCTTTGCACCTTTGACGGCAGCCATGGAGCCGGTGCTTTCTGACATCAGTTTCACGATTTCCGGCTGCAGGACGAAATTGATCCATTTGTAGGCAGCGTCATCAGCCTTGCCTTTGCGTGGCAGCGTGAATGTATCGATCCATGCAATGGCGCCTGTTTCAGGCGGAACAAAAACGATGTCTTTATTTTCGGAGAATAATTTGTAAGCAGTTGAATCCCATGTTTCTGATCCTACTATTTCACCGGATAGCATCATCGCCGAAAGATCATCACCGCCTTTCCAGTAGGCCTTAATGTTTTCTTTGCAGCTAATCAGTTTGTCGGCAACTTTATCGAGAATACCCTGGTATTTATCGAGATCACTGTAGGCGGCGAACGGATCTTCACCCATGGAAAATGCAGTGCCCAGAAGTATTGTGCGTTTTAGACGCATTGACGTTTTGCCTTTGTAGGCAGGGTCGCATAAGTCCCCCCAGCCTTTAAGATCAGGTGCTTTGGATTTATCAGCCATTAATCCCGATGTGCCCCATACATGAGGTACCGAATAGACTGCGCCGTCAATGGTGGTGTTTTCTTTCACTCCATCAAGTAGCTTCGCTTCCATATTGCTGGTGTCGATTTTTGAAAGGTCCATCGGTTTGTAGATATCGTATTCGAGCTGTGCTGCGTAAATACGATCGTGGCTGGGTTGTGCAAGGTCAAATCCTGCGCCACCGGTAGCACGCAGTTTGGCAACCATTTCTTCATTGTTTGAGAATGTAACTTCTACATCGATATCGGGATGCTGTTCATTGAAAAGCTTGATTACATTCTCCGGAGCATACGAACCCCAGGTAAGCAGCCTGAGTGTTTCTGCGGAAGCGGCCGAAGTGACGCCCAGCGCAAGTAGTGGTACGACGCTCGCCAGTAGTGCACTGGCAGGTAGGATTCGTCGATAGTTTATTTTCATGTTGGTTTCCTTGTGATGGTGAAAATAGATATCAAAAGCCTGTAAGTTTATGCGCTAAATATTAAAGTTTGATGAAGGCGAGGAAAAACCGGGCGTAGAGGTGCCTGATGATTTAGGTTCATATTTTCCTCCAATTCATTTTACAGTTGCGATCCATGATCAGACTTCTGCCGTTGTACATGGTTGACAACATGGCAGAAACCGCAAGCGGGAGCAGTGATATTACCGACCGCTGGTGCTTCCACCTTGACTAAATCATAACTGCTCGCATTGGTAAATACATCCTATTTATTGACCGATGTTGATTTCCGGCGATTTTGAAAGAATTCGAAACACTCCGGCTACTAATTAATTAGTCAGGGTTTACCGGTGATTACCGGAACCACCAATGTGAGTAAAAACAGGCGACCGACATGACAAGCTGCTACAAAGCCCGCGTTGGCACCAAGTGCCGCCCCCATTGCAACCATGGTTTCAAGCCCGCCGGGTGAAAATGCAACAAGCACATGTGCGGTGGGCATTTGTAGAAATAGCGCGACTGGAACGGCGACAAGGCAGGCGATGATAATCGTGACTGCAGTGGTCACCAGTCCGGCATTGATAT
This sequence comes from uncultured Granulosicoccaceae bacterium, assembly GCA_964574535.1. Taxonomy (GTDB): domain Bacteria; phylum Pseudomonadota; class Gammaproteobacteria; order Granulosicoccales; family Granulosicoccaceae. Next base: position 735 of record CAZNOB010000224.1, on the reverse strand, counting down.
TGGATAAAAGTTGCGCGACCGAGATGCCCGAAAAGCGAACACCAATTAGCACCCCAACAATAATCAGGCATGGGATGACTAAATAGGCAGGCACGGTACCCGGGGTTACGTCGGTGAGTTGCCCGAGAGAAGAAGTCAGCATCGCAGCAATCAGGAAAGCGGCCGGAACTCCTGCTCGCTTGAAGAGGAAGCTCAACAGCAGTGACAAAGCCAGCAACCCGACAAAGTGTATGGGACTCATGTGTGTGCCGCGCGGCAGTAGGTCAGTACCTATGTCAATACCGTATAAAACGGCTACCAGTGGGACAGTAAGCGTCAGTACCAGTACTCTTACAGCCTGTACGATTGCAACGGGTGTGACATCGATATCAAGTGCCGACCCTAAGCTAATGACAAATGAAAGGTGGCCGGGTGTGGCAGCCAGTGTCGCGCTCCGTGGGGTAAAACCGTAATATCGAATCAGCAGGTGTCGACACACAAACAGTATACAAATTACCATTACTGCGAGTACAGCAAACGCCACCGGCCACTTCCCCAGTGCCTCTGTCACTTGTTCGTTCACACCTGTGCCGATGCTGATGCCGATGATCAGCAACGCCATATCGCGCACCGGTGATGCGACAGCGCAGTGCACGCCAGTCAAGGCGATGATACTGACGAAAAATGCTGAACCGGTTATCGGATACACAGGGAATGAAACTAACCACGCAATCCATGCGCCGATAAGCCCGATGC
>CAZNOB010000223.1:6856-8070 GCA_964574535.1 uncultured Granulosicoccaceae bacterium | reverse complement strand
GCAGAACTGATCTGTTATTTCATTGAGGTTTGGTGGCCGCGATGGGACACGCGCCTGCCGGCTCAGGACGCGTGTGAATTTGTAAGCAGAGGTGTGACAATATACCTGTCGCTTGAGGTCAATTGATCCGGTATTGGTGGTAACATTAACGTCGGGCAATACGTGACCAATCCATGACCTTTCCGTCTCGCTGGCAATTCTGTCGTGCCGGCATCACTAATGTTTATCAGTACGAAAACGAAGTCTTCAGCTTTCGGGACGGGCGGCTGTTGTTGCGTGGTATTAACGGCTCTGGTAAGTCTACGGCGATGAATATGTTGCTGCCGTTCCTGCTGACCGGCAAAACCCGTGGTATCGATGCGGCAGGCGAGCAAACCGGGGTGTTGAAATCCTGGATGCTGTCTGGTCGCGACGAAAAACAACCTGTTGGTTATCTTTGGCTGGAATTTGCTCGCCAGCAGAATTCCGAAGCAGAGGTTGATTATGTCACTATCGGGTGTGGCATTAAGGCCAACCGTGCCTCCGATACGGTCAATACATGGTGGTTTGTCACGGATCGGCGACCCGGTATTGATTTTGAGCTGCTCGAACAACAGATCCCGCTTTCGGTGGATGCATTGCGGCATGTCATCCAGCCCGATGTTGTTTATCCGCAGGATCGTCGTGGTGACTACCGACAGGAAGTCGGGCGGCGGTTGTATGGCGGGGCTTCTGTCGATTCATTTCTCGATCTGATCAATACGGTGCGCAGCCCGCGCGTTGGTGATCGGGTCGACGTTGAGCTACCACAATATCTGGTGGCCGCGTTACCCAATTTATCTGAAACCGCATTGATCGAAGCAGCACGTCCGCTTGATGATCTGGATGAACACCGGCGTAACGTTGGTGAATTAAGCACCACGTCAGATGCACTGGCCGCCATTGTCGAGGTGTATCGCAATTATGCAGTCACCGAATTACAGCGCGAGCTGGCAAAATCTCAGGAGACGCTCAGTGATTTACGCCGCAAGCGGCGTGCATTAAAAAAATCATTGCAGGAATGGACAGACAGTCAGCAGGCTGAAACTCAGGCGCGTGAATCATTGGCTACGCTTGAAGCCAAAGTGGAGCACCTGAGCCAGCAAGTGCAGACACTTGAACGATCCCCCGCTTATACCGAAGGTCAGCAGCTGGAAGATCTGCGTCGCCATGTTGTCAGCTTGCAAGCCATGCTG
>CAZNOB010000223.1:0-6756 GCA_964574535.1 uncultured Granulosicoccaceae bacterium | reverse complement strand
GCGGACGGGGTTAATTCAAAACTGACCGTGCTGGCTGTGGACTCGCAAGCTCGCAAGGCTGATCTTGATACTGTTCGCGAGCAACTGCGACGTGTTGATACCGCCACTGCAGCACATCAAAGTGCGCGGCTTGCACAAACTGATGCGCTTGAATCCGTGCAAGAAAACAGCGAACGTTTCGATGCCAGTCGTCAGACGTTACGCAAGGCGCGTGAAGACTGGATAGAGTCTGCCACCGCCTGGGTACAGGCCGCCAGAACGGCAATTGTTAACGCCAGCAGGCCACCGGGTTTTGAACGAATCGAAGCCACTTACCTGAATACCGAAGCCCTTAAATCCAGCGCAGACTTAGCGGCTATCCGTCGGGTACTTGAGCAAGGTATCAATGATACTCGTGATGCACAGCAGCGGGTAACAATAGCTCTTGAATCCCGCGTGAAAGATTATCGGGCCGCTTGTGATCAGGCGCAGACAGAGCTCGATGAACTTAATGCCATGACCGAACCCCAGGTGCCCCGGTGGGACTGGCAGCTAAGCGATACCGAGTGTTTTGCTGATTTAATAGATTTTCGTGACGACTTATCAGCCACGCAACGCGCATTGCTGGAAGCAGCGTTGCAGGCCAGTGGTTTGTTAACAGCGACAATCAAAGCCGAAGGCATAGCGTTGCAGAACGGCGAACTGATCATCAGCAGTCAGGCCCCGGTTGAACAGCCACTAAGTCAGCTCTTGCAAATAACCCTGCCGGCACAGTCAGGTATTGATCGGCAACTGGTGCAAAAAACACTTGAAGGTATCAGTACTGAATGGTCGACCAATGCGGCGTCGGTTGTCACTACGGATGGTCGTTTTCGTCTGGGGTCATTAAGCGGACGGCATATAAAGTCGAGTGCTGAATATGTTGGTATCAGCGCAAGGCGGGCTCGGCTTGAGTTTCTGCGTCGCGAGGCTGCCGCCACCCTTGAACAAGCCCGCACCGCATTGCAGCAATCTGAAGCAGACTACACAGCGGCAGCCGGTTATACCGATGAACTGGATAAATTTCGCAAGGACTTACCAACGCTTGATCACGTAGACAGCGCTATTGCGAAAGCCGCCGCACATGAAGATGAACTGCAACGCGCCCGCGAGCGATTGGCGATCAGAGAACAGACAGTCATCGCCGCTGAGAAAAGCCTGAGTGTGGCGGATGTAGAGTGCCATCGTGTCTGTCGTAATTTACAGTTACCGGCAGAGTATCGTGGACTCGATGCAATTGAGCGTTCACTGAGTGAATTGATATCAGGTGTGGCAACGGCGCAGGGTTTATCGAACAGCGTGAAGCAGGCCTGTCGTGACTGGACAGCGGCGGCTGATCGCTGGCGGCTCGCCCGCGACGACTTACGTCAGGCAATTGAGCGTCACGCTGCCAGTAAACAGGAATACGATGGCAAGCAGACTCGTCTTGATACACTGGAAGCGACTCTGGGTACTTCTTACGCAGAGGTAGTGGCGCAAATTAATGAATGTCAGCTACAGAGTAATAACGCTAAAAGTGCGATACCAGAGGCCAGGCAACTTGCAGAAGAGAGTATCCGCCTTACGCAGATTGCGTTTAACGACAAAGAAAACAACAGTGCCGCTGAACGTGCTGCAGAACAACGCTGCACAGCAGATTACGAACATTTATATACGGTCACACAGGTGCCTGGTTTACTGGCTGCTGTGGTGATCAATAACGAAACCGCTGATCAGGAAAATAAAACCATTGAGCTGCCTGCCAGCAATGCCGATGCCGAAGGACTTGAGACACTCGCAAACGTGTTACAGCAGTGCCTGGTGGATGACCGTGCCGCTGCAACCTCAGCAGATGGTGTTCGTACTTCATTGCGACAACGTCGTGCCACCCTGGGGGCGGGTTGGGATGCGGAAGATAACCAGCCAGATACCAATCTGCCAATCAGTGTGTCGGTGAATGGTCCGCTGGGCCAAATGCCATTAGCTGAATCACTGCACGCAGTGCAAACGCAACTGCTGCGGTTACAGGCACTGCTGACAGAAAAGCAGGATCAGGCTTTGCGCAACTTATTGCAAGGTTTGATCGCGCGTGAAGTGGCGGAAAAAATGTTTCAGGCCCGGCGTCTGATTGATCGGATGAATAAACGGCTGGGCAGTGTTACCTCAACACATGGCATCGGTGTCAGGCTTCGATGGCGGCAATCCCCTGAACTCGATGACAGCGTAGCTGCCACGGTGAAGATCCTTGGCAAGCAACCAGACCTGCGGACTGAAGACGAAGAAGCCATTCTGCGTGATGCACTGGCGAGTGCTCTGGAAGAAGCAAGACGGCTTGAGCCGGATGCACCTTATCGGCAACTGATTGCACAGGTATTTGAGTATCGCGCCTGGCACGATATGGCGGTATTGTTGCGCCGTGGTGATGAGGTAGAAAAGCGGCTATCGCGGCGTACACCTTTATCAGAGGGGGAAAAGAAACTGGTTTCCTATTTACCGTTGTTTGCTGCAGTGGCAGCCAGTTGTGATGCACTGACCGATGCCGGTGATGAAACCATACCGCGATTTCTTCTGCTTGATGATGCGTTTGCCAAAGTCTCTGAAGATAACCACGCTGCATTGTTCGGTTTACTGGTGGACCTGGATCTGGACTTCATTGCCACCAGTGAACGGCTGTGGGGCACGCACGCCAGTGTGCCCGGACTTGCTATTACTGAAGTGGTTCGCGATACCTCACTGGGTGCCATCTTACTGGAACACAGCCACTGGGACGGCAACACTTTGCATTTGGCCGCACCGCCGGATCTTGAAGAAGAAGCGTTTGGCAGCGGCCTGATGGCAGCTGAACAACCTGACGCGAGCGGTGAACCGCAACATGTCAACTGATAACAATCCGCCTGTGATAAATCAGGGCTCATCAACATCAGATAGTTCGTCTGATGCATTGCTGAACCCATCTGGAACTGCCAACAGTACCAATGAAGCTCGACAGTTGTTTCGTTATCTGGGCGGTGAAGAATGGCAGGAATACCGCGTCATACTGTCAGTGTTTGCAGATACTTTCTTTAGCGAATTTTCCCCCGCCGATGTCATCAACGCTCTACGGGAAATGGATAGTGACATCAATGAAGCGGTGGTGGCAGATCGGCTGGAGAGCTTACGTGGCTGGGGTAATTTATCGGTATCCACTTCAGTGGGGAACCCATCCAGTCTCGATGACTATTACAAGCGCCGGCATCGCTATTTAATTACCCGTGCCGGGCAGGAGGTCTATGATGTTGTCGAAGGTATTCTGCATCGCATTGATGATGTCAGCGATGTACAGGCCGGTCGACTACGTGACCTGCACCGTGCACTTGAAAACCTGATTGCACTATCTGAACGTGGTCTTGACCAGGTCTCTGCCGATGTTGTTGTCGATGCGGTTCGCGCCGTGTTCGATCCGCATGAATCTTTTAGTACCGAAATCACACAGTTTTTTGCATCGATTAATCAGTGGCAAAGCCGGTTTGATCTTGATGACGATGAAATCACTTTCTTTGCCGAGATTCTGGTCAGCTATGTATCAGAGCAACTGGTCGAGATAGAACGTATGGCGAGGCCAATCGCTGCCAGCTTGCGCACTCTGACACCTTTCATTGATCAGGTAGTTGTGCATTCAAAGTCCGGTCTGGCCGCGCGCGTGTCTGATGCAGGACTGTCTGACAGTGTATCTGTGCGGCCACCTGCCGGTTCGCAACGCGCTGACTGGAATCATCTGATGCGATGGTTTGGTGCCGGTATTGATGGTCATTCAAGGCTTGATGTGTTAACCCGACAGGCGCTTGCCGCTGTGCGTACCCTGACCGGTAATCTGACGCGCCTGTCACGAGTAGGGGCAGGTGTCGCATCACGTCGCAGAGACTTCATTAAGCTGGCGCGTTTTGTACATGCGGCTACAGATAACGATCAAGTACAGCTATTAATGGCTGCGGCTTTCGGTTTAACTCCGGCTCGGCACCTTGGAGTGCTGGCCGCGGACGCCGATGACCCGGTCGCCACAGCTACGCCCTGGCAACGGGCCCCACGTGCTGATGTCCCGGTAAGTTTAAGAGAACGCGGTGAACGCACACAGCGCGGTGCGGTGAGCCGCGTGCAAAGCCGTGCAGCCGAACGAGAGCAACTGCGCCGGCGCCGACAGGCAGAGCGCGATGCACAAACTCACACGGCTGCAGAGCTTCTGGCAGCGGCGGGCGAGCAGGGCAGGATCACCAATGTAACCGTAAGTGTGCTGGCGCTGCGGCGGTTGCGACAACTAATGGGGGCATCAAGTGCACGGCGTAAGCCGGGACAGTCACGACGCAGCGCCAGTGATCAGGATTTACATTGTGTTGTCGAACGGGTAGCCGGTGAGCAGGTTAACATTCAGTGTCCTGATGGATCACTAACACTGCTTGATGCTCAGTTGCATCTTTATTCGGTGGCGAGCCAAAAGAATGGTCATCACGATGGCGCGCAACACCATGGGCGATAAACACCAGGACACACTACAGGAAGCAGCACGACATTTGTTGCAGCACCCGCTCACCTGTGCTGAACACCATGCAGATTTATTTGGTCATATCCGCCGTCATGAGCAAGCGCTTGATCGATGGTTTACCCAGCGGCTCGGTTATCGCTTGCAGGTGAACAGTTTTACAGCGCGGTTGTATAAAAGTACCGTTGTGCCGCATCGCCCTGTATTGCCAGCACCGGTTGGCAGTGGTCGTGCGTTGTCACAGCGTGAGTGTACCTTGCTGGTGTTGATTTTAGCTGCGGTTGCTGCCGGCCCGCGAGTCATCAGCTTACGCGATCTCATCGACGATGTACGCAGCGAGGCCACGGATGCAGAGATTACACTGAGTACCGAAGCATCTGAGCGACGTGCGTTGGTGGTGGCACTTAAATGGATGGTAAAGCACGGCCTGGTGAAAGAGTTGCACGAGCATATAGACAAGTATGAACAGGATGACGCGGCAGACGCCATACTGGAAATTGATTTTGATCGAATAGGTATGTTGCCACTGCCGGTGCTAGGGCGTGTCAACAGTGCTGCCGAGTTACTGGACCGCAGTGATCGACGCACTGCATCCCGTCAGTGGATGCGCGCCATGCTTACTGAAAATCCAGTGCTCTACCGCACTGACCTGAGCGATGCAGAATGGTCGCAGTTGCGCCGACGTCTGGGCGATGAAGTCGCCTTGCTTGATGAAATGTTTGGCCTGAGGCTCGAATCACGCGCTGAAGGTGTGGCCGCTATTGATCACGGCGGACAGCTAAGCGATCGCAATTTTCCCGCCGCCGGTACGGTAGGGCATGCCGCGTTGCTGGTGATTGATTGTCTGTTAAAGCTGCCGGAACAAACCACCACCAAACCGCAACTGCATAGTATTTTCACTGACGTGGTAGAACAGCACAAACGCCATTGGTCAAAGACACGGGTAGAGCACCCGCAAACACTGTTGCGAGACGCGCTGGAATTGCTGGCCGATATGCGCCTGGCGGTGGCAGACACAGACATCGTATCACTGTTGCCTGCGGCATCGCGTTATAGCGTAAAGACTTCAACGGTCTCACCCGCAACTTCTGACAACGGTGATGATCCAGAGAGTGACGGGGGTAATGATGATCAAGAGCAATCGTTGCCTGATCCAAGCCAGGCGTCACTCTGGTAAAACAGACAGTGAGTAAGCAAAACTCAATTCCCGAATCACTGAGAGATACTGGCCTTGTTACTCTGTGGCAAAAGGTCAGAGACAGGCTGGATAAATATGGCCCCGAGCGCCGCGGCGCTATTACGCTGCCACACTTGTCAGATAATGCGGCACTCACATTGTCGTCGCTGCTGAACAAAAAGCTAACCACCAGAATAGACTTAACTGATCTTGAGCAGGCGTTGATAGCCAATAATCTGGGAAGCGATCTATCCGTTGTGCTCGACAGGTTGGGGATGCCCGCAAGCGTTAGTCACCAGCAGCAGCGGATGGCTGCGGAGCGCCGCGAACAGGCTCGCAGCAGTGTTAATGATCTTATCGAACAATGGCTGAAGGAAGACAATGAAACAGCGGCTGGTCTGGCAACCGCGTCATGGCAGCATGAATGGGCGGACTGGCTATTTCGGTCCGGCTTAATGGCTAATGCCGATTCGGCAATTGCTGTGCAGCAGATTACAGATGTGCGACGCTTACTTGATCATATAAATAATGAACACGTATCGATGGCTCGCAATGATATAGCGATCAGCTTGTTTGGTTCAGCGCACGCGCTGGATGATGGCAGCACGCTTGAGTGCAGTGCAAGGCGGGCGCTGTGGCATATTGCCGAGCGTTCAACTGATTACCATCAAGGGCGTGCCGTTTGGCATGCTGCGGGTATCACCACCGATCGTGTCTCCACACCAGTACTTACCTGGCAATTACCATTGCAACAAGGCACCCCTTTAGGTGATATGTGTGGTGCTGCAAAAAATGCCGGTGTGCCACTTCATCTGAGCATGCTGGCAATGACTCAGCACCGTATCCAGTGTGTTCCCCAAAGCACATCGGTACTTGTGGTTGAAAATCCACGTATCGTTGAAGCTGCAGCGGAAAGGGGTGTGCAGCAAGCGATCATCTGCACTCAGGGCAATCCTGCTGCCGCGGTCTTAATGCTGGTGCAGTCTTTGATTGTGCAAGGTGTCACTCTGAATTATCACGGTGATTTTGATGGTGCAGGGCTGGCGATTTGCAAACGTATGTCAGAGCT
>CAZNOB010000222.1:0-8226 GCA_964574535.1 uncultured Granulosicoccaceae bacterium | reverse complement strand
TTTTCACAGTGAATTTTCTTCTTGCGTCTAATACTTATTGATATTTGCAAAAGAATAAATTTGCTGTGGAATCAAAGATCAAGTGAGATGCCGTCGATTTCGTGAATTATCCGGGCTATGGCAGGGTCGTTGCCCCCATCAAATGGCGGTCAATTTCTCTGGCAGCTTCCCGACCTTCATTGATCGCCCAAACCACAAGCGACTGCCCTCTTCTGCAATCACCGGCCGTGAAGACATTATCAGAGGTGGTCTGGTATTGCCCGTATTCTGCCTGATAGTTGCTTCGATTGTCGTATGCAATTTGCAATGGATCTGAACATTCATGCTCTGGCCCCAAAAATCCCATGGCCAGTAACACCAGATCAGCCTTCCATTCCTTTTCTGAACCGGGGACGGGCTCTAGCTTGCCATTTTTCATTTCGACCTCAGTCGTTCGGACTGCACTGACAGCGCCCTCCGATCCAACAAATTCAGTGCTCGATATTTTATACACTCGCGGGTCTTCTCCGAATGTATCATGTGATTCTTCATGCCCGTAGTCTGTGCGGTAAATTTTTGGCCAGGTTGGCCAGGGATTGTTATCGGCGCGGCCTTCCGGTGGCTGTGGGAACAGCTCAAAGTTAACCAGACTTTTACAGCCATGACGAAGGGACGTGGCAATGCAGTCTGTACCGGTATCACCACCACCGATCACAATCACATTTTTGTCTTTAGCAGAAATATATTCGAGATCAGTGTGGTCAGAGTCAAGCCAGCTTTTGGTATTCGCCTTTAGAAAGTCCATCGCAAAATGAATACCCTTTAACTCACGACCAGGGATACCGAGATCACGCGGTACTGTCGCACCCGTACTCAGTAAGACCGCATCATTGGTTTTCTTCAGCTCACGGATGTCTACCGTGCCATTGCTGCCATCAGCAATCGTTTGATTCGTCCGAAACTCAATGCCTGATTGCTTCAATAACGCGACGCGACGATCCACCACCTCTGTCTTTGCAAGCTTCATATTGGGAATACCATACATCAGCAACCCGCCAATTCTGTCAGCCCTTTCATAAACACAAACCTGGTGGCCAGCGCGATTTAGTTGCTCTGCAGCAGCAAGGCCGGCCGGACCGGAGCCAACGACAGCAACGGTTTTACCTGTGCGAGACGCGGGAACCTCAGCAGTGATCCATCCTTCGTCAAAACCACGATCAACAATAGCCATTTCAATATTTTTAATAGTGACGGGATCGCTATTTATCCCCAGTACACAAGAACCTTCACACGGTGCCGGACAAACTCGCCCGGTGAACTCTGGAAAGTTATTTGTTTTATGCAGGCGATCCAATGCGTCGCGCCACTGACTGCGATACACCAGGTCATTCCATTCAGGAATCAGATTATGTACCGGACACCCGTCATCTGACTGGCAAAACGGCACACCACAATCCATACAACGCGCACCCTGAGACTGCAGGCGTGACTCATCATGATCGGTGTAGATTTCACCAAAGTCACGCAGTCTGCTTTCTGAAGGACGATACGGCGCGGTATCGCGAACTATCTCTATAAAACCGGTTGGTTTCCCCATAAGACCTGGGTCTCCCTATATTTAACATGCTCTGCCACTATTTAGGTGACAGAACACTGGATGGTTAGCTTGCAGACTACACGACTTCCATCGCAGGTTCTGCCTGATCGGCTGCCTGAGATGCCTTGCGACTTTCAAGCACACGCTTGTAGTCAGTGGGCATTACTTTGATGAAATGCCTCAGGCGATTGTCCCAATCATTAAGTATCGCCCCGGCCACTGCCGATCCGGTGAACTCATGATGATTGCTGATCAGTTGCTTTAGTTCTTCCTGATCGCTGGCGTCCTGCACGGCTTCAAGCTCGACCATATCCATATTGCATCTTTCACCAAAGCGATCTTCAGTATCATAGACGTAGGCAACGCCGCCGCTCATACCCGCTGCGAAGTTGCGACCGGTGCGTCCAAGTACCACGACCCGACCGCCAGTCATGTATTCGCAGCCATGATCCCCGACCCCTTCAACCACAGCGGTCGCACCACTGTTGCGAACACAGAATCGTTCAGCGGCAATACCACGCAGGTAACACTCACCGCTGGTCGCTCCGTACAACACCACATTGCCCGCCAGAATGTTCTCTTCAGCAACAAACAGACTTTTACGCGGTGGATAAACTATCACGCGACCACCTGAGAGTCCCTTACCGATAAAATCATTGGCATCACCTTCAACTTCCAGGGTAACCCCTTTAGCCAACCATGCGCCAAAGCTCTGGCCGGCACTACCGGTAAATTTAAAGTGGATAGTGCCATCACTAAGCATCTGGGGACCGACGTCGCGAATAATCCGATTCGACAACATGCCGCCAACCACCCGATTGATATTAACAATAGGCAGTTCCTGATAAACCTTTTCACCCTTGTTGAGTGCAGGAGCTGCTAGCGCAATCAATCTATTATCAAGCGCTTTATCAAGCCCGTGATCCTGTTTATCAGTATGATAGGCACCCAGAAAATTATCCGGTTGTTCAGCAGGTTCCAGTAACAGGGAAAGGTCAACGCCCTTTGACTTCCAGTGCTGTAAAGCGCTGTCAGTTTTGAGTGCATCAACACGTCCCACCATTTCATTCAGGGTGCGAAACCCGAGTTCAGCCATAATCATTCGAAGTTCTTTGGCCACCATAAACAAATAGTTGGTCACATGCTCCGGCTGGCCTTTGAATTTTTTACGCAGCACGGGGTCTTGTGTTGCAATGCCAACCGGACAGGTATTCAGATGACATTTGCGCATCATGATGCAGCCCAGTGCAATCAAAGGTGCTGTGGCAAGACCAAACTCTTCAGCCCCTAAAAGCGCTGCAATCGCGACGTCGCGTCCGGTTTTAATTTGTCCGTCTGTCTGCAAAACAACACGTGAGCGCAGATTATTGAGTACTAGTGTCTGGTGTGTCTCGGCAATGCCAAGTTCCCACGGCACTCCTGCATGTTTAATTGATGTTAACGGGGAAGCACCGGTACCACCACTATCACCTGCAATCACCAGATGATCGGCCTTTGCCTTGACTACTCCTGCAGCGACAGTTCCAACCCCGACCTCTGCCCCTAACTTCACACTGATACGTGCCTGGGGGTTAGCGTTTTTTAAATCATGAATCAGTTGCGACATATCCTCGATTGAGTATATATCATGATGAGGTGGTGGACTGATCAAACCAACACCGGGGGTTGAGTGTCGCAGTTTTGCGATATAGTCATCCACTTTACCACCGGGAAGTTCGCCGCCTTCACCCGGCTTTGCGCCCTGAATAATCTTTATCTGTAGTTCATCAGCATTGCTTAAATAATTAATGGTGACACCGAACCGACCACTGGCCACCTGCTTAATAGCAGATCGCTTTGAATCGCCATTGGCCATTGGCTTAAAACGCTCGGCATCTTCACCACCTTCACCGGTATTAGACTTGCCGCCAATGCGATTCATAGCAACGGCGAGTGTTTCATGTGCCTCGGCACTGATACTGCCAAAACTCATCGCTCCGGTAGCAAAGCGTTTTACAATCTCTGTCGCGGGTTCAACGTCATTGATATCAATGGGACCACCATTGGCATCCGGATTGAAATCAAGTAAGCCGCGTAACGTCGCGCTTCTGGTATTTTGCAGGTTTGATTGCTTTGCGAAATCCCAATAGGCATCTTCGTTGTCAGTGCGTGCTGCAACCTGCAGTTTAGCAATCGTCGCAGGCTCCCACATATGGGTATCACCGTGTCGACGCCAGTGAAAATCACCAGGATTAGGCAATACAGTGACGTTACTGGTCTCAGACATATAAGCCAGTTGATGACGGCGTTGCATCTCTTGTGCGAGCACCTCCAGATTGACCCCGGACACCCGACTCGCAGTACCCACAAAGGCAAGCTCAACTACTTCGCGATCAAGGCCGACAATCTCAAAGATTTGTGCACCTTTATAGGATTGCAGCGTAGAGATACCCATCTTGCCCATTACCTTTAACATGCCCTTGCCAATGGCTTTGCGATAGGTATTTTCGATATCGGCATCGTTACTGATATGCGGCACATTATCGAGCTGACCCTTAGCTCTGGCTTCCCACAGTGCTTCAAAAGCCAGGTATGGGTTAATGGCATCAACGCCGTAACCCACCAGCAGACAATGATGATGCACTTCTCGCGCTTCACCGCTCTCAAGCACCAGACCAATCTGCGATCGTTCTGATTGCGCTACCAGATGATGATGTACCGTACCAACGGCCAGCAATGAGCTAATGGCACAATGATCTTTATCGGCGTTTCGGTCAGACAGTACGACGAGACTAAAACCCTCTTTGATCGCACGGCTTGCTTCACTGGCAATTCGTTTTAATGCTGTTCTCAATCCGGCATCACCGGTGTCTGCAGGAAAAGTAATGTCGATTGTTTGCGACCGCCAGCCTCGATGATCCATTTGTTTGATCGAAGCAAGCTCTGCGTTGGTTAGAATTGGATGAGGAACTCGCAAACGATTTGCATGTTCTTTTGACGGTGCCAATAAATTTCGCTCCGGCCCGATATAGCATTCGAGAGCCATAATGACTTCTTCACGAATAGCGTCAATCGCCGGATTGGTTACTTGTGCGAAACGCTGTTTAAAGTAGTCGTAAAGCATACGCGGTTTATCAGACATCACCGCAAGCGATGCATCATTACCCATTGACCCCAATGGATCACGCATCTCACGTATTAAAGGCAACAACATAAACTGCATGGTTTCAGAGGTATAGCCGAACGAACGCATTCTTGTGGCCAAAGAATCACTGTCAAGCTGCGGGTGGTGCTGCACCGGCAAATCGGTAAGTTCAAGGCGTTGTTCCGACAGCCATTCACCGTAAGGGTGACGAGTAGCGAATTCCTGCTTCAACTCTTCATCGGGAATCATACGCCCGGCTGCAAAATCTATCAGAAACATTCGACCCGGTTGCAGCCGTCCCTTTTCAATAACTGTGGCAGGATCAACATCTACAACGCCTACTTCAGAGGCCATGATGCATTTATCATCAGTAGTGATGTAGTATCGCGACGGACGCAAACCATTGCGGTCAAGCACGGCACCGATATAGTTACCATCGGTAAAAGCTATAGAAGCCGGACCATCCCAGGGCTCCATAGAGCAGGACTGATACTCGTAGAAAGCTTTTTTCTCTGCCGACATGGTCGCGTGGTTCTGCCATGCTTCAGGGATCATCATCATGACGGATTCCTGTAATTTGCGACCGTTCATTAACAGGAATTCAAGTACGTTATCAAACGATCCGGAATCAGAGCAATCAGGTTCTATCACCGGAAATAATTTGTTGATCTGATCACCGAACAACTCACTTGCCGCGCTGGCCTGACGTGAGTTCATGGAATTCACATTACCCAGCAAAGTATTAATTTCACCGTTATGACTCATGAATCGATTGGGTTGCGCTCTATCCCAGGATGGAAACGTATTGGTGCTAAAACGGGAATGCACCATCGCCAGATGGGTTTCATAGTCATTGCTTTGCAGATCTGCAAAAAAGCGAAACAACTGATGCGGTGTCACCATACCCTTGTACACCACCACCCTTGACGACAGGGAACAAACATAAAACAACTCATCACCCGCAGCATGCTCAGTGCGTATTCTTGTTGTGGATTGCTTGCGAATTAAATAGAGTTTTCGCTCTAGTGCATCACCGGAAAGATCAGGCGATTCGATAAAGACTTGTTTGAAAGCAGGCATAGCACTGCGCGCTGCCTTACCCAAATCTGCATCATCTGCATTGGTATCCAGGGCAAGCCAGCCAACCAGCTTCTGGCCTGCTGCAGTGACTTCCTCTTCGACAATTTCAATACACCGTTTTTGTAAGATTTCATCGTGTGGCAGGAAAACGATCCCTACACCATAGCTACCCGCTGCTGGCAGCGTTTGATTCAGACGGGATTTTACCTGGTTGCTGTACAGCTTGTGAGGAATACCGGTAAGAATACCAGCACCGTCACCTGTATTTACTTCAAACCCGACACCACCTCGATGCTCCATCGCGCAGTTCATCTGATGAGCGTCACGAATGATCTGGTTACTGGCCCGGCCCTTGATATCGCATACAAAACCAACACCACAACTGTCTTTTTCCTGAGCCGGATCGTATAGACCGCTCTTTGGCGGAACTGATTTTATCACTCGGTATTCTCCATGCTGCCGGGGCAAGTCATTCGTGGTCGACCACGCCTGGCTTACGCCAAAAGTCAAAAGCCAATGAGGTCACTACGCACGAAATAGCGAAGGCAGATCAATCGCAGGTGCTAAATGCTGAGTTGCTAGCGTGAAATAAACACTTGATTATTTGTCGATTTTATGAACGACTATTGGTGTGGTCGTTTCTTCATTTTAAAAACAATCAAATGTTTGCCGGTGGCGAACCTGGTCGGAAACCTATCTATGGTATTGAATTTGCCGTTATTTAGTCATAATACTTGACCTTTTTTTTCAGTCGGCACATTCCCCTACTGCATTGACAGCTCCGCCTTTCAGCTTTTATACACGCCCTCTATCTTATGTCAGACCTTATAGTTAGCCTTAAATTTATAGGAATTCAGCAACCAGATCAATCGCGATTGCCAGCGAGGCATCGTCAACTGTGACCGCAAACGCACAATTGGCGGGTAATTACGTCGGATTTACAGGCTCGTCTACGCAACACTAAGAGTCAGGCTGATAACGCACAAAATTGAACAACAACCGACCGTGCTATTGCAGCCTGACCGGCAGATTAACAGGCCCTCTGAAGCCGAATCCTCTCCATTTGACACTGTCCGGGTCTGGCAGTGACATATCCGGAAAACGATCGAACAGCAACGGCAACATAATCTGCGCCACCATACCTCTCGCTGCATGCGTGCCAGCGCAGTGATGCGGTCCATTTCCAAACGCCTGATGCGGGTTTGCCGGGCGATCAAAAATAAACTTCTCTGGCTCATCGAACAGTGATTCATCGTGATTGGCAGACGCCTGAATGGTCATCACGGTTTCACCTTGCGTTATCCGGTATCCGCGCAACTCGGTATCCTCTTTCACCAGACGCGAACTCACCTGAATCGGGGCTACCCAGCGGATCGCTTCTTCGAATGCAGCTTTCCACTGATTTTCTTTTTTTACGTGCTCGAGCTGTTCCCGATTAGTAATCAAACCAAACAACGCTGTGGCCAGGGCATCTCTGGGCTCGTTTATGCCGCCGCCGATCGCGATTTTGATATTCGATATAATTTGCGACATCGCAATAGGATTATCAGCATTGATCATGACAGACAGCGCTGACTTATCGGGCTCTGCCCTAAGCAGATCAACTCTCGAATGCAGACACGCATCTATTTCTGCATTAGCCAGATCAGATTCAACAAAGGGTTGCTCACGCCAGCCAAAGTTACCAGCCCCGTTGATTAAGGCTTGCGACCAGCGTTGCATCTCGGTATCGGTGGCTTGTGGCATGCCCATCATGTCTGCAAGTATTCTGGCGGCAATCGGTCCACACAACCACTGAAACAAATCAATCGTTTCGCCGCGTGGCAAGCGACCAACATAGGCTTCCGCATGTTTCAGGTATCGCGGCATCCATGTCTCTTTGACGGTCCGCGGCGATAAGGTTGACGCCATCGCCATTCTTTCCTGTCGATGTTCCGCGCCATCTTTGCGCATCAGTGTATGCGCCAAAAAAGCTCTTTTCATCGGCGTATTAGGGTCATCGGAACTGAATATAAGCGGGTTATCTTTTACATAGCAGGTTTCAGCAGCACGGGTCAGTAAAGTCCGACCAAGTGACTTCACATGTAATACCGGTGACTGCGCCCGCAATTTTTTATAGATCGGGTACGGATCAAGAGTCAGTTGATCAATCGCAATGGCATCATCAATGGGAACGGCATGCATCATTATTATCCAGCGCCAGCCTGAGGCATCAGTGTACTACCTCGCAGCACACAACACTTAACCTTGTACTGATTCATTGTGAAGGGATCCACCAGTCACGTCCACGCACCGTTTCACTGTATTCCGGCCAGCGAAAACCAATCGGTGGATCATAGTCACACAACGGCGCTACCCATTGATCGCCACCCACCCCGCCACAGGTTCTGCGTTTAAATTCCTGCATTGCGCACGTGCGTGTTGACTGATCCTGCAATAGACGGAT
>CAZNOB010000221.1:0-8286 GCA_964574535.1 uncultured Granulosicoccaceae bacterium | reverse complement strand
GCACTGTCTCTTAATGTCTGGTCGTGCAAGCTTTTCAGTCATGCGACCTCCCCGAATGGTGCCGAGTGTAAATGAGAATGCACAGTGTCGCGATACAATATTTAGAAGCACGCCTTATCAATGAGGCCCTCCACCTCGAATCAATCCTGGTTATACAATTAGTAAATTCACTGACCGAGGATCGGCTAACACCACTCCTTAATAGCAACTCACAACAACCACAACTGATCAACACTGTGGGAGGACAACCCCGTTGCACGAATAGTTTCAAGCCTCCCCGACTTATCTACAACACTCACTAAAAACGGACACCCGACACCAAAATTCAAATTAATCGAGAAACCTGATCAGCAGAACCTCTGC
The DNA here is from genome assembly GCA_964574535.1 of uncultured Granulosicoccaceae bacterium. Lineage (GTDB taxonomy): Bacteria > Pseudomonadota > Gammaproteobacteria > Granulosicoccales > Granulosicoccaceae. The sequence continues at coordinate 7,923 of CAZNOB010000221.1, read as the reverse complement.
TACCGCGAACACACCTTCACCATGGCACATTCTCGCTAAGCAGGCTTCTACCGTGCAGGCTTTCATCCAACAAATTCATAAGTGTCTTATCACTGGTGTTTAGATATTTTCGCCAACCTAATAAGGCAGTTCGGCAATTGCGATAAACAGACAAAAAACGCAAAGCGTTTGCTCTTGCTCTTTACTTTTGCTTTTTGCTTTTCGCTCTTGATCTACCCGCGCTTAATCAGTTTTGAGAGTGATCGTGAAAGTGGGTCGACGCGCCATGGATAGCGCAAAGAGCGCTGTCAGCCATGGATGGCTGCAAGCGCTATCCGCTTGCACGATCACTCTCAAAATGCCGCAGGCACCCGAAGGGCTGAACAGTCGCAAAAGACTTTTGGTTACTTTTCGGCTGTTGAAAAGTGACTCCGCCTGAAGGGTATGCCGCTTTTGGTCTTCAAAAATGAAGGCCCCCGGCAGGGATGTCCTGCAACCGCAACAGCGCACAGCACGCCGAAGCGAATTCTCACGGGTGGCTATAAACAACCATTGCCAGTAACATAAAATAAAGTACAAAACTTTGAACCAGAAGCCAGAGCGGCTTAGAACGTATCCTGACAGGAGAATAAAGTGACTACGTCCACTGGACGCATTGTTGGTGTCCTGCACCCGGGTATGATGGGCATCAGTGTCGCCAATGCACTGGTGAGAGCCGGCCACAAAGTCTGTTGGGCCAGCCAAAATCGCAGCAGTGCGACACTCAGGCGCGCAAGCGATCTCAACCTTGAAGATTGCCACACGCTGGAAACACTCGGTCAATCCTGCCGTGTGATTTTTTCCGTGTGTCCTCCGGCCGAAGCGATATCGCTTGCAAAAGCTACTGCAGCGACTGGTTTCACCGGCACCTATGTTGACTGCAATGCTGTGTCTCCCATCACGTGCAAAGCAGTTTCAGAAGTAATGACAGCGGCTGGTGTCGCTTATGTCGATGGCGGGATCATCGGGCCTCCAGCCTGGACAGAGGGTACAACACGACTCTATCTGTCCGGCACCCAGGCTGACGCTATCGCAAAACTCTTCACCGGTAGTCTAATGGACACAGTAAACCTCGGTGATTCTACTGATGCAGCATCTGCGATGAAAATGGCTTACGCGGCCTGGACCAAAGGATCTGCAGCTTTGCTGCTCAGTGTCTACGCACTGGCAGAACACCACGGACTCGGTGAATCATTAAAAAACGAATGGAACCTTTCACAGCCGGGGCTTGAAGAAAAACACCGCGATGCAGCACTTGGAAATGCACCCAAGGCATGGCGCTTCGTCGGTGAGATGCAGCAAATCGCAGCCACACTGTCAGATGCCGGTCAACACCCGGGAGCATTTGATTCAGCTGCAAGCATCTATGAAGCCCTGTCGGCTTTTAAAACAGCCGATCCGGATAGCATCACCACGCAAGCGGTAGTCGCTTCAATACTGAACGCCCGTATATAAAGGCCTCAATACATTACATGCAAGCACTTAATTTTGACTGGCACACTGGCTACCCGCACCTGCGCACACCCGTGTTTGCGAGTAACATCGTCGCTACCTCGCAACCACTTGCAGCGCAGGCCGGCTTAGGGATACTGCAACGCGGTGGCAATGCGATTGATGCGATAATTGCTGCCGCCGCTGCAATAACCGTGGTTGAACCAGTCTCCAACGGTCTTGGCAGCGATGCATTTGCAATCGTCTGGGATGGCAAAAAACTACACGGTTTGAACGGATCCGGCAGAGCACCTGCGGCATGGACTCCAGACTACTTTAAACGGCATCACAACAGCGCAATACCAGAGCGCGGCGTTGATACCATCACAGTACCCGGGGCAATTTCAGCATGGGGAGAACTACACGCAAAGTTCGCAAAACTCCCTCTCGGTGATTCACTGGCACCCGCTATCGAACTTGCCGAGAAAGGTTATGCAGTAAGCCCGGTAGTGCAACGCAAGTGGGGTAGCCAGGCAGCGATACTGGAAAACCAACCCGGGTTTCGCGAGGTCTTTATGCCGCATGGTCGAGCCCCAGCTATCGGTGAACGAATGCACATGCCGGGTGCCGCAAACACCCTGAGAGAAATTGCCAAACACGGCACTGATGTTTTTTATCAGGGCAAAATCGCTGAACAACTTTGCCAATATATCCAGGCACATGGCGGTGCCCTTAGCCTCAGTGATATGCAGGCTCATCGTGCTGATTGGTGCGGCACGATTTCACAACATTATCGTGGCTATGAACTTCACGAGATACCGCCCAATGGACAGGGCATTGCGGCTTTAATGGCCTTGGGTATTCTGCAGCATTTCGAACTGGACGGATTACACCCTGACAGCGTTGAAGTTCGGCACCTTCAGATAGAATCAATGAAAGCAGCATTCGCCGACGTTTATCGATACGTCAGTGATCCCGAATCAATGCAATCGGTAACATCGGATCACTTACTGGATGCCGCCTACCTGAAGCAGCGTGCGGCACAAATTAGTCAACAGACGGCTACACACTTCCATGCCGGGGAACCACCGTCTGGCGGCACGATATACCTGACAGCTGCAGACGCCAATGGAATGATGGTGTCCTACATCCAGTCAAACTATATGGGATTTGGCTCAGGCGTTGTGGTACCCGAGTTAGGCTTGTCACTGCAGAATCGCGGCAGTGGCTTTTGCCTTGATGACAGTCACCCGAATCTCGTTGCCCCTGGAAAACGCCCGTTTCATACCATTATTCCCGGATTTCTCATGCGAGATGGTCAACCGCAAATGAGTTTTGGCGTCATGGGAGGCAACATGCAACCACAGGGACATATGCAAACCGTGAGCAGAATGGTAGATCACGGTCAAAACCCTCAGGCCGCCTGCGATGCGCCGAGATGGCGTGTACATCAAGGCATGACGATAGACCTTGAACCACAAATGGAAGCGTCAGTCACCGAGGCTTTAAAAAAACGTGGCCACGACATCACTCCAGTGACTGACAGTTATATGGATTTTGGTGCAGGGCAATTTATCTGGCGACTGGGTGATTCATTTGAGGATGGATATGTTGCAGCAAGCGATAGCCGGCGTGATGGCCATGCAGCGTGTTTTTAGCTTTTATCGCTACCTCTACTATTAAAGCTTTGCCCTCTGCCCCCTGTCATTTTACTTCCATTGCAAAGGATTTTTCTATGAATACCGATAAATACAATCCATTAGGCATGAGTTATAAAATTGCAATCGGCAGCCTTGGGACTATCGGATACAAAGTAGCAAAACAACTTGAGCATGGCATCCAGGGCCTTACTCTCGTTTCGGTATCGGCAAATAACAAAGACAGAGCAAGTGAAAGGGTTTCTGGCTTTAAAACGCCGCCCTCGATTGTCTTACCGGAACAACTTGCAGACACTGCAGACATCATTGTCGAATGCGCACCAGCGGCCATCTTTCGGGATATCGCAGAACCGGTCATCGAGGCAGGCAAGAAGCTGATGCCGTTAAGTGTAGGGGCATTGCTGTCCCACTGGGACCTGGTTGATCGCGCCACGGAAACCGGAGCAAGGATACTAGTGCCATCGGGCGCACTGCTCGGCCTTGACGCAGTAAGAGCTGCCAGTGAAGGAAAATTCAACAGCGTAACGATGGTAACGCGCAAACCTCCCGCCGGACTGGCCGGTGCACCGCACCTGCTTGAGAACAATATAGACATCGACAACCTGACTGAACCCAAACTGGTTTTTGAGGGGTCTGCACGCGACGGCGCCAAAGGTTTCCCGGCCAATGTGAATGTGGCTGCAGCTTTAGCACTGGCCGGACCAGGACCAGACAATACTTCTCTGCAAATCTGGGCAGACCCAACGGTAGACCGCAACACACACACGATCAAGGTGTCTGCAAGCGCTGCCGACTTCGAAATGAAAATGCTGTCAATTCCCACAGAAGAGAAACCGGCTACAGGGCGTATTGTCGCGTTGAGTGTCATCGCCAGTTTACGCGCCCAGGTGTCACCGTTGGTGATAGGGGCTTAACTGTTGTAAGAAAGGACGAACCCCGGGATTTGATCAAGACCGCTGTCGCGTATGTGGGACATGCGCACCGGGGCCTTCATTTTTGAAAAGACCAAAAACGGAAGCAAAAAGTCTTTTTGCAGCTATTCAGCCCTTCGGGTGCCTGCGGCATTTTGAGAGTGATCATGGAAGTGGATAGCGCTTCCAGCCATCCTTGGCGCGTCGACCTACTTCCACGATCACTCTCAAAACTGATTAAACACGGGTAGATCAAGAGCGAAGAGAAAAAGCGACGCTTTACGTTTATTTATCGTACTTGCTGGACGGCATTGTATGTTGCTAAAAACACTTACGACTTACAAATTACGCTTTACCAGTCTGGTGATCGGACAGTGTTATTCCTATCGCTGCTATGACTACACAGCACACAGCGACCAGGCCTTGCAGGCCAATTCTCTCTGACAACAGTATGGCACCAACCAATGCCGCGACAACGGGTTCCATACTGACCAGAATACCGTAAGCTCTGGGTGGCAACGTTTTTAACGCGTGGAACTCACAGGTAAACGGGATGGTGGTTGATAACAACGCAACACCCGCACTTGCTAAAAGCACCCAGGGTGTACTGAGCAGCGTTGGCACGACCGGTAAACCCATTGGCAACATGAAGATCGCCGCGATCATCATGCCAAGCGCCAGACCATCGTTGCCACTTATACGATCACTCACTCTGGTTGCAAGCAAGATAAATATCGCCCAGCCTGTACCTGCCATCAGCGCGTAAATTATGCCCCACGGATCAAGAGCTGCACCCGATAACGGTGACAACAACATCACACCAAATGCCGCCAGAGCCACCCACAATAAATGCGCCGCACGCCTCGAATTGAATGCAGCCACACCCAGTGGACCTATAAATTCAATGGCGACAGCAGCCCCCAGCGGTATCCGATCTATCGCTTCATAGAAAAACAGGTTCATAGCGACTATACAGACGCCGAATCCGATCAGTATTGGCCAATGATGAATTAAAGTTTGCAGATGAACCTTGACTGAGGTACCGGAAAATATCAGCAACAACAACGCCGATAAAATAATGCGTACCGCCACCGTTCCATCCACCCCCAGGAGCGGGAACAGACTCACAGAGATGGCCGCTCCTAACTGAATAGCGATCACCGCAAACATCACAAGGGCTGTGGGGGGAATTGACGCAAAGCCTGCGCCGAGTTTATTGTTAAAGATAAGTTGCTCGCGCTATAAAATTAGGCATCTGGCTTAATAGGACCGGGTCTGACTTGCACCACGATATAAAATATCTGCATAGTTTTGATTCACCGCTTCCCGCGCTGCAACGCTGACCGGATCCAGATCGACCCGTGGCCGACTGAGCTTAATCAAGTCACTATCCGAACGTTCTTTGCCACGGCAATGCATCCACTGATTCAGGCCCACCTCCTGTCTGACGGTATTATCCGTATAAGATTGCAGCGCAAAACCGATTCTGCGTTGATCACTTTTATTGGGTTGCGAGCCATGTACCACTTCACAATGATGTACCGACATTTGACCAGGCCTTAACGTTAAGTGCACCGCTTGCGACTCATCAATATCGTTGACTCGCTGCCCGCGAGTGAGAATATTATCTTCAGCAAAAGTATCCTGATGAGGGCGAATGTGCTCACGATGACTGCCCGGTATCATACTCATGCAGCCGGTTTCAAGATTACTCGGGCTCAGCGCAATCCAGGGCGTCGCATAGGTATTTTTATTCATCCCCATATAGGTTGCATCCTGGTGCCAACTGACATAGTGCGGGCTATCCGGCTCTTTAATAAAAAGTACACTGGCCCACAAGCAAAGATCAGGGCCCAGTAAATCTTCCATCACATCCAGCACTACCGGATGATGTGCCAGTTCATCGAGAAACAGAAAACTTAAATGTGCATTGTTTCGATTCTCGGCGTGTATGTGTTCCGGGTACTGTAACTCCGCCTGCTCCAGCTTTAAGCGAAACTGTTCTGCTTCGGTTTCAGGCATCACATCAACAGGGCTGATAAACCCGTATTGCTTATAGTCCTGTATTTGTTGTTCGGTCAGTATTTTTGGCATTGTGTGATTTCTTCAGTGACAGGTGCATCAATCAATTCATGATCGCTATTTGGTGATCGAAAAACAACTGAAGCATTGTGCTAAAGACGCCTTTGGGTAGTAAATCACTCAAGCAGGTCAACAGATCTCCGGTAAACAGCGACACCGGAAACTACCTGGCAACAGTCCGGCATTTCGGCAATAAACAAGGTTGCGAGCTCTATGGACAGACTGAATCCACCGCAGAGTTTGATGTGCTGCATTTCTCTCGGCCCGCCGCCAAATCACAGGATGTCCCGCTATATCGGCGAAGCTGCAATGGGCGGATAAAACGGTTTAGGTCTAAGTGCGAGGTCACAGACAAATAAAACAAAGCGTCGAAATGATACAACTGGCACTGCGTATACTGTCGATGAGTCACCCGGTGCTCGACTGCGCCAGGTAATCCAGATAGGTTTTCTGCTTTCCAATATGGTCAGCCAGGTACTTCGCATCATGCCAGACGCCCCAGATAAAGGCAGACCCTCTGCGCGACTGCCATGGCAAACCCAAAAAATACAGACCGGGTACTGCGGTCACGCCACGTTGATGCACTGGTTTGTTTTGCTGATCTGTCACATCGACATCAAGCCAGCTGTAGTCAACGGAATAACCGGTTGCCCAGATCACTGCATTAACACCGGCCTCCGCAAGGTGAAGTTGCTTCAAGGGACTGGTTAAACAGTCGGGGTCAGGCTTTATATCACGCGCTTGCGGATCATCCGGCATCGACAATCCATTCTCACGAACGTATTCATCTGCCTCGTCAAGTAAGCCAAGGTAGTTTTCATCACCCTGAGCCACATTTTCAACCAGATCCTGTGCAAAGTGAATGACGCCGTCAGCATAAGATTGTGTCATCCCGACCAGGGTCATGCCATCGTTACCCAGCTCTTTAAAGTTGATGGTTCTACCACCATAAGCACCACTAACAGCGATCGTTACATGCTCCTTCCCCGGTGCCGCAACTTCGTTATCCCACTTACCCAGTACGCCTAACCACCAGACAAAATCCTGTCCGCGATAGCGGCGCGGTGGTCTGTCATGCGGCCCCACCGACAGATACACTTGTCTGCCCGCACGCAATAGCTCATCTGCGATCTGCGTACCTGAAGAACCTGCCCCCACCACCAGCACAGCGCCTTCTGGCAGTTGCTGCGGGTTTTGGTAGGCGTTGGAATGGATCTGCAGAGTATTTGCGGTTTCGGGGATCACCGGAGGGATGATCGGCTTTTGGAATGGCCCGGTTGCCACGACCAGATTATCCGCCTGAATTTCCCCCTGTGAGGTTTCAATATGAAAGCCGATATTATGCTCTAGTCTTCGTGCACCGGTGACCTCTACCCCGCAGCGGATCGGTGCATTAATTTGTTGTGCGTATTCCTCAAAATAGAGCGCGACTTCTTCTTTGGTCGCAAAGTCATCCGGAGCAATATTCGAGAACAATTTGGTTGGAAATCGATCATGCCAAACAGGGCCATTGGTCATCAATGAGTCCCAACGGGCGGTACGCCAACGCTCAGCAATACGGTCACGCTCAAGGACCAGATGGTCTGAACCAATAGTACCCAGATGCTCGCTCATTGCCAGTCCGGCCTGCCCGCCACCAACCACCAGAGTTTCGATTTTTTCTATAGGCATTTATATAGTCCGCACAAGAGCCAGCCAAACGAGTAGAGCCGCTAATCATATAGTGGATATCCCGTCGGGTGATAACAGGATTTTATGATCCATTGAATAGATTAATACGATCCACAACGCTGTGGGAGCCGATCCCCGATCAGCGAATGAAT
>CAZNOB010000220.1:5334-8390 GCA_964574535.1 uncultured Granulosicoccaceae bacterium | reverse complement strand
TTGGAGTTAAGTACTGTTCCGTCAACCATGATAGTACCTCCGATCAGATTGGCGTCACCCCCTGCCTGCTGATACTGATTAAGAAAGTTAACTGCATCACCGCCGCCAAGCCCGAGGTATATCGCATCAACATCATCGGGTAACGCTGCGATAATGGATCCGAAGTCCTTGGTACCCAGCGGTACCCACAAACGCTCAGTGACTTCGCCACCCGCACCACAAAACTCGGTGACAAGACCAAATACCTGTGTGTAGACAAAAGAGTAATCTTCACCAACAGTTGCAATAGTGCGGTAACCTTTTTCATTGTAGATGTAGTCACCCAAACCGGCGGACCATTGCGCACCGTCCATATTAAAACGGAAAAAGTTTTCAGAAGGATCTACATAGGTGGTCTCCTGAGCACCGGAGACACCATTTAAAAAAGTAACCTGAGGCTGGGTTTTGGAGTAATCACGTATGGCTATCCCCTCTGAACCTGACAAAGGCCCGATTACGATATCTACGCCATCCTGCTCTACAACTTTTCGCGCTGCGCGTACTGCACTGTCCGGGCTGGCATCTGTCGGGCCGATAAAAAGCTCAATATCTCTGCCACCCATTTTATCGCCGAGTTCGGCGAGTGCCGTTTTTAATCCTCTGACACCGTCCTCACCGAGTGCCGTGTAAGTACCTTCCAAAGTCGCCAGTACACCGACCTTGAGTGGATCAGCACCCATCGACGGGGCACTAAACCCGAGTGAAGCGGCGATCAAAGTGGTCGTCGCTAGCTGATTCTTCTTCATATTGTGATCTCCCCATGAGTATTTGCGGTCAAAAAGGCGAACACCGCCCGCACTAAGAGTGCCGTGCAGACCGTCCTGCGGACCATCCCCAAAAGTGCGTAATCATATCTGTCGGTCTGTTTTTATCCGCACCATCCATCTATTGATATGAATTAGAATGCGTTTTACGCGAAGCAAAAAACTCATGTAGTCGATCGTTAAACTGCTGATCACTCCAGGTTTATTTGGTGTTGTTTCTTTTGCTGGCTGGTTGGAGTTGAGGAGAATTATTTCTTGCCCGGCCCGGAAACAAAAAGTCTTTTTCGACTAGTCAGCCGTTCGGCTTTCAGATGGCAGTAAATTGGAAGACAGACGCCAATCAATGATTACGCCATTGTCCCTCAACTAACAGGCTTCAGTACTCTGTATTTAGAAAATAGAAGCCTGACCAAGCAACAAAACTGAGCGGGCAGATCAATACCGAAACAGCGAACGCTTTGCGTTTACAATCCAGCCGCAAATCGCGCTACGCCCCTTGCACCCGGACAGCCTGATACTACAACCTATGAACAACTGACAGACAGTCTGGTCCCGGAACCGTTTTCGACAGGCACTTGAACAGCAGTTGCCAAGCCACTGGCATCGACCACAAGGTTGCCTGAACCTGTCATCTGTCCATTACTCACGCGCAAAGCAGTCCAAAAGCAAGCACTCCCTGGCGATGGTCTGAATTGTCGTGTGTTGCGCGGTGTTACATCAACGGTTTGAGTGACTGTTAATGATCGCAGCGTTATTCGGTACTCATTTTGTTGATCAACAATGGTTTCTCCGAACGCATAGTGCGGTACCGCCCACTCAAGGGTCGTCTGATAATTATCGTCACCAGAGGTCGGCGGATCAATCCGACCCGACCCGCTCGCGTTGAGAAGTGCAGGAAAACTGGTCGTGTTTGAATAGTTCCAGTCCCCCTCGATAAATTCGAACAAATTTCTATTGGCGGCGCCAAATCCCATCCACATATGGTCTACACCAGCTTGAGCGGTTGCCGTGTAGGCCACTTTACCATCCCTGAGCGCTGCAAACGCAGGGCGCCCTTGCGTTTGCCAATCGATCGTGGTGTCAGCCTTGCCAAAATCCATGGTTAAAAATGCAAAGTTGTCACCGATACGTCTCCGCACCTGTGCGAAGTGATTCATCCAGTCCCACACTCCTGTGGGTTGGTTGCCACCTTCACCGTAACGCTGTATTGACTCCGAAAACAATCCACCATTCACAATCGGAAGGTTGTCGTTCTGGGTGCCGAACAAACGATCAAAGTTGCTTCTGAATCGTTCACTGGTTGCATAATTCATCATTGGCTGGCTGGCATAAATGGCAGAAAATACAGACGGATAATGCAGCCCGAAACTGACTGAACCGGATGCCCCCATTGAATTACCGTAAGCATGAATCAGGTTGCTATCAATATTAAAATCCGGATTATCGATCATCTCCTGTATAGCTTTCATTACCCGCTGCTGGGTAAAGTTTTCTATTGCACCACCAGCCGGTATATCTCCGTCACGCTGATAGTCATGATCGCGTGCGTGGCCATACCACCAGGTGTGATAAGTGCCCTCACCTTCACCGGGATCAATTGGTATGAGCTGGATGTTTTGCGCCTGAAACGGAACTTCAGCAGGAATTCCGGGTAATGCGCCAAAGGCATGCAGCTCAACCTGTAATGGGTAGGACTGTGATGGATTGTAGTTAAAGGGCCGCGCCACATAGTAGTTAAACGCATATCCGTTAAGGGTCGGATTCCAGTTCTGATAGTCCATGTAATGTGTATACAGACGACCGTTGCCACCTCCGCCCGTCAATACCGGTTGTGGTGTGCCAGCAAATTCCTGCACCGAATCAGAATTCTGACCAATGATAATAGTGGTGTTTTCTGACTCATCTATAACTGTAGTCACCGCATAGTAGGCCGTACCAGAGCTTTCTGTCGTGTGAACAAATAACCCGATGTCATCTGACAGGGGAGCTCCCTGATCTTCGATCACAAAATTAGCGGGAATACTAAAGACTGCATTTTTATTAACACTCGTCTCACTATCAAGTGCTCCCCAACGGTTTGTTAGTTGAGTGGCCGATCCAATATTGTTTGAGTTGATCGGCACATTAGAACGATAGACATGATAGCTGACGCCAGGCTCAACCTCGTTCCAGGTGAGGAATGTCTGCCCGCTACGATGATTTAGTACAAGACCGGTTGCAGCTTCCGGAACAATGGCATTGTTATCCGATCCG
>CAZNOB010000220.1:0-5234 GCA_964574535.1 uncultured Granulosicoccaceae bacterium | reverse complement strand
CGGTGTTGTCCGTGTCTTCGGTGTTGTCCGTGTCTTCGGTGTTGTCCGTGTCTTCGGTGTTGTCCGTGTCTTCGGTGTTGTCCGTGTCTTCGGTGTTGTCCGTGTCTTCGGTGTTGTCCGTGTCTTCAGTGCTGTCCGTGTCTTCGGTGTTGTCCGCGTCTTCGGTGCTGTCCGTGTCTTCGGTGTTGTCCGTGTCGTCGGTATTGTCCGTGTCTTCGATATTGTCGGCGTCATCGGTGTTATCGCCGTTCTCAGTGTCTACCGGAGCCGCACCGTTGAGTTCCGGGACTGCATCACAATCCTCCCCACAGGGTAGGCTGACACCCGAGTCACACGCACTTAGCAAAACAATACAAAACGTAACAATAATAAAACTAAAATTCATGAATAACCTATAGGTATTTTGTACTGCAACCAGCGACGAAATGAACGTATCAGCAACAACATCGGTCCACGAAGTTAGAACTATGCACAATTTGAGCACAACGTCGCTGAACGTGAACTAAGAGCCTGTAATCTCTTGTTAATTCCTGTCCGAATGTTGTGTTACCAGGGTAAAAAATAGGGCAGCAACAACATCTCATGACTATACGCACTTACTGCAAGCCTGCATACTGACTACCCGGAACATCTGCGTCGGAATGCACCTACTGCTTGTATAGTAGATAGTACTGGCTTGCTGAAAACTGAATTGGGCGATCAATCCAGTGTTCGCCCAATGGTGTTGCCCGGTGTGCTCAAACGCGACAAGCCCATAGCTAAAGAAGCAGCTTCGAAGCGCGGGCTCTATTGCAAAAAAGAGCCTGTCGCCTGACCTGGCCTGTTACTCATGTTGCCTGGTCGGGCCAGCCGTGCGGCAAAAGCTTTTGATAGTAAGAACGCACCGTGACGACGCGTTCTTGTCGATCATTTTCGAGACAACAGAATCAATACTCTGCATCAAACAATCTTAAGAACGCTTTCGCCATGGCGAAACCACGGTACCCAAACGTCCAGGTAGCGACTACTCCACAAACCTCCCACCGTTGACCCAGAAGTGCATAGCAATAGATGCTACGTAACCCAACGCAATAGCCCAGGTCCACTTCAGATGTGCGACAAACGTGTAGATTCCCCGTGCCTGCCCCATTACAGCAACAACCGCTACAGACCCGATAGACAATAACGATCCGCCAATACCTGCTGTCAGAGTGACTAACAACCACTGAGACCAGTCCATTTGTGGTGACATTGACAGCACGCTATACATCACTGGTACGTTTTCAACCACAGCGGACAACAGTCCTACAAATACGTTGGCACTTGTTGGTCCAAGTTGCCCGTACATAACATTTGAAGCCAGCGCTAAATACCCCATAGTTGCAAGACCACCAACCGCGGATTTAATGCCGAATAAAAACATCAGCGTGTCCCATTCTGAACGTTCAAGCGATCGGAAAATATCGTACTGAGTTTTCTCACCCGGCTAGCTGGTAGCAGATGTGTGTGACGCCTTTTTTCTTGAGGAAGTAGCCGTAAATCCTGAGTAGCCCAAGCCCCGTCATCATTGCGAAAACAGCTGGCAAATGCAGTACGCTTTCTACCCATACCGTAAACATCAGAGTCAGAATAAACAAAGCAATGATTGGAAATGCACCCGTCAACATCTTTACCGGCTGTTCAGAACCCTGTGCCTGCGCTACCGGTAAACCCATACACACAATTATTGCTGGTATAAGCCGGCTAACCAATGCGGGTCCGCTTAGCATCAAAAACTGTTGGAATTCAAGTTGGCCGCTTTGCCAGACCATTAATGTGGTTACGTCTCCAAACAGTGAAAAACACCTCCTGCATTGGCTGCAACCACAATATTCACACACGCTGCAGCAATGAAGATTTATTCTTCGGCGCGACCGCCATCAGAACGGTCACCATAATTAGAGCGACAGCCAGGTTGGCAACGAACGCCGACAGTGCGAACGTCAACAATCCAGTGATCCCCACATGATGATAATCAACAAGAATCATCCAACGATAAAAAACAGGCCGGATTGTAGAGGATGCTATTCGGTGGGCACCAGTGGAAATGTAACAGATGAAAGTATGGAATGAGTTTATCGCCAGTCAACAGAGCCGCCAGTACCGAACGACACCTTTAAGGTTGAGTAGCGGCTTAGCTACGCGACAACGGAGCGCTGGCCAGCGCGTCTTCTTATCCTGCTACAACAAACTTCAAGCCACTGGTGAGGAAGAAACCCGCTCACCCGACACCTTATAGTTAATTAGAAACATCAATAGAACGGCGGCCGCAGCGACAACATGCCACAACACCGACATTGGCCAGATAAGCGCGATGCCGCCCAGAAAAATAAACGGCCGCAGCCAGATCTTTACTGGCTGTTCCGCGAAGCCTTCAAAGCCAGCCGCCAATGCATAAATGCCGATGGCAGCAAAAAGGGCGATTTGCAATGCCAGCAGCCAGTCACCGCTGAGTATTGGTGTATACGCAAACAACACGGGAATGATGTAAAGGCCCTTGGCAATACGCCAGGCGGTAAGTCCGGTCGCCATTGGTGGTGTTTTGGCGATGGCAGCGGCAGCAAATGCCGCCAGACATACCGGAGGTGTCACATTGCTGTCCTGGCTGAGCCAGAAAATAATCATATGTGCAGACAGCAGCGCCGTTGTCAGCAGTGCAGGATCAAGCGCTTGCTCGAAGAGAGTTGAGGCAAAGTCACGTGGAACCATGGCATACAAAGCTTGTGCTTCAACCAGTGACATCGGTGCGGCAAGTTTTGTCAAAGCGTCTGGATCCACCAGCATAAACACCGATTGCGCAGCTTGCGGCAAGGTACCGTTGACAAGGTGATCAAGGATCGAATCGTTCAATATCAATTCACGAATAGCCGGCGCAGAAAGCGTTGCCAGAACGATATAGGCCGCAGTTACGGGCAACCCCATACCAAGCACCAGAGAAATGAGCGCTACCAGCAGTAACGCAATAAAAAGACTGCCTCCGGCAAGATCTGCCAATACCAGCGACAGCGTATTACCAACTCCTGTCGTACTAACGGCCATCACCACTATGCCCACAGATATCAGTAAAATGGCTGTACTCACCATATTACGGGTGCCAAGTGCCAGAGCTTCAATTATCGCTTTTGGTCCCATTTTATTGGGCGTCAGCCAACTGGATACAATAACCGCAACAATCGCGAATGCAGCTGCATAGGTGGGTGTAAAACCAGTGACCAGCATACCGATAAGTGTACACAGCGGGATAAGAAACGATATTCCCCCTTTGGCCATTATTTCACGAACGGTTGGCGGGTTTTCTTCTACGGATAACAAATGCATCTTTTTAGCTTCGATGCGTATCCACACCGCTACCGAGAAAAAATACAGTAGCGCCGGTATTACAGAGACGGCCACAATAGTCAGATAAGATATCTGTGTATAGGTCGCCATGACAAATGCACCAGCCCCCATAATGGGCGGCATTATTTGTCCACCTGTCGAGGCAGCTGCTTCTACCCCTGCAGAAAATTTGGGTGGAAAACCCGCTTTTTTCATCAGCGGTATGGTAATTGACCCCGTTGAAACGGTATTCGCTACCGCAGAACCGGTAATAGTGCCTGTCAGTGCCGAGCCGAATACCGCAACGAGTCCAGGGCCACCTATCAAACGACCAGCCACTGCACGTGCCAGATCAATAACAAAGTCACCGGCACCGGAACGCAGTAGAAACGCGCCAAAAATAATAAACATAAAAACAAATGTAGAACTAATGCGGGCAATTGGCCCGAACATACCTGCAACTTCAATGTAACTGCGAAATAGCGTGGTCTCCCAGGTCAGACCGGGAAACTTGAACAAGCCAGGTATCAGCGGACCGAGCCATGTCATATAAGACAGGAACGCCACTGTCATCAATGGAATAAACCATCCTGCCACGCGGCGCGCGAGTTCAAACAGAACAATGAGTGCCAGAATTGAAAAGCCCCAGTCACTCCAGATAAAACTGATACCAGCGCGGTTGTAAATAAGATCGAAGGCAAAGATCACGTAGATACCGCAGGCCAGGGCCAGCAGTCCGACAACGATATCAATCCATAACGGGGCCTTACGCCAAGCTGGAAACATCAGTGCGCACAACAAACCAAAACCCGCAAAGTGAATGGCGGAAAGTGTTAACTCCGGGAGTGTCGCTAAGGTGTTTGCCCAGATATGGAACAACGCAAAAGCTGCCCCGAACCACAGGATAAAACGTGAGAGTGGCCCTTCCTCTGTATTGCGCCCGTCTACAACAGCAGGAGCAGGATCACTGTTTTGAAGTTCTTCATCGATAGCGGGATTGGTCATTGATCAATACGTTGTAGGAGAACAACCGGCGTGACAGAGATTCTGTCACGCCGAATCGCCTCAGCTAGGGTCTACTTGGCCATTAGATTGGCTGGTATTTCTATGCCCTGTTCTTTGTAGTACTTCGCCGCTCCGGGATGCAGAGGTGCAGGCAAACCGCCAATGGCTTTTTCGAGCGCCATCGCCTTCGTAGCTTTGTGGATGTTAGTCAGGAAGGGGAGGTTTTCATAGATCGTTTTGGTGACCAGATACACCGCTTCTTCATCGACATCAGCGTTGACGGCCAGGAAGTTGGGCTGGGCAATGGTATTGATGTCTTTATCCAGACCCGGGTAGGTACCCGCCTCAATGACGTAGCGAGTCCACAGTGAGCCATCGCCATTGGCGCGGTCCATTTGCTCATCGGTGAACTCAAGCAGTGTGAGCTTATCTCCAAGCGCTGCGAAAGCTTGTGTCACAGCCGATGTTGGTGGTCCGCCTGTCATGTTAGCGCCCATAACAGTGCCGTTTTGCAAACCTTCAGCTGTTGGGGTGTAACCCTGATTAACGATATTAAAACCTTCGTAATCGATGCCCAGATTACCTAGAACCGTTTGCCCTGAACCCTCTGTACCCGAGTTCTTTTTACCAATAGAAAACGGCTTGCCGGCCATTCCTTTTAGATCATCAATCGTACCCGTCTCTGCTAACTCACTGGCAACCAGCATTTGCTCAACGTTTTGCCACAACATGGTAATAGATCGCATGTTTTTCTGCTCGCCGTCTGCAGCCACTTTACCAGTACCGGTAACAGCCCATTGGCCGAACAGCCCTTGCAGAATTGCAAATTGAGCCTGATTCTCGCGCAGCAGTTTTACATTTTCACCGGAACCGGCAGAACTGATCGCTGACAT
>CAZNOB010000219.1:5201-8391 GCA_964574535.1 uncultured Granulosicoccaceae bacterium | reverse complement strand
TAAACAATAACTTCGCGAGTAATTAACTTATGCGTCTGGCAGGGAAAACAGCAATAGTCACTGGCGGTGGCTCCGGTTTCGGGGCTGGCATTGTGGCAAAATTTATTGCCGAAGGGGCGCGAGTCATGGTGGCTGATATCAATGAAGATGCGGCGACACAGGTCGCCGCTTCAGCTGGTGAAAATGCCATCGCTCAGGTCGTTGATGTTGCCAACGGTTCAAGCATGCAGTCAATGGCAAAAGCTGCCACCGATCATTTTGGCAAGCTGGATATCATGGTTAACAATGCCGGGATAACACACTTACCTCAGGCGATGGAGGAAGTGACCGAAGATGATTTTGACCGCGTTTTAGCGGTAAACGCCAAGTCAGTTTATCTCTCGGCAAAGTATATTGTCCCGCACATGAAGAAAAATGGTGCTGGTGCAATTCTAAATGTGGCCTCAACTGCCGGGGTTAGTCCAAGGCCCCGGCTTAGTTGGTATAACGCCAGTAAAGGCTGGATGATCACTGCCACCAAAAGTATGGCTGTCGAACTTGCCCCGTTAGGTATTCGAGTGAACGCGCTCAATCCGGTTGCCGGTGAAACCCCCTTGCTGAAATCTTTTATGGGTGAAGATACCCCGGAAATACGTGCCAGGTTTTTATCCACAATTCCAATCGGTCGTTTTTCGCAACCAGAAGATCTGGGTAATGCTGCCTGTTTTCTATGTTCCGATGAAGCAAGCATGATCACCGGTGTGGCGATGGAAGTCGATGGTGGCCGCTGTATATAACTTTTTTTCAGATCACACCGGAGACTACGCGCCTTGAAAATTGGTCCTGCAAATCTGATCACGGATGTAAAAAGTCTGCGCGTGGGTAATGCACATGACGCTACGCTAAAAAGTGGCGCGACAGTGTTGGTTGCCGACACACCGTTTGTGGCAGCGGTTGACGTACGTGGCGGCGCACCTGGTAGTCGTGAAACGGATTTGCTGGCACCCGATAAGCTGGTCGACACCATAGATGCCATTGTGTTGTCAGGTGGTTCAGCGTTTGGACTGGATGCAGCGTCCGGAGTGATGGATGCTCTCCATCAGTCTGGTCGGGGGTTTGAAGTCGGGTCTGTCAGGGTGCCCATCGTTTCATCGGCGATCATCTTTGATCTGTTAAACGGAGGCGACAAACAGTGGCATCAAAATCCTTATCGTGGTCTGGGCACTCAGGCGCTGGCTAACGCCACAGCACAATTTAAACTCGGTAGTGTCGGGGCCGGAACGGGGGCCGGCTGTGCAGATCTCAAGGGCGGGCTGGGCTCGGCATCTGTAGTCACTTCTAACGGATTTACTGTCGGCGCGCTGGTGGTTGTGAACCCCCGGGGCAGTGTCTGTGTTCCTGGCAGCAAACACTTCTGGGCCGCGCCGTTTGAAGTGGGTGACGAATTTGGTAATGCGGGTCTACCGCAACATCGCCCCGAACTGTTGCTGCATGATCCACGGCTATCTGATGACCCGAAAGCCAATACCACTATTGCGGTCGTCGCGACTGATGCCACACTGACTGTAGCTCAGGCGCAACGCGTTGCGGTAGCGGCTCACGATGGATTAGCCAGAGCCATCCTGCCTTCCCATACACCACTTGATGGCGACATGATCTTTGCGGTGAGCACTCAGGCGCAGGCGTTGGTGAATCCGGTCAGTGATCAGGCGGAAATCGGTCATGCGGCGTCATTGTGTCTGGCGCGCGCCGTTGCACGCGGCGCGTATGAAGCCAGTGCAGAAGACGGAGATCGGTTGCCGACCTGGAAAGCCAGGTGGGGGAGTCAGGGCTAATTCTAAAGCCAGCGCAGGCGCTGACTACCGGGGACAAGCCATCTATACAGGCTGGGCGCGGTTTTTTGTCATTCTAAATCCCAGATGCCTACTGTTTGGCTTTTGCGAAAAAATGCGTATACTGTGCAAATGTACAGTATAGAATCAGAAGCCTGAAGCTATGACCTGGCCTCGCATCATCGCGCATGCTGATATGGATGCATTTTATGCCTCTGTAGAGCAGCTGGATGATCCCTCCCTGTGCAACAGACCCTTAATCGTTGGCCCTAAAAGCAATCGTGGGATTGTACTAACCGCAAGTTACGAGGCTCGTCAATTCGGCGTGAAAAGCGCCATGCCAATTGTAAAGGCACGTCAGCTTTGCCCGCAGGCCATCACCGTGCCACCGCGTTTTGAACGTTATCAGCAGCAATCAAAAGCGATCATGGAAGCGTTTGCCGACTTTTCTCCGCA
Organism: uncultured Granulosicoccaceae bacterium; assembly: GCA_964574535.1. Classification (GTDB taxonomy): domain Bacteria; phylum Pseudomonadota; class Gammaproteobacteria; order Granulosicoccales; family Granulosicoccaceae. The sequence goes on along the minus strand of CAZNOB010000219.1, from coordinate 6,124 downwards.
AGTTGAAGCTATCTCTCTTGATGAGGCCTTTATCGAGATGACAGGCGCGAGCGGAATCTTCGGTTCCCCGCTGAAAATGGCTCAGCAAATACAAGCTGCTGTCTATGAAGCCACGGGGGGGCTGACTGCATCTGTGGGTATCGCCGCCAGCAAGTATGTGGCGAAAGTCGCCAGCGACTTCCGAAAACCGAATGGTATTACAGTGGTTGCACCAGAAGATGCCGTCGCCTGGCTTGACCCGATGCCTGTCTCCCGGCTTTGGGGAGCAGGGCCAAAAACTGTCCCTCGAATCGAGGCACTTGGTCTGTATACCATCGGTGATGTTCGCAAAGCAGACCCCGTCTGGCTTGAGCGAAAACTGGGGCGCATGGGCAGGCATTTTCAATCGCTGGCGTGTGCCGAAGATCCACGCCGTGTGTCTGGTCACAGGGTTGCAAAAAGCATGGGGTCTGATCGTACTCTGGAGAAAGATATCTCGAGTCGAACCGAGATCGAATATCACCTGCGGCGGTCAGCAGATCGTGTAGGCAGACGTTTGCGTGATAAAGAGTACCAATGTAAAGGCGTTCGCGTGAAGCTTAAAACCAATCAGTTTCAGTTGCTCACCCGCCAGGTCCAATTGTCTGAACCGACAGACAACGCAGACGTTATTTTCAGATCGGCCTGTGATTTATTGCCTTACTTCATGCATCAAGGGCCGTTTCGATTAGTCGGTCTGGCAGCGTATGACATAGCTCGCCAGACAGAGCCACAACAGTTTGATCTATTCGCTAATGATGGCAGTGCCCGACTGGAAAAAACGGTAGACAATATATTGCAAAAGTTTGGCGGCGACACCCTGAAACGAGCAGGGGATCTGGCCGGCAATAAAACAGTATCCGGTGAATCACCAAATCTGGATTTTATCGATTAGCGATTGATGT
>CAZNOB010000219.1:0-5101 GCA_964574535.1 uncultured Granulosicoccaceae bacterium | reverse complement strand
GCAGAGATATTCTCAACATGAATGATCTCGGTGATCAGTTCATCCCCCGGGACTGAATGCTCCCCTAAAACAGGGACTGCACTTTGTACGCCTGCTGCCAATGGTACTATTTTAATCATATTGCCGACGGGCACTGCAGCAAAACCATGTACAGCCAGCACTGACAGAAAAAGTTCGTACAGTTTGTCGGCGGAGACACTCTCCGACGAAATAATAGTGACCTTTGCCTTTACCCTGGGGTCGACAATGAAATTCTTTCCGGTCCTTCTTGAGACTGTTTCAATCAACGATAGAATGTCAGCGTTGGCCAGATTTAGTGTCATTTCCTCAGTTGACTGAGCATTGGCATATTGAGGCTGCATCAAAAAAACGCTTGCGATAAAAATTCCTAAAGAAGAAATCTGCAAAATGTTTTTCAATGCACTAGCAGTAGATTTGGTTCTCATGCGGCCCAACGAATCAGTTAAATCGGCTGACCCTGGATTATAGTAGGCTGGATGAGTCTTGGCTGGCATGAGTATGATGATAAATGTGGTTGCTGCAGTTACTATGATGGGGCCTGTCGCTAATTAAACCAGTCAACCGAAGCACCTGATGAAAAGAAAAAATAAGGCCAGTCGCGCGAGTGGCTCACGCAGCGGCCTGCAGGGAAAGAAAATCGATATTGAAATCGAATCCCTGTCCAATACCGGTGACGGTGTCGGTCGTTTAGATAATCGTGTGGTGTTTGTGCCTTTTACAATGCCTGGTGATCGGCTAAGGGTTACGGTAACTGCGGATAAACGCACTTTCCTTTTGGCTGAAATAAGTGAATTGCTTGCGCCTTCCGCTGACAGAATCGATCCTGACTGCGAGTATTTTCAGCATTGCGGTGGTTGTGCCTGGCAACACATCCCCTACCACTATCAACTGAAGGTCAAAGCTGAACACGTAGCAGACGCGCTGCAACGCATCGGCGGGATTGTTGATGCCCCCTTTGCCCCGATAGTGCCGTCAGTGACGCATTATCACTATCGGAATCGAATACAAGGTACTGTTCGCGACGGAAAATTCTTCCAGCACAGAAAAAGCAGCCAGCAGCTTATTGCTATCGATTCCTGTCTCATCGCAGACGAAAAAATAAATAACGCTATTACAGCGCGTGTACCTGTCACGCCGCCTGGTAAGGTTGAGATAGCAGTGGTCGATGAAGAAATCCGCCTCCTGCCAATGATTGATCGCTCAACTGAACTGGGATTCCGGCAAGTGAATTCTGCCGTGAATACTCTTCTGGCAAATTTGGTGCTGAGCCTGATTTCCAAAAGCCGGTGCAAAAATGTCTATGACCTGTATTGTGGCAGAGGTGGATGGACCAATCAGATCGCCCGTGAGAATCCAGCCCTCACTGTAACCGGAATTGATTCAGCCCTTGTCAACATTGAGGCCGCCACCCGCTCTGCTACTGAGCTCGAGTTAAGTAATGTCAGATATATACAAGCGAAAGTGGAAGAATCTTTGGGAGTGGTAGGGGAGAAACAGACGTTGTACATCGTCGATCCACCGCGCAGTGGTCTGGATCCGCTGGTCACCCGGGCGCTTTGCAAAAAACGCGCGGATGACCTGATTTACGTCTCATGCCATCCGGCAACCCTGGCTCGCGATCTGAAGCTGCTGACCGAGGCTGCCTATACATTGGAACTGGTACAGCCGTTTGATATGTTCCCGCAAACATCACACGTTGAATGTCTGGTATACCTGCGAAGTACTGCCCGTCGGTCTTGAAAACCCGGTGTATGAGTTGCCAGACTGATTCATTCGACTAATTTATTCGGCTGGCCTTCAGTCTTTATTCTGTTCTGCGCCTTCAATAAGATCACGCACAATCACTCTGGGTACGCCCAGAGCGCGCAGGGCAGTCGAAATAACATTGTTGATCGATTGTTGTAGATGAAAGATTCTCTCGCCATTTTCCATGCTGAAGGATGGCTGATGTGCATCAATCAGAGCGACAGTCGCACCACCCAGTTCTGTTTTAAGATAATCGACAGAAGGCTGGACGTTTTCTATATAAAAATCAAATCGGCTGCGTAGTGCCTCCATATGATCATCGGCCCGGCCGCGTTTACCCGCACGGGCACTCATTTCAGCCTTGCTGATAGACAAATGCAGTACTTTTAATACCGGCACATCGACGCTTTCAAGATAGTTTAGAAGGTGTTGCGCGGCAGCTTCGGTTCTTGGATAACCATCAAGAATAAATGGATGGCTATGGTTGTCTGTTTCATCCGGACTATTTGAAATCAGAATCTGATCGATTGACGCCGAGATTAAATCCTGAGTCCATCTATTGGGTATTAACAAGCCTCTGGTAGTACAGTATTCCAGCCACTCAAGCTGGCTTACATCCTGTTCATTATCTGGTCTTTTAAAGTGTTGATTCAGTTCAGGCAGGTTTCGACGTACTTTGTCCGACAGGTTGTCGGTAGTATCGATGCAATCAAAAATGCTAACGTCTTTTGACAGGGAATACTTTTTGGCCAGCCTGTTTGAAAAATCAATATCATTTTTTGAGCTTTCAATAGTGTTACGCAGAATTTCACCCATTGACAAATGGCGTTTGGGGTCAATCGACAGCAGATCGCAAAGCGCAGCTGCAACCTCACCTTTTCCGCAGCTTGATGGTCCGGTCAGAATGACGACGCCTGGCCCTTTTAGGGCGATTTTTTCAACTCTGACCAATGATGGTGGCAGATAGTCAGTATTCATTTGTATCCAGGGTGGTAATGGCCAGGTATTCCTGGTCCTAATAGAATGGGAGCGGGGCTGGCGTCGTATTTCAGGCAACCGTGTTGTTAATACAACAGGATACCCTGACTCAAGCAAACCAGACGCCAGAGTGTGCGTTATTTAGCCGTAACTGACAAACCACGGTTTTGAAATATTCGGGTCTTCTTACGGAGAGCCGATGGCTTTGACAGGATGAATAAACCCCGTGCGACAGATTGAAAAATTGCCTGAGCCACAAACCAGGGTAAAACAACTGGTTGCTGATGTCCGTCTGTCCTCATTTTCTAACGCTGTTATCGGCTTTTCATTTGCCGCCAGTGGCCCGGTAGCGGTCATACTTGCCGTTGGCAGTAAGGGCGGGCTTGCAGAGTCGCAGCTGTCTTCGTGGATATTCGCGGCCTTTTTTCTCAATGGCCTGTTGTCGATAGCGGCGTGCTGGCTCTATCGCACGCCACTGGTATTTTTCTGGACCATACCCGGAACTGTTCTGGTGGGTTCTGCCCTGACGCATTTGTCATTCGCCGAGGTTGTCGGTGCGTTTTATCTGACCGGTTTACTGATGCTGCTACTGGGGTTGTCCGGCTGGATCAAACGCATTATGGAAAGCATCCCGATGCCTATTGTCATGGCGATGGTGGCTGGTGTTTTTCTGCAGTTTGGCATTGACTGGATCAAGTCGGTTCGAAGTGACTTTCTAACTGCGGGGTCGATGACAATCAGCTTCATTGTATTGTCTGCCGTGCCGTCACTTGGACGCTTTTTACCACCGGTCATTGGTGCTCTTTTAACAGGTGTTTTAATGATGTGGCTGGGTGATCGAATAGAGCCACCGGTGGCCAGTGACGCATGGATAGTATTTCCGCATATGATCCGACCGGAATTTACTTTACGCGCTGCGGCAGAACTTGTGGTGCCACTTGCCATTACCGTAGTCGCTGCGCAAAACGGGCAGGGAATCGCGGTGTTGCGTAACAGCGGTCATCGCGCGCCGATCAACTTTGTTACCACAGCGTGTGGTTTATTCTCGATGCTGGTGGCCTTATTCGGATCATCATCCACTTGCCTGACTGGTCCAACCAACGCCTTGATTTCAAGCTCGGGTCCGCGTAACAGTCACTACACAGCCGGAATTATCATTGGTATTTTTGCGCTGTTGTTCGGGTTGTTTGCACCGGCGCTGACGCGCTGGATGGTGGCAACACCGTTTGAATTTTTAGCCGCACTGGCAGGGCTTGCGATGTTCCGCGTATTGTTATCGGCATTTGACAGTGCGTTTTGTGGTCGCTTCTCGCTGGGGGCGTTGCTGTGTTTTCTAATCACCGTCTCTGAAGTCACCATACTGCGCGTGGGGGCGCCGTTCTGGGGTCTGGTGTTCGGCTTTGCACTGTCCTGGCTGCTGGAGCGTGATGATTTTGAGCGGTCAGTGCCGCGGCCATAGACCATTGATTAGTGACAAACACCCCGGGCAGAGGGCCTGATGGCTGAGTTGCCATCAGGGTTGTAAATACTGCTTGCTACCTGACGGAGGTAATCAGTACAAGACCGCTGTCTCCACGAGTCGGGCTGGTGAAATTCTGCCGCCGAATTGAAATAGAGCTCGCGGAAAATAATTCACCCAGTTCTGCCTGCGTTGCTGACGAAAATCTGAACGCGCCATCGTCAGCCAGTGAGCATTCCACGGTGACATCTGCATCTGACGCTGTCAGTAGCAAACGTGAATCATTTCCGTCGGTCGCCGCATTCCAGCTAATCTGCGTATCGCTGCGGAGTACTTCACCGGCGGCCGGAGAATCGATACTGAGCGTCTGCAGATCAGGAATTTGTACCGCTGAAAACAGCGGAAAGGCTTCCCCCGGAATATCTATGGTCAGCCCGTTTGGCGGGCTGGGTAGTGTATTAGTCACCGAGTAGGTGATCGTGTCGTCTGCCTGCATTTGTACAAGGTCTGCAAAGGTGCCGGCGCCTGAGCTTACTGTCAGATTTGCGCCTGCGCTGATCGATTGCGCTGGCAGTGCAGGGCTGCAAGCCAGTGGTGCAGTAATGTCGACACCGGCACCCCCATCGTTGGAGACGATGCAAAGATCAACTGCGGTCTGAAATTGCCCGTCGATGGTGGCAGCAGTGGTGGGCGTTGCCAGATCGCAGAATACCGCCTCAAGCCGCGTCTGAGCGCTGGTGGTGTCGTAGTCCAGGCGGATGACACCGTACTCACTTAGAGGAACCGTTGCCGCAGTGACTGGCTCATCGTCGTCCGAATCGCAGCCGCTGAGCAAAGCAGCGGCAAGTAAAGTGTGTAGCAGTATTGGCCTCATCAAAGGCTCCGTAAATTATTGGG
>CAZNOB010000218.1:0-8392 GCA_964574535.1 uncultured Granulosicoccaceae bacterium | reverse complement strand
GTCCATCCGCATTCAGCACCAATCCAGCACAACCCTACTATGCCAAAAACGTCCGGACCCACCGCCTTCGCACCGTTCGGCATCCCTGTTTTCCGCTCACTATGGTTAGCCACACTTCTTTCTAACCTCGGGACTCTGGTTCAGGCGGTAGCAGCCGGCTGGACGATGACCACGTTAACCGATTCGGAACAAATGGTCGCACTGGTTACAGCATCTACGACCCTGCCCATCATGGTGTTGTCATTACTCGCAGGGGTTCTGGCAGATAATTACGACCGCCGTCGTATCATGATGGCCGCGCAAATACTCATGCTTACGGTGTCTGTCGGTTTGACACTGGTCACCTGGTTCGGGCTGCTCACTCCGTGGCTGCTGCTAACATTTACCTTCCTTATTGGCTGTGGCGCGGCATTGCACAATCCGTCATGGCAGGCCTCTGTAGGCGACATCGTTCCAAGAGATCAGGTACCCGCCGCAGTGATGGCAAATAGCATGTCATTCAATTTGATGCGCAGTATTGGTCCTGCGTTCGGCGGGTTTATCATTGTAGTTGCCGGTGCGGCAGCTGCATTTGCCTTTAATGCGATGAGTTATCTGGCCATAATACTGGTGCTGGCGTTTTGGAAAAAAACTAAAGTTGTACGTACACTGCCACGCGAACCTTTCCGACAAGCCGCCACAGCGGGCATGCGATACGTCGGTCTGTCTCCAAATCTGTTACGTATTATATTACGCGGCTGTCTGTTCGGCTTCACTGCCGTTTCCGTTTTAGCTCTGTTACCGCTGGTTACCAAAGACCTTCTCGCCGGTACCGCTTCAACTTATGGATTATTACTGGGCTGCTTCGGTATTGGCGCTGTCATTGGTGCATTAACCAATGCTCGAACACGTGCAAGGTTCAATACAGAAACCATCGTGCGTGCGGCTTTTGTTGCCATGGCGCTTGGTGTACTGCTTTTGGCAACAGGACGCAGCCAACCACTGGCAGCACTGGCACTACTGCTATGTGGCGCTTGCTGGATGACCACAAACTCCCTGCTCAATGTATCATTGCAGTTGTCGACACCAAGATGGGTGGTGGGCAGAGCGTTGTCCTTTTACATGATGAGTAATGCGTTTGGCATGGTCGGCGGCAGCTGGTTATGGGGCTTACTGGCGGAGACTCAGGGACTTCAGGTGGCACTGGTGGTTTCTGCTATGGCGCTGATTATCGGTGGGATGGTCGGTTATAAATTGCCCTTACCTGAATACGACCGCCTAAATCTTGAGCCTTTAAACAAATTTATAGAACCAACGCTTGCGGTTCAGCTTAAGCAGCGTACCGGGCCAATCATGATAACCATAGACTTTGACATAGCCAATGATGATATACCCGCCTTCCTCACCGCCATGACAGAGCGCAGACGAATCCGGATCAGAGACGGAGCACGGCGCTGGTCTTTATTGCGGGATCTGGAACAACCAAATATATGGACAGAAAAATACTACGTTGCCACCTGGGTCGAATACATACGCCATAATCAGAGACGTACAGTCTCGGACTCAGATGTCTCGGATGATCTAATCGCTTTGCACCAGGGCTCAGAACCACCGAAAGTGTGTCGTATGCTTGACCGACAGACTATATAGAATCTTAAAACTGTTGGCATTCAAAATACACAACAGAGCGCTATCGCACTACTAGTGACCAGTCAAATCGAATTCCGGATCCAGCGCTTTTCTTTGGCAAAAAAGTTACCGCCGAATCACCCGATAGTTACGGCCTCCATGATAACAGATCAACACCGCTCCGCTGGCCGCGACTTGCTCAAATAGATTTAACATACTCACAATCTGATCAGGCCAGGGGTATACAAAAAACAGATCTACCTTTTTATAGTCGAACAGCGGTATCTGATTATGCTTAGGGAAAATACTACCGTTAATAAACGTTGCAGGAATTGAATATTCCGTTGAAAAATCGCGCGACAGATCGATCAGTTCTTCTTCGATTTCTATACCGGTTGCAGGCATTCCGATCGACGAAGCCAACAGCGTGACAAGACCTACGCCACTGCCCCACTCACAAAACACCGGCTGACGATCAGAATATACCTGCTGCACAACCGAATTCAATAAATCCCAGCTTATTCTGCCTTCCGCCCGAACAAACTGAGGGATATCACCCTTTCCGCTACTGCGCGAGCAAATATCATCGCCCGCCTCCTCACAACCCTGCAATAGACGATTAACGTTGGCAGGCATACTGAAATGTTTAAACGCCAAATCGATTTTATCCATAAGTTTCATTTTCGGGAGGATTACAAACCAATGGCGATAATCAATCTGGATTATGCCGCTTCAAACTCATGCAGTGGCAGCAACTGAAGACACCAAACGCTCATCGCCGCTAACGCGTTAAGAGGAAATACCCCGGGAGAAGTTTAACTCAAATACCAACGCCCGCCTCTGCTATCTTGCTCTAGCTCTTAGCTTTTGATCTACCCGCGTTTAATCAGTTTTTAGAGTGATCGTGGAAGTGGGTCGGCGCGCCATGGATGGCGCAAAGAGCGCTGTCAGCCATGGATGGCTGTTTGCGCGACCCTCTTCCGCGATCACTCTCAAAATGCCGCAGGCACCCGAAGGGCTGAATTGTCGCAAGACGACTTTTGGTTACTTTTTCGTCGTTTGAAAAGTGACTCCGCCTGAAGGGCATGTCGTTTTTGGTCTTTTCAAAAATGAAGGCCCCCGGCATCCCGAACCTTCAACGCTTATCAACATATTGCTGCGAGTCATCCTGATTCTGCCTTCGCCCAATCGTAAACGGAATACTCTCAGCATCGCGGTCCGCTGGCTTGATTTCCATCTTCCATTCATCACCAATAATCGGATCTTCCTCTTCTTCGATATCTTCAACCGTTTCCTGCTCCCATGAATAAGCCCTGGCTTCCGGTTTCGGGTCCCATTGACGAAAGATAAACGCGCACACCACTCCGCTCAACGCACCAAACAAGTGATACTCAAAAGAAACTCCAGGTTCCCGCGGGAAGATTGTCCAGAACATGGTGCCATACATGAAAAAAGCAACCATCAATAACGCACTTGAACGCTTATCACGCCGTAGAATACCGGCAACAAACAAAAAGAAAAACACACCGTGGGTAATACCGCTGGCACCAATGTGATAATTGGTGCGAGCAAACCACCAGACCCCGACACCGGAGCTCAGCCAGGTAATGCCCAATACCCACCAGCGCGATTTCGGGTAACCATAAATTAAAATGCTGCCCAATAATAAAATTGGCAGTGTATTTCCAATGACATGTTGCCATGAGCCATGAATCAATGGCGCTGAAATAATGCCAATCAAGCCGCTGAAGGTTTGAGGATACACACCGAGTTGATGCAGACTCACGCCAAGCACAGACTCGCTCAATTTAATTGACCAAAGCAACAGAGCAAAGCTACTGGTCAAAAAAATACTTTCAGAAAGCGATCGATTTTTATCCATTATGCGGATTCTGGGGCACAATAATCTAATTTAAAGGGCTATCCAGTAAATCATAGCACCAGCCAATCCAGCCCCGCTGTGCGTTAAGCCAAACCTCGCCAATGCTTTCAAACGATTCATTTCCCGACAGACTCACTCCGGAAGCGTGTAAAATCTACCACTTGGCTTACCGCTACTTCAACATCAGGATCTCCGTATGACACGGCTATTCTCCACCAAAACGAGGCCACCACACCTTGGCCCCTACCCCGTAGAGCTATTAGCCCGCAGCGATCATCCGGCCGACCTTAGCGCCATACCGGCGATGGAAGCACTCAGCTTTGATCGCTCAAAGACCCCAAACTCGATCGTTAACGCGATGCGAGAACACCAGGCCATGCTTGATGCGATTCGATCAGGACTGGTCAACAAGGCGATGTCGGAACCCCCTGCCGACCCCGCTGAACGCGCAAGGCACCTGAAGTCTTTTGCCTATTTTGCAGATGCAGCAATCGCTGGTGTCTGCGAACTCCCGAATAGCGCCGTTCTCGATGCACCGTTTACCAACCCGGATGTCGACGCACTGGCCCACGATCTTAAAACACGCCAAACCAAGACACTGGCCTCCGGTATCGACATGATCATGGCAGATCTCAAAGAATCCATTGAATCCGAACTACCCGATATCAGTCAACACACCCACGCATTGGTTTTTTTATACGAAAACCCGAGAGACCCGCACGAGAATGAAGTCGGCACCACCTGGATTAAGGACGCGCAGGCTCACCGCGCCGGACTGTTAGCCGCAGAAACGGCGGTGGTGCTGTCCGGTTATTTGCGCTTACTGGGCTATGATTCACGCGGCCATACGGTAAGCAGCAGCGATGTCGATCTCAACAAGCTTGCCGTTGCCGCAGGCGTGGCAAGCGTTGAGAACGGTGTTTTGTCGCACCCTTACATTGGCACGCGGTTTGGTCTCTCGGCGGTCACTACAACGTTTGAAATTGAATGCGATAAACCGTTAACCCCTGCGAATACGCAACCGAAATCTGCTTTCGCTGTCAGCTGGAAGCTAGGCACAAAGACTATAAAGAACTCAGGCAATGCCGTACCTTACGAGAAACGCCGCTTCGTCGATGGAGCTCACCCATTTGAAAAACTGAAAAGAGTCGACACCCCGACTACCTATATCGATGAAGCAAGAGTTGCCAGAGTACCCAAACGCACAGACATGTTCGCACGTGCCCAATTTGGCGATATGGGTAAAAAGCTACAGGACAATGCAACCGGCGGGCTCTATGTTCGTAAGGCAGCACCTTCGATGGCACAACGCAGGGCGCTAGGTGCTTTTGTGTTGCTTCAGGACGGCACACCGAAAAGCGAACAACAAAAAATCGATCCACAAGTCGCCGCTGACCTGATAAAGGCAACCAGCTACTACCTGGGTGTAGATGGCGTCGGCATATCGCGTTGCCCTGACTGGACCTGGTATAGCCATGATGCCCGCGGCGAACCACTGATTCCGCCACATGATCAGGCAATTAGCATGGTGATCGATCAGGGCTACGAAACAATGGAAGGCTCCTCTGGTGATGACTGGATAGCCGTTGCCCAGTCGATGCGTGCTTACCTGCGTTTTTCGCTACTTGGCGGGGTCATCGCAAAACAAATTCGAAACCTGGGGTACTCGGCCAAAGCACATTCCGTAATGGATGGTGAAGTCCTGCAGCCTCCACTGCTATTGTTGTCTGGACTGGGAGAAGTCAGTCGTATTGGCGAAGTAATACTAAATCCGTATTTAGGACCACGCTTAAAGTCGGGTACTGTCACTACCGACTTACCCCTGGCTCACGACAAACCCATAGACTTTGGCTTGCAAAAATTTTGCGAAAATTGCAACAAGTGTGCACGTGAATGCCCTTCGGGAGCAATAACTGCCGGGCCAAAGCTAATGTTTAACGGCTATGAAATCTGGAAGTCAGACAGTCAAAAGTGCACTACTTATCGGGTGACAACCCCCGGGGGTGCAATGTGCGGACGCTGCATGAAAACCTGCCCATGGAATTTAGAAGGCATCTTTAAAGAAAAACCCTTCCGATGGGCCGCTATGAACATACCCGCGTCGGCTCCGGTACTGGCTAAACTGGACGATACTCTGGGCAATGGCGGACTTAACCCGGTTAAAAAGTGGTGGTGGGATCTGGAAGTACAACAAGACGGAAGTTATCGACCGACCAGGGAGCCGGTCAACAAAAGAAGCCTGCAGACTGACCTCAATTTAAAATACGAAGACCAGACTTTGGCGGTCTACCCGGCTCCTCTGGCGCCGCCGCCACACCCTTACCCATTTCCGATGGATCGAGAAGCTGGCATCGAGGCGTATCAATCAATGATCACCGCTAAAAAGTATCAGCAACAAATTAAAAATGGTGACGAGTCAGCGGTACATCTTTATTCGATAGATAAATCCGATAATCCGGTGATACAGGTAGAGATAAGCAAAGCAGAAGAAATGGCTGACGGAATCACTAAATATGAATTTACCACGCTCGATGGATCAGACTTACCCGCCTGGACTGCAGGGGCACATCTTGATTTAGTTGTCGCACCGGAATATCTGCGTCAGTATTCAATGTCCGGGGATCCCGCCGATCGCAGTAAGTATCAAATAGGCGTGTTGCGGGAAGAGCAAGGTCGCGGTGGCTCTAAACTGTTGCATAGAATATTTAATCAGGGCCGGCGTATTTTTATATCTCGACCAATAAACCATTTTCAACTTGACGCCAGGGCTAGCTATTCCGTGTTGCTTGGCGGTGGTATTGGCATCACCCCGATGATTGCGATGGCACACGAACTCCATGCACAAGGCCAGAATTTCAGTTTCCACTATTCGGGAAGATCAAAATCCACCATGGGCTATCTGCAAGATCTTAAAACCATGCCTTGGGCGGAAAAGGTAAATCTACATATCTCCGATGAAGGTACACGTGCAGATCTCAGCGAAATAATACCGGTCTACGATAATGGCTTTCACCTCTACACCTGCGGGGCAGAACGCTATATGAACAGTGTTCTGGAAGCTGCCAAAGTATCAGGCTTTCCGGAAGACGCCACCCATCTGGAATATTTCTCTGTACCGGAGACGCCAGATTACGTGAATCACCCGTTCACTTTAAAAATCGCTAATAGCGACAAAACATTCACCGTCTCAGAAGAGAAAAGCGCCGCCGAAGTACTCAATGAAAACGGTTACGCTATCGATATTAAATGCAGTGATGGCTTATGCGGTGTGTGCAGTTGCAGCCTGGTATCAGGTAACGTGGAACATCGCGACTTTGTACTTTCAAAGTATCAGCGTGAAAATACTATTATTCTCTGCCAATCACGCGCTGACGCTAAAGACGGTGTTATAGAAATAGATTTATAACATCCTGGACTACTGCAACAGAGGATTACGCCCCTCGCAAGCGGAGCATCGTCACGTAGCACAGAGATTTGTTCAACTTTATGTATTGTCGAAAATCTTTGAATGCAAAAGTGTCAGACACTTATACTAAACACAATGCGCTTGCCCAACTCCATCGCTCTTGATCTACCCGCCCTGAATCACTTTTGAATGTGATCCTGGAAGTGGGTCGGCGCGCCATCGATTGCAGTACACATTACATTGGACTGAATACTGAGAACAGTTGACCCTTTCAGATCATTTTAAAAATGAAGGCTCTCGGCAGGCGTGTGTGTTAGCTACACCACACCGCCCACCTGGAGCAGGTGTTCTCCCCGACCTACCTCAATAGTGCCGTCCCGAAGGTTCGTGGATCAACGTCTGAACTATCATTGAAGCCGATCCAGCCGGCTGAATCTTCACGCAAACCACCATTATCGTCATCCGTAAATTCTATATCAAACCCGAACTTTTCACCGGGAGTCATATTCATACTGGCCATAGAAAACGAGGCTGACAACTCATACTCGCAGGATGATGAATTATTAAAGAAGCTAAACGTAATACAGCTACCGTCTCCGCACCCGGCATTTCCACTGCCTTTTGCCATAATTAGCTCCTCGGTACTTCTGACAAACGCTATTTGGTAATCATCAACCCCGTCATAGGTGGCACTGTCACTATCTGCACCGTCAATAAAAACAAATACTGTGTCGTCATGCCAATATTGCTCACTGGACTCACTCAGGATCTGATCTTGTCCGCAGACATAAAGATTCAGATTTGAACCATCGTGCCAGAGTGAAAATCGGCTATCGAGATCATTACCCTGGGGATCTCCAGAAGTATTTCCATCAATACCATCGTTAGTTATCGTTGTATTGGCAGGCAGGAAACTGGCGTTGGAAAGGGGTACTTCCAAGTCAATTTCGGATAGAGGATTTCTCTTATCTCTGACCTCACTTAAATTCGTGCGGCCATCACCATCTTCATCGAAGCGATCACCGGTGGAATTGTAGTTTGACACTGCTATTTCAGTCTGGGAGTCAGCAACTGTTCTGGTGACATCAGCTAATAAAATAGTTTCGTTATCGATTACCGCAAACCAGGTGAGGGTAATCTCATTGGCCTGACCACCAGGTATCTGTATATCCAGAGACACTTCGTCCTGATTAGTTACCGGTTCCGTGCGTATCAGGTTATCGTTAACACGGACCTGCAACTGCAAATTATTGGTGCGCACTGCCCGCACGTCTCGCAACTCTGCAGGCAGTGTTACAACCATGCCATCCGATGTGGTCGCGATGGTCGAATCACTGTCACAGGCCGATAAAAATGCACACGCAGATAGAAAAAGTGCTGTTGAAAGTGCCCTGCCAGATCGGAAATTTAACAGACTGATGTTCATATAAATTACTCCGGAACAGTGGTAGTTATTGTAAGGACAGTGGGATTTGGGACTTCAGGGACTTCAGGAA
>CAZNOB010000217.1:0-8408 GCA_964574535.1 uncultured Granulosicoccaceae bacterium | reverse complement strand
CGATACACGACAGACCAGCCAAAATAGAAAATCAACAGGTAGTGGGCAGACTGGGCATGACCGTACCGGGCCCGATGACTGAAACTCTTCCTGACCGACAGTGGTTTCCGGTTTAGATAATCACAATAGCGATGATCTTTTTTTATTTGATCGGGTGTACAGATGAATGACCCTATGAACCCGCCACAGCATCAACCTGAATTAACGAGTGCCGCCAGACTGTATCGGTTTGCACAAAGACCTTCGTATCTGATCAAGGTGATCTGTCAGATGTTGCTGGGCATCGGGATTGCGATTGGGTTAATTGCCAAAGTATATATGTTCGTCCTGACCGACTACCAGTGTCAGGCAGATAGTATGACACTGGGCAATAAAATACGTTGTGAAAATACACTGGCTGTCATGGCTTACGGGCTGGCTTTATTTGCGGGCTTTGAATTGGCCTACCGGATGTTTGTTGAAGGTACTCACGGTGCTATTGATCCATTATTGATCGGAGTGAGTTCGGCGCTGTTGCTCGTGGTATCGAGTCTTTCACTGGAATCGGCCACGTGGCAGGTGGCTTTATTATTGACGTCACTAACGTTTGCCATTGTGGCACTGTTGTTCTGCAGAGAGCGATTTACCTTTGGTGCACCGGGGCAAAAGTCGATCAGACCGACTAATCAGGCCGGAAATCAATCGGCAGCGACAGAGCTGCAGCATAATGATTATCGGTAAGCATTTAATCGCCGGTGAATGGCAGCGTAGTCAACAGACCTTTCGCTCCGATCCGTATGCAGGCATCGGACGGGAGTATGCACACGGTGGTGTGGCTGAAGTTAATGTGGCTGCAGAAAAGGCAGCGTCTGCTTTTGAGGGGTTTGCCTGTACCTCGGCGGCGGTACGTTCTGACCTTTTAAAAGGGATTGCAGCTGAAATTGAAAACGATCGCAACACCATCATCAGTCACTGCAGCGATGAAACCGGCCTGCTGAAAGACAGAGTAAGCAGCGAGTTCAGTCGCACGGTAAATCAGTTAGTTTACTTTGGTGATGTGATTAAAAAAAACGATTATCTGGACTTGCGGCACGACCATGCACTGCCTGACAGAAGCCCGATTCCACGACCCGACCTCAGGTTATGTCAGCGTCCTGTGGGTCCGGTAGCGGTTTTTGGTGCCTCTAACTTTCCGTTGGCTTTTTCCTCAGCCGGAGGTGACACCGCAGCGGCACTGGCGGCGGGTTGCCCGGTGATAGTGAAAGGTCACTCTGCACACCCGGGTACCTCTGATCTTGTTGCGCAGTGCATTGACCGTGCGATTCGCAAACAAAGACTTGATCCGGCGATTTTTTCGCAAGTGCAGAGCAATACATTTGAAGCAGGTCAGGCGTTGGTGCAGCACGCGAATATAAAGGCCGTGGGTTTTACCGGCTCAACGGTCGGTGGGCGTGCGCTATATAACTTGTGCGCAGCGCGCGAAGAACCTATCCCTTTTTACGGCGAGCTGGGGTCAGTGAATCCGGTGTATATACTGCCAGCTATTCTGCAGTCTAAATCCAGTGAACTGGCTGGCAACTGGATTTCATCACTACTGGTTGGTGCCGGACAAATGTGTACCAATCCTGGTGTTTTGATCGTACTGAAGTCCGATGCAGCTGAACGTCTTATCGAAGAGGTTGCACAACAGATCAAGCGTGTTCCACAACAGGTACTACTTGCTGACTCTATCGCTGCCACCTATAAAGAAGGCCAGGAACGATTTCGTGATTGCCCCGAGACTACAGTTATTCACGCCGCCAGCTGCAGTCGTCGCAGTGTCACACCTGCGGTTTTTCAAACCACCGGCACCGCGCTGCTGGAGCATGATTTTCTACGCGAGGAAATCTTCGGACCATTCGGTGTGATTGTAGTGGCCAGTTCGGTCAATGAAATACTGACCATTGCACGTACGCTGCAAGCCCAGCTCACGTGCACAATACATATGGATGAAAGTGATCGGTCCATTGCCACGCAGCTGTTGAAAATAGTCGAGCACAAAGCAGGGCGGGTGATCTTCAACGGTTTCCCGACAGGTGTTGAAGTCAGCGATGCGATGGTTCACGGGGGGCCATATCCCGCTTCGACCAACTTTGGTGCAACGTCGGTCGGCAGCTTGTCGATCAGGCGATTTATGCGTCCCGTGTGTTATCAAAATGCACCGCCTGCATTACTTGGTCAACTGGTGCCAGGGGCCTATGCAGGTTGACTGTACGTTGCGGCTGAGTATTGATTAACGGTATAGCTCATCGAGTAGTGCATCGATATAGTCTCGCATCTCCGAAAGTTGATCTTCTACATAAATCTGATGCCTCGGGGTTGATTCCATATCGTCCAGTCTGTCTTCCAGGCGCTGCAGTGTACGTTGCAATCGAAGCATTCTGATGTCGCCGCGGGAATTCAGATTAAAGCCGGGACGCGTTTCCATACGGGCTGAGCGATTTACCGGTCGTTGATCAATACGGTCGTCCACAAAAGCGCGTGCAGCCTGAGTCTGTAATTGCTGATCAAGGTGCAGGTTGCGTATCTCAATTTCAAGGGCAAGCAGGCGCTGCATCATTGGATCAGAAACTGCGGGCTGTGGCAGGCTGTTATTTTGCGTATTCATCAGTGCTGCAGGTGCTGCTGGTTCACTAATAAGTCTGTCTTCGTAAGTGGTGGCATCCGTATTTCCGGCACTGGCAACCGGGTCAGCAACACGCGCTGTGCCGGTCAGTGGCAAGGTAGAATCTTCGACACTGTTGGACCGAGACTCTCTGGACAGTTTTAAATTTAGATTTTTTACCGCTTTTTCAAGGTTTGTCAGTCTCAAGTCGGTGTTGTCCGGAGCAGAATCAGTACTTGCCTGCGTTTGTGCAGCTGCGATTTTTCGTTGCCTGATGTTTATGCGCGTAACTGCCTTTTCCAGGTTGACCATTCTGGCGTCAGCCCGATTCTGACCCTGTTGGATACTGCTGAAAATTTCGCCGGACGGCGCGGTGACCGCTTGCTGTTTTCTGTGCAATCTTGTCGCAGCTTTGTTCAGTATGGATATCTGATTCTGAATATTGGAAAGTGCTGCGGATTCGGTTTTACTGCCATCTGCAAATTGTTGTTCCATTGAGGCATTTGACTGCTCAAGGGCAGTAATCAGCTTTTCAATTTCGGCTGTGTTCTGCCGGACTTGGATTTCTGCGTCTGATTCGGCCATCAATACCGGAGCTGTTGCCAGTCCTGCCGCGACAATCAAGCCCAAAGTGGTCACCGCAACAGGTGGTAAATGATTTCTTATTGTTGTTGTATTCATACCTTTAAGTCGCCTCCTTGTACCTTACGTCTTTCGTTGTGTTCAGTAAGTCGTTAAAACCTAAAAAACCAGACGTAGAATCATGTCTTCACAATATATTTCGGTTAGAAATTATCTCACCTTTTTGATAACACCCTGAGCAGCTTAACCTGGCTGTCATTAAAACCCGGTTTGTTAGTTTTACCAATAAAACATTGTATAAAGCAATCGAAAATCCAATGACTGATAAATTATGACCATCCGAGGCACACTCTTGAATCTTTCACTGCCTGTCAGCGCCTACCGACAAATAGGCTGGCTCACGCTCAGCTTTTCAGGTCAGCCATATAATCAACAGGACCCGGAACTGTCGATCAATGTGGTTTATTAGAGACTCTTTTTTTATAGGAATTCTTGAGGCGTCGCCGCTGATACTTGCTGCGATGGGTTTCACGCTGATCTACTACCTGAATGGCTTCATTAATTTTGCCTACGGTGAAACCATTACCATCGGTGCCTATCTTGGTGCGATGTTTAACGTGACATTCGGATTTGGTTTTTATCTTTCGATAATTCCGGCAGCACTGCTGGCAGGTGGCTTAAGTGTGGCAACATACCTGTTGTTGTTCAGGCCCGCACAACGCCTGGGGGTGAGACCAAGCGAGTTGATCATCCTGTCTATTGGTTTGTCATTCATGTTGCGTTACGGACTGGTGCTTATAGCCGGTGCCGAAAATGTATTTGTTAATGAACCGCCAGTGGCGTACTTCAATTTTTTTGGGACAGGTGCCACCAATTTACAGCTGGTGGCATTGATCTTTGTGCTGGTTGCTGCATTTAATCTTTACTGGGTGGTACACAAAACCCGCTTCGGTGAAGTCGTGCGCGGGCTTGCAAATAATGAAGAACTCGCCATGGTGAGTGGAATCAATCCGCACAAAGTATCAGTAAGGGTATGGTTTTTAGCGGGCGCAGTTGGTGGGCTCTCCGGGGTGTTTACTGGCGTATTTGCGCTATCCAATCCGTTAATTGGCTGGAATATCATTCTAATCACCGTCATGGTAAGCATTGTGGCCGGTGTCGGTAGTGTAAAGGGGGCAGTACTGGTGAGTATAGTGGCCGGGATTGTCACTGCTGCAATTACGCTTATATCCAAACCGCTTTACTCTGAAGTGATTTTACTGACAATGTTTATCGGCGTGCTCTGGTATCGGCGGGGTCGGGTTGCCTGATGTCTTACCTGATTTTTTCGCTGTCGTTATTGTTGGTATACGTAGCGCTGACCCAGTTGCTGCACGTGCAGTTCGGGATGCTGGGTATTCCGAACTTCGGGATTGTAGGGTTTTGGGGCCTCGGTATGTATGGCGTCGGGGTTTTTAACGTTCAGTACAGTGTGCCGTTTCTGCTGTCACTAATTTTGACTGGCGTGTTGATAACCCTGGTGGCGTTTGTACTTGGCCGATTGACACTTCGTCTTAACGGACAGGATATGGTCTGCGCAACGCTTGCTTTCAGTGCCATCACATCGCTGCTGGTGATCTCGGAAAAATGGCTGACCAACGGGGTTGTCGGACTGGGTACAATTAAGTACCCGTTCGATTTTGGTAAGGCAACCGAGTTCAGTTACATGATGTTACTGGTGCTGGTGGTTGCAGGCTTTCAATATGTAATTCAACAGCTTCATCGATCCGACCTCGGGCGCTTAATGTTCGCCATTCGTGACAACGAAGAGCTTGCATCAAGCCTTGGCAAGAACGCGTATGGCACCAAATTGCAGTTATTTGTAGTGACTTCGGTATTGATGGGACTGCTCGGTGGTTTGTCCGCACCACTCAATCAGTTTCTAACACCAAACATGCTGGTGCCCGGTGTCACGTTCACCGTGTGGATAGCGTTGATACTCGGTGGCAAGGAAAACAGGCTCGGGGCGATGCTGGGCGTGGTAGTAACCTTTGGGCTGTTTGACATACTCATCGAAACCTATCTGCCGGTACCTGCAGAACATGCGATGCTGGTGCCGAACTTCAAATTGTTTTTGTATGGCGCGGTTCTTATTGGCGTTTTACTGTATCGCCCACAAGGCATGCTTGCTCAGGGGGCCTCAGGCAGTGACGCTCGTCGAGTGCGGCCGCTGTGAAGCTCACCGTTAAAAATCTGGTGAAAAGCTATCACCAAAGGCCTGTGCTTAATCTGGCTAGTGCAACGTTTGGTACCTACTCAGTGGAAGGTCTGATCGGCCCCAACGGCGCTGGAAAGTCTACTTTAATGGGGCTTTTGACCCGACGGATCGGCGCAACAACGGGAACCATTAATTTTGAAGTGTCCGGGAAAAACCATGATTTGTGTGAAAAGCAATCATTTGAGGTAGCGCAACTGGGTCTGATCAAAACCAATCAGAGAATACAAAACTTTGAAAGTTTAACTATCAGGGAATCATTGCGGCTTGCCGCCACCCCTGCGGAAAATGAATCACTCGTCTCATGGTTTAAAAAACCTGCTGCCGATGCGGCGACCAGCGCTGAAGATATTGAATCGCGAGTAGATCATTATCTTGATAAATTCACCTTCGCAGATCCTGATGGTTATGCAAAATCAGCCGGTGAGAAAAAGCTGCTCGATATTTTGCGGTGTCTGATTTTTAAACCGCGAATGTTATTGATGGATGAACCCACTGCAGGTTTGCCGGAAGATGTTACCCGACAGGTAATGGATGAAATAGCTGAACAATCCCGTAACAACAAAATGCGCATTGTGGTGGTAGAGCACGACCTGGAGCTAATCTGGTCTGTCTGTGAGTATGTGCATTTTCTTTCAGACGGGGAGATGTTGTTTCAGGGCACACCGGATGAAGTGAAATCGAATCACTTTGTGGCAGAAAAATATCTGGGGGTTAGCTGATGCTAAAAGCCCGCAATATTTCAGGTGGCTATGGTGAAGTGGTGGTTCTGCATGATATCAGCTTTGAAGTAAACAACGAGATCTTTGCCATCCTTGGTGCCAACGGTGCAGGTAAAACCACCTTACTCAAAACACTCGCCAGGTTATTACCGCTTAGTGCTGGTGAAATTGAGTTTGATGATGAAAATATCAGTACCACGCCCGCCTACGACTTACCGGCGAAAGGCATTGCCTATGTGCCGCAGGAGCACAATGTATTTCCGGATATGACGGTGGCCGAAAATTTATCGCTTGGCGGATTGCTTGATCCTGCCACCAGGCAGGAAAGACAGTCAGAGGTCTATGATCTCTTTCCCCGCCTCGCTGACAGAAAAGAACAAGTCGCCGGCAGCTTGAGTGGCGGTGAAGGACAGATGCTTGCTGTGGGTCGCGTGTTAATGCAGGAACCTAAAATCATATTGATGGATGAGCCTTCAGCTGGCTTGTCCCCGTTGTTTGTAGACACCTTGTTTCAAAAGATTTCGGAAATTCGCAAAAATAAAAAAGTGACCATCATTCTTGCCGAACAAAATGCCGTTAAGGCTCTGGAAATTGCCAACAGAGTACTGGTACTAAGCCTTGGCAAAATATTTTTACTTGAAAACGCAAACAAACTGGATCAGAGCAAACTTAAAGAAGCGTATCAAATTTGACAGCATTTCCAGTGCTGATAAAGCCGGGTTTTATACGTTGCACATCAATGACAATGTCAGAGGAGAGGGAAATATGTTAATCAAGAAAGCTTTTTATGTGGCGACATTATCTGCCGCCACTTTTTTTGCCACTAATATTGCTGCGCAGGAAAACATCAAGGTGGGGCATCTTACCTATCATACTGGTGAATACGGCGGCTTTGGCGAGTTTTTCGATGCAGTCACCGACTTCAGCCTGGAAGTCATCAACGATGATCCACCCCTGGGCCGCCCGTTGATTCCGATCCACCAGGACATTGGTACTATTGGTGAAGCGCGCGCTGCACGCAAGCTGATCGACGGTGAAAACGTAGAGATTCTGCTAAACGCAGCGCACAGCTATATGTCCTACCGCGATTACGTCCTTGAAAAAGTAGCGGACAATCAATATCCCTTAATGCCTTCGGTGCATGGCGGTGCGATAGAAGCTGAATTCGGGGGCAATAAAGCTGAGCCCCTGTTCCGCGGCTCGCCGATGGACTCCGCGCAAGGTGCAGCGGCACTGCTGCATGCTAAAAATGCCGGTAAAAATGCAATAGCGCTGGTAGCCACTGAGGCAGCCGGCTCGCAGCTACAAAAGAATGCCGCAGAAAAAGCGGCCGGCAAGCTGGGCATAGAGATACTGGGCTCAGTGGATATACAGCCGAACCAGGCGAATTACCGTGGTGTGGTATCGAAAGTAAGCGCAATGAAACCTGAAGCTGTGATTGTTTTTTCTGCACCGGCTGACGGGGGTGTGTTTGTTAAAAATGCAGCAGAATCCGGTAACTCCTGGTTTATTATTGGTACCAGTGAGTGGCAGGAGCCAGGCTTCATATCAACCGCCACCATGAATGCGGTAGAAAAACACGAGGAAGTTGTACTCGCTGCGTTTTCAAATGCTGAAAGTCCGGCCTGGGAAGCTTATCAACCACGTGCCGAAGCTTCTCAGTACGCCGCAGCGATTGGAGATGTATCTAACTCCTATGCCATTCAGTACTTTGATCTGCTGGTGGCCACGGCACTTGCCATTGAAAAAGCAGGGAGCATTGAAGCGGCAAGCTGGAGTGATGCGATGTTTGACGTAACTGGCGGAGACGGCGAAGTAGTTCATACCTACGCTGACGGCCTGGCTGCAATCCGTGCCGGCAAGGACATCAACTACGACGGTGTCACGGGTTCTATGGACTATACAGATACCGGAGTTGTGGCCGGGATCTTCGGTATCTTTAAATGGACCGCAGAAGATAATCTGGAACGTGTAGCGCTGGCTGATGGCAAGGCCGTGATGGAACTTGATCAATAAGTTGTATGTGGTTGCAACACTTGTGTCTCGATCCATATGGGGTCGAGACACTATCGCAAATGTGGAGTGTCCTATTCCGTCGTTTGATTAACAAGCGGTCTGCGATGCCAGGCAGCAGACAGCATAGCAAGTTGAAAGTCAGTCAAGAGTAAAAATATGGCACTACAAATACACATACTGGACTACGGGGACATAGAGCTTGAGACAAGTT
>CAZNOB010000216.1:2562-8451 GCA_964574535.1 uncultured Granulosicoccaceae bacterium | reverse complement strand
AACCACATTGGCGATTGAAAATGGGGCATTGATACAAAACACCGCCGACAGCGTCATTCATTCCAACAACAATCCAAAAGGTAACTTCAATGAACTGGTCAACGATATTAAAAACCACTGTATTCGGATCTCTTGTGCTGATGGGTTCAGCCGCAATCGCCGAAAACGACGAAGTAACAAGCGAAATAATTGGTGCCGAAGGCAACACGATCGGTGCAGTGAAACTTCAACAGGGTTCCGGTGGAGTGCTAATGACAGTCGAGCTTGATAAAGATGCTCTGTCGCCCGGTTGGCACGGCATTCATTTTCACGCGCACGGCACTTGCGAGGATGTAGGCCATTTTAAACTCTCCGGCGGCCATGTCGGCAAGAAGCCAGGAGCACACGGCTTATTAAATCCGGAAGGGCCCGAGTTCGGTGATTTACCCAATATCTTTGTACCAGAGGGAAGCGATGCAAAAGCCCAGTTTTTTGCCGCCGGACTGGCACTGTCAACTGGCAAAGATGGCGAAGCACTACTGGACGATGACGGCAGCGCGCTGGTCATTCATGCTCAGGAAGATGACCACGTAACACAACCAATAGGTGGAGCTGGCGGCAGAGTAGCGTGCGCAGTTCTGAAATAAGGCAACACCTGCGGCCTCCAGTAAGAACGATACACAAACGCAAAGCGTTCGCTCTTGATCTACCCGCGTTTAATCAGTTTTGAGAGTAATCGTGGAAATGGGTCGACGCGCCAGGGATGGCGCAAAGAGTGCTGTCAGCCATGGATAGGCAAGCGCTATCCACTTGCACGCTCACTCTCAAAATGCCGCAGGCACCCGCAGGGCTGAATAGTCGCAAAAAGACTTTTTGCTTCCGTTTTTGGTCTTTTCAAAAATGAAGGCCCCGGCAGGGGTGTCTTGTTAGCTGCACGACCACTCACCGCTCCCGGGGCTATGTCTCTAGCCCTTCGGCAATATCGCAACCGGGCCCACTTCGAACATACGACAGGTGTTGTCGCTGACATCGTCACTGCTCTCAGCGCCAACACTCTCGCTAGCAGCACTCAGGATAGCCCGTTGCTCTTCTAGCAATAGATCCGCATTCACTACTGCGTCCTCCCGCGTATCACCTCCAACGACAACAAAGATGCCATGTTTGAGTTCTTTCAGATAATGCGCACGAACTACACGCCCCTCATCTGCATGTATCTGGAGACTGGCAATGAGCTTTGGAAACGCCTCAAGGAATAATTCCTCATTTGCATTCGGCGGCTGCGTGCAATAGATGTGGACAGAACCCTCCGCAAACTCAATATTTGACTGATCTTCGGAGTCTGCGGCTTGTGAGGTAGAAATTGCTGCGCCCCCAAGAAGGATGCAAACCAACGATTCCCGTAATGTTTTTCTCATAGTTATTGTGGTTCCAAATCAGTTGAATGTCGTGGATATGGCTCTCTGTACTTACAGAGTGTGTTGCTTTAAATACGTTACCTGGCATCTGCGCACGATCAATTCACCGCTTGGAAAGACGCATCTGGCAGCGGCCCAATGATACGCGAGGACGCTGCCCGAGAACAGGGTTTGCAGCGAGGGTGTGAGATTCCATGTTAGGTATATCACTCATTCCTCAGCAAAATCTTCGCCGCAACAATAAATCTGCGGACAGGAATTCAGCAGTCACGCTAGTACATTGAACCAGCTCGTCCGTTGCATCAAATTTGAAATGGACTTCGGAAAATTTGCATACGAATCAGCACAATGTAAAAACCTCTGATCGGCATCTCAACACCCCCGACCAACAACCACACCTGTTGCAAGGCCGCACGATACATCAATCGATCGGCTCACGTAGTGAATCTGTACTACGGATTAACTCGCTCAACCATTACACTACCGCTGCTAGTTTCTAAAATCGATGCCAATCAACTCCCAGGCAAAGGATTTCCTCGCAGAACGAAATATCGCCTGAACCCGGGGTTGTGCATAACCCCTTTGGGGTCACCCAAAAACGGTACACGCCACCTGGGATGGGCAAGGATTTCGATGCTCCAGCGAGTACCGCCGATAAACTGGAATAACACATTGCGGGGTGGTTGCAGACTTAGGTCGCGAAAATGGCCCGTTGAATACGCTGCGCCTAAACTCGCTGAATCGAGTGTAATAAAATCAGCGTCGAGTAAATAAAAGTAGAGGGCTTCCTCGTGAGGGATATCATCAGTGACAAACAACAGGTAATGCCCTTCACATTCTACACAGGCTTCAAGCACTGCCCCCTTGATAGTTACAGTCGTCGGCCTGCCCTGGAACTGAAGCTGACAGACTGGTCGTTCAGTTTCGCTACTATCTGTCAGTAGCTTGAGTTCAATATCACCGCACAATTTCATTGTTTGTTGTTTTTTTGTTGGCACTTTAAAGAGGCTACCAGAAATAATCGACCCCGAAGGCCGCCAAAGCACCACCCACAAATGCCCCGACACTCACACACACTGGCGCACCAGGCCCACATGCAAGGCCTGCCAGGGCACCACCTGCAATGCCGCCTGCCACCCCTGCCCCGGCAACAGAGGCCTCCTGCGCCGCAGCATCTACTTTGTCCTCAGCGGTGGCAACGGTATATACGGATATAGCCAGCGACAGAACAATCAGGCTTCTGCCGGCGCGAGAAGTAATCCGCATTGCTTTGTTAACCGATGGCCTGGATTTGCCAGCAGAGTCGACAACTTTTGCGTAGACCTGATTCTTTTGATGGTCAGTCAGATTACTAAAGTTGGCACCCGGACCAAACAACTGAGCAGTTTTCTCCGCTACAAGTGTGTTAAGTGTTTTACCTTCTCGCTTAAGAGACTCCGCCAGTGCGCGACCTAATGGTGTGCTTTTACCACGTAGTGACTCCATAACGTTGTTACGAACGAGATTAGCTTCTGTAGCAGCTTGCTTCCAGGTTTTGTCGCCGCGCATAGCTGCCGCCCGAAGATCATTGCTCAGCTCTTTGATACGACTCGAATAGAGCAGCCGCACCCCGCTATCTACGTGAGCATGCGCACCAATATTGAGAACACTGGCCTCCAACGCTTGCATAGCACTCTCGAAAGCTTGTTGGTCCTGGTATGTTTCCAGACTCTGCGGCCCCGGATTGGATGAAGCACTGTGCGAACTGATACCTATGTTGGCAATTTTAATGTTGTGATCACTGCCTACCGGAGCCCGGCAAATTCCATAACCCATAAACGCTCCCGAAAAAGGATTAGTTAATGCTCATCCAGAAACAAGGCCGTCGCGAGAATCACTGAGGTGCGTGAGATTTTACCGACTACATGTGGGCGTTTAGTCACTCTAAATAACAACATGTAGTCGGTGAAAGATCGCGTGCAATCAGTGGTTCGCAAAAGCGCCTGTTTCTGGATGGGCACTAGTTTGGCTTACGATAGTATATACCCGCCTGCGCTGACAACCTGTGTGTATCTGATCGTCGAGCCAACTGTGAAATTATTGCCAGCGACTGTGGCTCAAGTGCCTGTGTGAGCGGCACAGGTTATAAACCAGTCACTTTTTCGGAGTAAAAAGAAAAACACATGTAGTTGTAAGTGTGAATGCAAATACCCCAAATGTGTGTCGCTCGCCCGTGTCGATACCTGATGCAAGCGTTGTATGATATCTGCAGATTTATGCAATTCTCAAAGAAGATAGCGCTCATGGGGCCAACATAGAAACCATGCAGATGCTCATCCAACCAACGCGTAAGAGTCTATTTTTTAGAGTTTAGATATTTTCAGCAACATACAAAGCCGTCCAGCAGCCACAGCAAATAGACCAAAAAATTAAAGCGTTTGCTCTTGCTCTTGCTCTTCGCTCTTGATCTACCCGCGTTTAATCAGTTTTGAGAGTGATCGTGCAAGTGGGTGGCGCACCATGGATGGTGCAATGAGCGCTGTCAGCCATGGATGGCTGTTGCGCGACCCCCTTCCACGATTACTCTCAAAATGCCGCAGGCACCCGAAGGGCTAAGTAGCATCATGCTTAGACTCACAAATTGTTAATAGCATTATCCAGCCAAATAAATCTGTCATTTATCCATGATTTTAAAAAATCTACTTCTTCGCTATGAGTATCTCCGACAAAGTTATTTGGCGTAACACGAAGACCAAGTAAATCCCATTTTTTAAAGTTGTTTTCTATAGCTCCGGCTTGATTCAACAGATTACTGTAAGAGTCTATTTGGCTGTTAACAGACTCTAATGATAAGACATCTTGACGAAGAAAATTCCAGCGATCCTGTAGTTGAGAGGTAAAGTCGGGGTCTTCAAGTAAACGTTCCCACCAAAATGGCGTTAGCCATGCGTCACGAGTGCAACGTTCATTGAATTTGTAAGTCCAAAGATTCGTATTTGGTGCCCCACAATAGTCGGCATTGCCAAATGCTAAATTAAAATCCCATATTGGCCCCATATTTAATTTTTCATTTTTATCCTTTGTTAACCAGGTACTTAATCTATAGCCATCTACATTGTTAGAAAGCTCGGTTAGCAGGAAAAAATCTATGAAACTGGGAACATCTATATATGCTGCATAGCCAGTACTGGCGTCGGTAAATTCATCAGATGCTAACGCTGTTTCGAAGTCGTGCATGTAGTTAGAGATATAGGCCCTTTGCTCATCTGTTATGTCGTCTACATCGGGATCATCGAATAAAAAATTTATTGTCTGGCCCCTGGAAGCGTATTTCGGCGGAAAACTTGACGGAAACGTTCCGTTCCCTCTGTCAAGCCTAATAATATAGCCCCCGGTAAGGTCCTCGCCAGAATTTTCATCGTCCTTTAGGTTATTGATATCTATTCTATTATTGTCACGTTTTAGTTGTTCCATAAAAACATATACGCCCCTGTAGAAACCATCTATGCTCACTTCGACAAATCGGGTACGACTAGCATAACGCCCCATGCCTCTGGAAAGATCATAGATAAGCATATTTCGCATTAGCGACTTATCAACGAAAGGAGCGTGGAGTATCCAGTCTTCTTCTTCAGGGAAACCCAATAATGTTACGTCTAAATCCTCATCGTCACTATCGCGTGTCTCAAACCCATAAGATTTTTTTGGAAATCTTTGCGATGTGGAACCCCTGATTTCGATACCAACATTACCGTTATAAGTCTCGACCTCAGCTTCCGAAACTGACATCAGGGCAATTATTTTAGGCTCATCTACAATGGCATTACCATTGGTTTGCAAGTTGATCTGGGGCAGCCTGTCTTCAGGAGAAACAGAAACCAGGTCATCATGAGGTATATCATCGTATTCGAAACTGCTGTCACAACCAACAATGAAAAATAATACAATGAAAATACTACTTAAAATGTACGAAATATTATCTTTCATTAAGTATGGCTCCACTCTATAAAATTAAGAAACATCGGATTCATCTGTGGGTTAAAGACCCAAAATTTGCCAACAGCAACAGTACAATCATAAGTTGTTTTGGAGTTTGAATCAGATTTAAGGTGCGCTTTCAGCTGAGACTAACAAATTGATCAATAGTCATGCGTGAGAATCAGAAAGACACCTACAGTAAAAAACAAGTTTGTGAACAAAGTCACTGTGCAGCAGGCAAAAAGAGGATAAACGATATAGTAACCGGCTGCCAGCGAAGCCTGGTTGCAGTCCGGCGAGTTTCCACAGTCGAAATTATAAACAGGCTGTGCAGGGTTGCTTTGCGGTGATTTTTGCCAATATTTCCATCAAATCCTGGCGACTTCCCCGATTTTCATTTGCAAGGCCAATACTGCCTGCAGCGGTTATCCACACCGCCTCGAGGGTTCGTGCCAGGCTCGATGCAATCTTAGTCCAACAGACTCCCTTTTCGTTCTCACCACCGAGTATGAAGGACTTGTCTGTCTGTACACATTTA
>CAZNOB010000216.1:0-2462 GCA_964574535.1 uncultured Granulosicoccaceae bacterium | reverse complement strand
CCCTCCAAGATTAGTCTCCTGGTCAAAGTTACCAGAGCCATCATTCAGTCGAAATATCAACTCTTGCTGCGCGTCTTTAGCAAACACCAGATCTACTGCACCATCGCCATTAAAGTCTTCCGGCATAACGAATACCTCTGGGAGAAATTGTTCCTCACCCACGGTAAAGTTGCGGTTCCCATTATTCGTGAACACACGAAGTCCGTAACCATAACCCGCTGTCAAAATATCCAGATCACCATCTGCATCAACATCTCCGGTTTTGACATAGAGCCCTAGAAGTCCAGGATACGCTACCGCTTCATCTGCCGGAAAATTACCGTTACCATCACCGTAGTGGATGGCAAGGAGGCAGTTGCCTGTGTTACTGTTAAAGGTAACATCGAGGTTTCCGTCCTGATCAAAATCTCCAACACTCAATGAACGGTTGTCCGGGCCTAACGGAGCGAAGTTAGCCTCTGCCCCGAAAGAGCCATCTCCATTACCTAAGAATATTGAATGTATATCTCCACCTACTACAAGATCCAACACATCATCGTTGTTAAAATCTGCCGCTTCAATTCCACGGGGTCGTGATCCGGATTTAAATCCAACATTGACTAATGATGGACCGTTAGTGAACGGAGCGAGGCCAACCAGGATATCGCCATTAAATCGCAGTACTGCAATGTCATCCAGTCCATCCTGATTAAGGTCACCCACAGTAACCTCATGGTATAGATTGTTATTTTGTGCTTGCTGAGTTTGTGAAAATCCGCCCTGACCACTGTTGCGCCAGACTGCAACCTGTCCGATGCCACCAAGCGCCAGACCCGTAGCGAGGTTCGAACTGCAACCGCTTGATGTATTTGCCGGTTCGTTGGGGCACAAATCTACGCTGTCTTCTACGCCGTCACCATCGGTATCGTGGCGATCAAGAGTGATAGCAATGTTATTTACAGACAGTGGCACTGAAGTAAACTCCACCTCACCAAAGGCTGTACCCATCTGGGCGCGAATGGTATGTGTTCCGGAAGCGAGAAATATCTTGCTATAGCCCGCCGTAGAAAACGAAGCACTATTGGTGATGGCGACTTGCTGATCATCTATACTAATCAGCGCCCCAGGTATAGCTGCACCGTTCTCACCACTTACATTGATACCCACAGCAGACAGCAGATTACCTGAAACAACCTGACGTCTTCTCAGTGTAATTTCGCAATTGACTGAAGAGCTGGCGTCGCTCAGTAAAACATCGGCGACACAGTATCCGACTTCTTCACTACCTAAAATGTCAGTGAAGATCATCTCAAATGTCAATTCGCCATAAAATACCTCTGGCAGAACGACGTTCGCCGAATATCCGGTAGCGTTTGGTGTTAGCGACAGTGCTTGTTCCTGCAATGGATAATTATCTCCGGTTACACTGAGGATGGTTTGCAAATTGGCGCTGCCACCGACTTCATCGACGACCTCTGGTGGTATTTGCAGATTCACAGTGGCGTCCGCACCTTCAACAGCCAGACTAAGGGCGAATTCGCCATGTAGTGGAACAATATCCATGCTTACATCAATACCCTGCGCTACCGTGACACCTGTCTCCTGAAAGCTGACGGACTTTCCAACCTGAATACCATTATCTAACAGGCGCAAAGAAATATCGTACTGACCCGGCAGCAGGTTGAGCAACATGTGTTCAGTTAAACCTGTTGACGGATTTAGAAGGAAAATTTGCTCAGAATTGTTGTTGATCGTAATCCCGATAGAAGGATTCGAGAGGTTGGCCCCATTAATGTCTGCTACTGAGTAATTGAATCTGAAGTCAATCAACTCCGCTACAGTAGCTGCATCAATTAATGTATCGCCAATCACGGGTCTGATAGTCATCGGGGCAATTGCAGTATCCCCATCATTAACAGTGTGGATACTTGAACCCGAATAAGTGCGGTTACCATCACTCACAGTCAGCTCAAAAGCATAAGAGCCAGGTTCTAATACCAAAGTTTGAAAAGATTGTACGTTGGCCAGATCATTCTCGTCGACATTGACAGTCCAGGGAAAACTACTGATATCACCGTTAACAAGGTTAGTTACCTGCATTGCTCCCTGCAGAAGATTAGCCTCTGAGGGTTGATCTTCAAAGGTACCGGGGACTATCTCGTTCACCAGTAGTGCACTGAGATCAACATCGAAAGTGACTTCCTGCTGTTGAGTTTCCGCTGCTGCAACAGGTGGTGAGTTTTCCGTTGTAGCAACAGGTGGCGTGTTTTCCTGAGCCTGGTCTTGAGAAGAATTTCCACCGCAGGCAGTCAATGAAATGAGGCTTGTGAGGAAGAGTGTGTGTGCGATACGACCGGGAGACATATTTAATCCTTTAGTTTGTTAATTAGCTAAAATCCATTACATCCATGTTGTCCAGTGCCCGACTCCTTCCGGGATTAACAAATGTTTTAACGGGTCTGTTTGGTATTCTTAAAGACAGG
>CAZNOB010000215.1:0-8462 GCA_964574535.1 uncultured Granulosicoccaceae bacterium | reverse complement strand
TTGAAAGATTTCTAAATCCCGAGCGTGTATCGATGCCGGATTTTGATATCGATTTTTGTATGGATAAGCGCGATAGCGTGATTGCCTACGTCTCTGATAAATACGGCAGTGATAAAGTATCGCAAATCATCACCTACGGAACCATGGCGGCCAAAGCGGTGGTACGTGATGTTGCCCGCGTCATGGGTCACCCGTATGGCTTTGGTGATCGCTTGTCAAAGATGGTGCCGATGGACATTGGTATTACGCTGACCAAGTCACTTGAGGCATCTGAAGATTTAAAGCGTGCATATAGCTCGGAAGAAGAAACCAGAACAGTCATTGATATGGCATTGCAGCTGGAAGGTTTGCCACGTAACGCCGGTAAACATGCGGGCGGGGTGGTCATAGCACCAACTCGCCTGACTGATTTCACGCCTCTCTACTGTGAAGCCGACGGTTCGAGTCTGGTGACGCAGTTCGATAAAGATGATGCAGAAGCCGTGGGCCTGGTGAAGTTTGACTTTTTGGGCTTGCGCACCCTTACTATCATCGATAACGCCGTGGCGATGATCAATGCCAATCGCGCCTCTGACGAACAGTTGATTCTTGATAAACTGCCGTTTGATGATGGCAGTACTTATCGCTTGTTGCAGGAAGCGAAAACTACCGGTGTGTTTCAGCTTGAATCCGGTGGTATGAAAAAACTTATTGCACGCCTGAAACCGGATTGCTTCGATGATGTAGTGGCGTTGGTCGCCCTGTACCGACCGGGGCCGATGAGCTCCGGCATGCTTGATGATTTTATCGCACGTAAAAATGGTCAGGCGCCGGTGTCTTATCCGCACCCTGATTATCAGCACGAAACTCTGAAACCTATTCTTGAATCTACCTACGGGGTGATTGTTTATCAGGAGCAGGTCATGCAGATAGGTCAGGTGCTGGCAGGTTATTCCCTCGGTGGTGCCGATGTACTGCGGCGTGCTATGGGTAAGAAAAAGCCTGAGGAAATGGCAAAGCAGAGACAAGTGTTTGTTGATGGTTGTCGCCAGAATAATATTGATGATGATTTGTCCAGCAACATTTTTGACCTGGTCGAAAAGTTCGCCGGTTACGGATTTAATAAATCCCACTCTGTAGCTTATGCCGTGTTGTCTTATCAGACGGCGTGGCTTAAGTGCCACTTTCCATCTGAGTTTTTCAGTGCGGTATTAACGGCTGACATGGATGCAACCGAAAAAGTGGTGCGCACAATTGATGACTGTCTGGAGTCAGGCTTAAAGCTGTTACCGCCTAATATCAACAAATCTGAAACCGGTTTTACCCCGACAGATTCGCACTCGGTTCGTTACGGGCTTGGTGCAATTAAAGGTGTTGGCGAAGGAGTACTTGAAAAGATTTTTGCGGAAAGAAAAGAAAATGGCGAGTTTAAAAATCTGATTGATCTTTGCCGAAGAGTGGATGGCGCCAATGTCGGTAAAAGTGTACTGGAGTGTTTAATCCGGGCAGGTGCGCTGGATTGTCTGGGTGAAAATCGCGCTACCATGATGGGGAATCTGGGGCTGGCGCTGGGTGCCGCCCAGCAACAGGCACGAAATCAGGACAGTGGCCAGGCAGATATGTTTGGCAATGTCGCATCCAGTGATGATGACGCTTCCGTCGCCCTGAAACAAATGGAAGACTGGTCAGATATCGAGCGACTCACCGGTGAGCGCAAAACCACTGGCTTGTTTATTAGCGGTCACCCCATCGATCCTTACTTGCGTGAGTTGACGAAAATCACCAGTGGCAGAATAGCTGAGCAGTGCGCGCGTGTTCCCACACCTTCCGGTGAAGACAGTGGTGGTTGGGGGCAGCGCGGTCTGGATGCTGTGGTTTCGGGTTTAGTCACTGATATTCGAATTCGAGCCACTAACCGTGGCAGTAAAATCATGACGGCGACGCTCGATGATCGCAGTGGTAAAGTCGATGTGGTTGTATCTGGTGAGTTACTCGAAGGCGATGGCGCCAAAATGCAGGCCGATGCGATTGTGGTTGTCGATGGTGGTCTGGGTATCGATTCATTCAGCGGTGGCTATAGCATCCGCGCACGTCAAATTTATAGTATTGAAGAAGCACGCGAACGCTTTGCACGTTTACTGTTGGTGACCTGGCGCTCGAAAAACCTGGACTCTCTGCAGAATATTCACTCTACGCTGGCGAATCATCGATCTGGTGGACGGTTGCCTGTCTATATTGACTACACCAATGAAGAGGCCACGGCCCGAATTAAGCTGGGGGACGATTGGCAGATAAATCCAACAGCACAGTTAATTGAATCATTAACCCGTACCGAAGGCGTTAGTGATGTGGATATTGTTTATTGATCCGCTTCCATCGACAGCGAAATAAAACTCCGATGGTATGGCAAACGAAACAACCCATCTCCAATTTGATATACTGAAGAACATCGTAATCCAATAGCCCCAGCACAGCAGCAAACCCCGACGAATGAAACCCAGTTACCTAGAGTTTGAGCAACCGATTGCGGATCTACAGGCGAAGATTGCAGAGCTCAGCACTGCAACCGACGATGTAGACATTGACGTTGCTGAAGAAATCACCAAGCTGCAAACCAAGTGCGACAAGCTTACCGAGACAATTTTCCAGAAGCTTGATCCCTGGCAGGTTTCTCAGGTGGCCAGGCATCCTGGGAGGCCGTTTTCGCTGGATTATATCAACCTGATTTTTAATGAATTTGAAGAGCTGCATGGCGACCGGGCGTTTGCCGATGACCCTGCGATTGTGGCTGGTATCGGCCGACTGAAAGGCCAGGCGGTTGCTGTTATTGGTCAGCAGAAAGGCCGTGATACCAAAGAAAAGTTACATCGAAACTTCGGCATGCCTAAACCGGAGGGCTACCGCAAGGCGCTGCGGGTGATGAAATTGGCTGAAAAATTTAATCTGCCGTTGATTACGCTGATCGACACACCTGGCGCATATCCCGGTGTTGGGGCTGAGGAGCGAGGGCAGAGCGAGGCGATTGCACGTAATCTGATTACGCTTGCTGATTTACGTACGCCTATTGTCTGTACTGTTATTGGTGAGGGTGGGTCTGGTGGTGCGTTGGCGATTGGTGTGGGAGACCGCGTCAACATGATGCAATACAGCACTTATAGTGTGATTTCGCCGGAAGGTTGTGCGTCTATTTTATGGAAAAGTGCAGATAAAGCCCCTGCCGCTGCCGAGGCGATGGGTATCACGGCCGAGCGGCTGAAAGAACTGAATTTGATTGATCGGGTGATCCCGGAACCCCTCGGTGGTGCGCATCGGGACCATCAGGCAGCGGCTGATTCATTGCGTGATGCCTTAACTGAAGACCTGAGCCAGTTATCTGCGATGCTATCCGATGACTTAATCGCGAAACGCAGCGAAAAGCTGCGTGCAATCGGTGAATTCAAAGAAGCCTGAGCCATTGGTTGTGCGCCAGAGTGACGCTGGCGGTAGTGTGGCGAATGCAGAATCTCAACTTCAGTTCAGCTTTGCCAAAGTGCTTGCGCGGCACTTCTCCGGTTCAATGCGGCCGGGTTTGGTGATCGCCTACAGCGGCGGGCTTGACTCGCATGTGTTATTGAACACCGCGGTACACTGGCGCAGGCAGCATCCCCGGGCTTCTGTCAGAGCCATTTATATTGACCACGGTTTACAAGCGCCAAGCGCAGACTGGGCGCTGCATTGTGAAGCGGTGTGCGAAGCTGCTGGTGTGTTGTTCAGTAATATCAAGGTGGATGTGCCGGTCGGTAATGATCAAAGCCCCGAAGAAGCGGCAAGAAAGGCGCGCTATTTGGCGCTCGAACAGCACCTTGAAGCAGGGGAGTGCTTATTGACCGCGCATCATGCTGACGATCAGGCCGAGACTCTTATGTTACAGCTGATGCGTGGCGCTGGTGTGCGTGGTCTGGCCGCCATGCCCGAGCGACGATCGATGGGTGAGGGCTTCCACCTCAGGCCCTTTCTGGATGTTACCCGTGCGACTTTGCTGAGAGTGGCGCAGCATTGGAAATTGCGATGGGTGGAAGATCCGTCCAATCTTGAGAACCGTTACAGCCGAAATCTGCTGCGAAACTCGATCATGCCGTTGCTAAAGGAACGCTGGCCCGCCACTGCGGTGAATCTGTCTCGCAGCGCCAGCCACTGTGCGGAGGCGGCGGAATTAAATCGCCAGCTTGCAAAAATGGATCTAGATCAAAGTGTGTGCGACAAAACCTTGCCAGTAGAACTGCTCAGTGGTCTTTCCTGGTTGCGGCGCAAGAATGCGCTCCGGTACTGGATAGAGCACCACGGCTTTCAACCACCCAGTACAGCGCAACTGGAGCGGATTGATTGTGATTTGATTTTTGCCGCAGCAGAGTCATCTGGCCAGGTAAGTTTCGGGCGTGCACAAATTCGTCGCTACCGGACCCATATGTATCTGGCAGTCCGAGAGAACTTTGCACAGACACCACCGTTTAACTATGTCTGGCGTGATCGGCAGACTGACTTACTGATTGCAGAAACGGGTGACACATTGAAAGCAGCGCAGCTGAACTTGCCGTGGTTGAAAGATGATCAGCCGGTGACGATTTGTAGCCGCTCCGGTGGGGAGCGAATTCGTCTGACTGGTCGTCTTCAGAGTCACTCTGTAAAGTCTTTGTTACAGCAAAAAGGAATACCACCGTGGCAACGGAACCGGCTTCCTTTTGTGTATGTTGATGATCAGTTGGTCGGGGTGATTGGTATTGGATTCAGTGATAAGCCGTGCGGCGATATTTAGCAATTTCGTAATACTAGGTAATAAATCACCGAGGTAAAACACTCGCCCTAGTCCAGAGTTGTGTCTGTTGGTCATAACGGTCGCTGATTCATGAGAAATAACGTGCTTATGACCCTGTGATCAATTGTTCGGTGACGCTGACTCTGGTAACCTGCAACCCCATCTAGAGTTGTGTGACACCACTGCGTCGTCACCCCTTTCCATACCAGTAATTGGCTGCAATTTAGAGTGCTTCAATGACGCGACTCATATTCGTGACAGGCGGTGTTGTGTCTTCGCTCGGCAAAGGGATTGCTGCGGCGTCGCTGGCGGCATTGCTTGAGTCTCGGGGATTGAAAGTCACCCTGTTAAAGCTTGATCCCTATATAAATGTTGATCCGGGAACAATGAGTCCCTTCCAGCACGGTGAGGTCTTTGTAACTGACGATGGTGCTGAAACCGATCTGGATCTTGGTCATTATGAACGTTTCGTTCGGGTGCAGATGACTCAGGCGAATAACTTCACTACAGGAAGAGTCTACGAAAACGTTATTGCGCGTGAAAGGCGCGGTGATTATCTGGGGGCGACGGTGCAGGTGATACCGCATATCACTGATGAAATTATCCGGCTGGTACATGAGGGGGCCGGCGATGCGGATGTAGCGATGGTTGAAATTGGCGGCACCGTCGGTGATATCGAGTCGCTGCCGTTTTTAGAAGCTATTCGACAAATGGGCATCGAGAAAGGGCCGCAGGGGGCACTTTTTATTCACCTGACATTGATCCCGTACATCAAGACTGCCGGGGAATTGAAAACCAAACCCACCCAGCACTCAGTAAAAGAGCTGCGCAGTATTGGTATTCAACCCGATATTCTCATGTGCCGTTCTGATCGTGTGTTACCACCGGGAGAGCGCCGCAAAATCGCGTTGTTCACCAATGTTGCGGAACAGGCGGTGATTACTTCCATAGATGCCGATTGCATCTACCGAATACCCAGTTTGTTGCATGCACAGCGGCTTGATCAGATTGTTCTCGATAAGCTTGGTGTTGATGCACCACCAGCAGACTTAACGGAATGGAATCGTGTTGTTGAAGGACTGATGCAACCCGAACGCGAAGTGGTGATCGGGATGGTCGGTAAGTACACAGACTTAACCGAGTCATATAAGTCTCTGAATGAAGCGCTTTCGCATGCGGGTATTGCCCGTAAAACCAAGGTGGTTATTCATTATCTTGATTCTGAAAAACTGGGCGATGATCTATCTGCACTCGACGAGGTTGATGCAGTGTTGGTGCCAGGTGGTTTTGGGGCCCGCGGTGTTGAAGGAAAGATCAATGCTGTGCGCTATGCACGTGAAAATAAAATTCCCTACCTTGGAATCTGCCTTGGGATGCAGGTTGCGGTAATCGAGTTTGCCAGAAACATAGCAGGCATTGCCAACGCCAATAGTACGGAATTTATAAAAGATTGCGAAGACCCGGTGATCGCACTGATTACTGAATGGCAGGAACGTGATGGCAGCGTTGAACAACGATCCGAGGATGCAGATCTGGGCGGTACCATGCGTTTAGGGGGGCAGGAATGTTTCCTTCAAAATGGGACCATTGCTCGCGATGTGTACAAAAGTGATGTGATAACCGAAA
Organism: uncultured Granulosicoccaceae bacterium; assembly: GCA_964574535.1. Classification (GTDB taxonomy): domain Bacteria; phylum Pseudomonadota; class Gammaproteobacteria; order Granulosicoccales; family Granulosicoccaceae. The sequence continues at coordinate 2,065 of CAZNOB010000215.1, read as the reverse complement.
GGCATCGTCATCGGTACGAGTTTAACAACCGATACCTCGACACGTTAGTGAAGCATGGCATGATTGTATCGGGTAAGTCCGGTGACAAGGAACCACTGGTCGAAATCATGGAGCTGCCTGATCATCCCTGGTTTGTGGGTTGTCAGTATCATCCGGAGTATCGGTCTTCACCCCGAGATGGCCACCCTTTATTCAGTGGCTTTATCGATGCGGCAATTGCCTATGCCGAGGGTCCTGTTGAAATTGCCGCGACTGCTGACGCTTAGTCCACAGGTTAAACATGAATCTTTGCGGGTTTCAGATAGGTCTCGATTGTCCCTTGTTTTTGATCGCAGGTAACTGCGTGGTTGAATCAGAAGAGATGACCATGCAAACGGCGGATGCGTTGGTGCAGATGACCAGTCGTCTGGGTATGCCGTTAATATATAAATCTTCTTTTGATAAAGCTAACCGTTCGTCTGTCACCAGTTATCGCGGCCCGGGTATGGAGGAAGGTCTTCGAATCCTGCAGGCGGTTAAACAGGAATTCAATGTTCCGGTACTGACGGATGTTCACGAAGATACGCCGATTGATGAAGTCGCCAGTGTGGTTGATGTGTTGCAAACGCCCGCATTTCTGGCCCGGCAAACAAATTTTATCTCCCGCGTTTGTGAGGCGGGTGTGCCCGTTAATATCAAGAAGGGGCAATTCATGGCGCCGGAAGATATGCAAAACGTCGTCGATAAAGCCCATGCTGCGGGTAATCATCAGATAATGCTGTGTGAGCGCGGTGTGAGCTTTGGCTACCGTACGCTGATCTCGGATATGCGCGGCCTGGCCAGTATGCGCACGACCGGATGCCCGGTGGTGTTCGATGCCACGCATTCGGTGCAGCAGCCTGGTGGGTTGGGTGGTGCTTCGGGTGGACAGCGACAGTTCGTGCCAGTGCTTGCGCGTGCGGCTGTGGCTGTCGGAGTGGCAGGGGTGTTTATGGAAACTCACCCGGATCCCGATAATGCCCTGAGCGATGGTCCGAATGCCTGGCCACTTGCACAGATGGAAAGTGTACTTCAGACGCTATTAGAGCTTGATGCAGTATGCAAAAAGTCAGACATGCCTGAAAACGCGTTGCTTGGTTTGTCCTGAATTTATTACTCCCGGAGAAAATATGTCGTCAATTACTAAAATTCACGCTCGCGAAATTATTGATTCGCGCGGCAATCCCACGCTTGAAGCTGAAATCACACTGAGTACCGGAGAGACCGGTCGGGCCGCGGTGCCTTCCGGCGCATCAACCGGTGAGCGCGAAGCGCTGGAACTTCGCGATGGTGATCCCAAGCGTTATTTTGGTAAAGGGGTAAAGAAGGCGGTATCACATGTCAATGGCGAGATTGCTAACACACTGAACGGAATGGATGTCACCGACCAGGTTGGCATCGATGAGACCATGCTAAAGCTCGACGGGACCGAGAACAAAGATCGTCTGGGTGCCAACGCTCTATTGGCTGTTTCACTGGCTTGTGCTCATACCGGTGCCATGCATAAAAAACAAATGTTGTTCGAGTACTTAGGCGGTGATCAGGCGGTCACATTGCCGGTGCCGATGATGAATATCATCAACGGTGGATCGCATGCAGACAACAGTGTTGATTTGCAGGAATTCATGGTCATGCCAGTAGGAGCGGAATCACTGTCTGAAGCCTTGCGCACCGGTGCCGAGATTTTTCATACGCTGAAGAAAGTTTTAAACAGCAAAGGATTGAATACAGCAGTGGGTGACGAGGGAGGGTTTGCACCAGATTTACCTTCCAATGAAGCGGCTATTGATATTATTTTGGAAGCCATTGAAAAAGCAGGCTACAGCCCGGGTAAGGACGTTTATCTGGCGCTTGATGCTGCGAGTTCCGAGTTTTGTAAAGACGGTGTCTATGATCTGGCCTCAGAGAATCGCAAATTCAGTAGCGAAGAATTCACCGATTACCTGGCGGATTGGGTAGCGCGTTTTCCGATAATCTCTATCGAGGATGGTATGGATGAAAACGATTGGGATGGCTGGAAAATGCTGACGGAGAAAACCGGCGATAA
>CAZNOB010000214.1:0-8486 GCA_964574535.1 uncultured Granulosicoccaceae bacterium | reverse complement strand
CAGACAGCCCCTCATATGAAATGCAATTGATGTACTGCATGATACGAAAACATGATTACAGAAGCCAACGACATAGAAACAGTGAGATCGCTCTTCGAAAGCTACATGTGGCATATGAAGCAGTATAACAAAATAGAAGATGTAGACGCATGGGTAGTCCGTGCAAACCAATATTTCAATCTGTATGGGACAGAGCCAGAAAGGAAGGTCTATATTTTCACACAGAAAAACGTAATTTCTGGTTTTTCTCTGGTAAATCGTGAATACAGATTTAACACTACTGGTAATACCATAGCAGAGTTTTACATAACACCAAAAGAACAAAAAATGGAGCTGGGCAAGAGCTAGCTAAATACACCTTTGCTCAACAACCAGGTGTGTGGGAGGTCTGTATTGCATCTGGTAATAAAGGTGCGTACAAATTCTGGAATAAGGTAATATCTGAGTTTACAAGCGGTGATTACAAAACTCGAGCCATTGACACTTATGATGGCAAAGGATTTATCTTCAATAGCGCATAAAACGCCAGTATAGCCCCACTACTTAGGCGAAGCCTGCCACGTGATGTCGCTGCACTCTGCCACAATGCAATCACGGCATAAATTGCTACTTACCAGGGCGTTATAGATGATAAGGAATTACAATGAATTTACGTAAATTTGAACAAAAAGACAGAGCGGAAGTAGTACAACTTTGGCGCACAGTATTTCCAGAAGATCCGCCTCACAACGAACCGGGAAAAGTAATAGCAGAGAAGCTGGAAGTAGATGACATGATTTTCGTGGCGGAACACAAAGAACAGATAATCGGAGCATGCATTGCTGGCTATGACGGGCATCGAGGTTGGCTCTATGCCGTGGCGGTAAGCCCATCAAGCAGGCGTAATGGTGCGGGCACAAAATTAATAAAACATACTCTGGATCACCTGAAGAATTTAGGATGTGGCAAAGTAAATATCCAAATTCGTTCTACTAACACTGAAGTGAAGGCATTCTATGAGTCACTCGGTTTTGCGACTGAAGATCGATTGAGTATGGGAATATTTTTCGAATGATGAGGTAAATTTTTCAGCGCTCACCGACAACCTACGTAGGAATCTACCCTGCGGATACGATGTCAATCAACATAATAAAATTCCAGCAACCGCATAACTTAATACGGACTCAGTCGTTACTCCAAAAAATGGAACACAGATTATCTCGCTTCTCTCCAGTTCTGAAAAATATAGTAAGGCGATCCGGCTAATGCATGAACTATCTGAACTAGATGTTAATCAACTCGAATTAAACGATGCAAACTATTATGGCCACGACTGGATCTCTGACGCAGTCGATCCAACTCTTGCGGTTAGGGTTGAGCCGTGCGATTTGGAATTAGTAGAACTAATTGCCGTATGGGCACACTATCTAAAAGGGATACGCTGGAAAATATACAAGGCTTTATCTACAGCAGGGGTGGGCGTAACAAACGCTTGCAACTCAACAGTGAACGCGCCGCCCGAGTGTGTGAATGCTCGTTCCATACACTTTCGCACACAACTGTCCACCCCATATACCGAGACTGAAAGAGACGTTATTTACCATCGAAATTAAGGAGAATGTTATGAAACCGAATTTTAGACCCGGGAAAAACATTGCGATAAAGGTACCTACTCACGAGTTTGAGAAAATGGTGAATTTTTACAAGGTTATATTGGGGTTAAAACAAAAGAATGCCAATTCTCCTGATGAGTTCGATTCGATAACATTTGAGTTTGGTGACAAAAACTTGTGGGTTGATAAGACATCCGGATTAAGTCAAGCCGAAATATGGCTTGAAATTGAAACTGAAAATGCTGCTGAGGCTAAAGCATATCTGGAAGAACAGGGCTGTGTGATTAGAAATGAAATAGAGCCTTTACCATCTAGCTTCAATGGGTTTTGGTTAAGCAGTCCATCCAACACAATTCATTTAGTTAGTGAGTAATACATACAACACGCTATCTACGCCAGTGGTTTTTCCGGTGTTCAAATTACCGTTCTGCCGCGCTCACATGTACAGCACTATGTACACAACATAAACAACGAGTTAAAGCGGCACTATACAAAGATAGAGCGACATATAAATATCACATCATCATAGAAACGAGACAACACTAAATTTCACAGCCAAACATAGGTGAACTCAAACAACAACTGCCACTCCTGTGAGCTTGTACATAACTAGCAATGCTAAACATTCAATTAAATACACAGGTAAGATTAGCCTAAGTCAACCTCATTGCTTCTCCCGGGACGGCAGTCAATCCGCATGGGGCCTACAGGGGATGATATTTTCAGTCCTAACTCAAACCTTAAGTTACACTTAGCAATCAGCTTCAACGGAAGTGGTTTTCCGCCGGGTTCCAAACCAGTCCCTTTACCGGGCGTTATGTCCAAAAGGTCTTCAAGTTTTCATGTCAGGATTACACTGAATGAAACAGGGTACACAAGCAGAAAATGGCAAGGTGCAATTTAGGGAAATTACTGCGGACACGGTGCGTGAGATATGCTCGTTATCTGTGCGGGAAAATCAAAAAATATTTGTTACTGCTAACGCCATATCAATTGCTGAAGCGTATTTTTCAAAACATGCATGGTTTCGTGCAATCTATTCAGATTCAGCCCCCGTAGGATTTATTATGCTGGATAAGCGACCAGAAGAGGCAGAATATTTCCTATGGCGGTTCATGATAGACAAAAAGTTCCAGGGGAGAGGCATTGGACGACAAGCCATTCAACTTCTCCTAACCTATGTTAAAACACAGCCCAATTCATCGGAGCTCTTCACAAGCGTAGTTCAGGCTAAAGGTGGACCTGAAGCATTTTACAAAAACATGGGATTTGAACTTACCGGTGAATACGAAGAGGGAGAGGCACTTATGAGAATTACACTGTGAGATCTGACACCACAAGATCTGGCCGTGCTACGTAGACCCTGGTTTGCATAAATCAGTTTCGTGCCTGGGGCTCTGGTATTCCATACGCCAGTCGGCTGTATCGGGCTCAAAAATATCTGTCTGCCTTCACCGATAGCCTTCATGCTCGCCCAATACTGCCTCGTTGAAGGGGTTGAGCAACATGATGGGAAACTATCACGTATAGGTATTAGGGTGCAGCTGTCCACATTGGCCCCGCCCTACCCTGAAACTAAATTCCGCAAGAATCCGTTCGTCGTAGTGAATTCGTATCCTTATCCTGTTAACCAAATTAATCTAAGGTAGGATAATGAGCGTAGATTTTCAAATCATACCTTTGGCCAGTAGCTTGTTTAAGACTTACTTCAAGATGAGCGCACTGGAATTGCAGCGTGCTGGAGCTTACACATTCAAATCAGATGAATACCCCTGTTATCCATGTCGAGTGTCTCTTGAAGATGCCAAAGTCGGCGAAATCGTCCTCGCCCTGGAATTCGAGCACCACACGGTACATGGTCCATATAGGTCGTCGGGACCAATATTTGTACGTTCCAACGCAAGTGAAGCTAAATTTAAAAAGAACGAGATACCTGGAATGCTAAGCCATCGCCTACTATCTGTACGAGGTTACAATATAAAAGGCATAATGATCGCAGCGGAAACCACTCCGGGATCTGATTTAGAGAATATCCTGAGTCAGCAGTTTCAAAATGAAAACGTTGAGTATATACATATACATAATTCAAGCCCAGGGTGTTTCAATTGTTCTGTTAATCGAGCTTAACAAAAACCATCAGCCCAACAAAATTTACTCGCCACATCCCTGTGGCTCGCTCTTCAGATCAGCTATTGCTGTTCAAGCTTTCTCAAGAAAGGTTTGTCTGTACCCAGGCTCGCTGATTTGCGCTCAGGCTTCCTTCACACATTCGGTTACCGGCTTACCCTTGCTATCGGCTAGTACCTTTTGAGTAGATATCTTTGATATACTACTCCCGGATTGTCTACAGGGGACTTTCAACTCATCAAATCACACCCATGCCGTGCACACACAAGACCATGCACACCGATAGATTGCGCTGTTTTCATAATGCCCACCGCATAAACTAAGGGTGATGGTGACCTTATATCAGTATGGAGAAAAGAAATATCCAATGTTAAGAGTTGCGGAGCGGTCTGATTTGCCAGCGGTAGTATCCTTAAAAATACAAATGTTTCGAGATGCAGGAAGGGAGCATTTGCTTTGTAAGGATGCATACCAAATAATACTTCAGGATTACAAAGAACTGTATTCGAGAATGGAGTGTAATCATCACATCTGGGTTTCAGACAATAATATTGTTGCTATGTCTGGGGCTTTTATAAAAAGGGATATCCCATATCGCTATTTTGTTAAATCAACGTATGGTTTTCTTGGAGATGTTTACACGCAAAAAGGCTATCGACGCAAAGGTCTTGCTTCGCAGCTTTGCAAGGAATCTATTAACTGGCTTAAGTCGCATGGGGTAGATACAGTGCGACTGTTGGCTACAGAACAAGCTCAGTCAATATACGAGCGAATGGGTTTTAAAAAATCAGAAGAAATGGTTCTTGGCTTAGGGGTGAAATAAGCAATTGGATATAACAATTCGGTGTAGTACGACAATTTACAAGCTTACTTTGCAGCAAAACGCTCAGTTAAAAACTTGCACATAACCGAGGTGCCAGAACTATAATATGAATCTTGAAATTCAATCAATGTGGAGCCCTGATTTAGATCCTCCATCTAGTGGAGTCCCGCCTGATCGAACTGATTTTGATGTTTTAGTGCAAATATCAATTGGTGATAGTGGAGCTGAGGGCAGTGAGGTATTTGCTTGCCGGGTCTGCTCGGCTGCTAAGGTTGCTTCGGTAGAGGCCGGCCAATTTATCAGTCACACACTAGTTCTGGAAAAATTCATGTGGTCCGATGTTGAAAATAGAATACAAAAATTACTCATGCACACAACTTTATGCAAGGACTGGAGTTGTGTAATTAAAAGCTTATCTCCTTACTTAGAGTATTCGGATCAGTGGTAACATGTGTTCTAAGAAGGATAGAAGGTGGTCTTGCTCCCCTCCCTCCTACACCACCTGGGATACGGGTCCGTATCAAGGCGATTACCAACAGTGCTGAACCGCAGTCAGACATGCAACAACAGCAATGACTTTACGTACAAGGCAGTGTGGACCGACACTTTGGCTGGTGTTTTTATTGTGGTTTCTCTGTCTCTGAACTTTGCCATCAACACCATACTTAATACGGAAGAATGGGGCGTTAACCATTAGATTATTATACGGAGAATATTTTGAGTAAACATATTGGAAGTTGTTCTTGCGGGGAGGTTGAATACTCTTTTGAGGGTGATCCAATAAATGCTGTATTTTGCTATTGCAGTGAATGCCAGAAACTTACCGGATCTGATAAATGGTTTGGCGTTTGGGTGCCAACCGGTAAGTTTCAATTTACAAAAGGTGAGCCATCTGTATTTACTCGTATTGGTGATTCCGGCAAAGAAATGAATCAACATTTTTGTAGTAAATGCGCAACAACGTTATGCACTGAAGTTACCATTGGGAATTTCTACTCTGTTTCTGGCTCAAGTTTAAGCGCCGAGTCGTCTTTCTTACCAAAAATGGCGATATATACCGCATCTGCTCCATCATGGGCAGTACTTCCAGAGGATATCCCAAAATTTGATATTCTGCCTCCAGGTCTTGGAGGGTAAACTACTTGCAGTGGAAGACTATCCAGACCCTCGATGACTAAGCTCGACACTCGACCTGGTCAGAATTAAACGGTACTGTTGTCACATACTATAGATGAACGATCATCGAGGGTATTTCTAATGGAGGCACCACATATACCACGCCAGTCAATGGACCCAGTGCACCGAATTGCGGAGCTTGATAATAGTACGGATCACATTCATATCAAATGGGATGACGGGCATCTATCGAAATTCGACACGGTCTGGTTACGCGACAATTGCAGTTGTGATGAATGCGGTGACCACAGTGGCGGTCACCGGTTTTTTGAACTCAATATGCTCCCCGATTGCCTGGCAAATGATGTCTCTCATGTCGATAGTATGCTCAAAATCAAGTGGACGGCTGATGGTCACATAACCCTCTTTGACCCGGCCTGGTTGCGTAACCACTGCTACAGTGATCAGGAGCGCAAAAAACGCCGTCAACAACCGGAGCTTTGGGATTCTTCTATCACTGGCAATCTGCCTGAAGTTAACTACGTTGCTGCGATAGATGACCGTGTTGAACTTCTAAAGGTTTATGACTCTGTACGCAAGTACGGAATTTGTCTGTTGGTAAACACCCCTAAAAAATCAGGAGCAACCGAACAAATCGCAAGCCTCCTCAGTATTGTACGTGAGACGCACTATGGTCGCGTGTTCGAAATAATTTCAACACCAAACCCTACGTTGATCGCCAATGCGCCAGTCCCCCTGCGCCCACATACCGATGAAAACTTTCGGGAGCCTCCACCTGGCATCATGATTTTTCATTCTATAAAGGCAAGCGAAGACGGTGGTGGCGAGTCTGTTATGACAGACGGATTCAAACTGGCTGCGGACTACAAGCACTTGTATCCCGCAGAGTACGAATTATTAACCCAAGTACCGATACCGCATCGACGTTTTATTGAAAGTGTTGGCTTGAGAGCTGAAGCACCAATGATCAATCTGGATTACTTCGGGAATATTTGCGAGTTTAGGCTGAATGAGCGGACCATGGGACCAATAGACCTGCCAAACGATCTTATCGCTCCGGTGTACAGTGCCCTCGATAAAATGTTTAAGCTCTCATACGATAGCAAGTACCACATGCACTATCTGCTAAAAGATGGCGAGGCATTGGTATTTGACAACGCAAGAGTACTGCACGCGCGCACCGCATTCAGCGGCAATCGACACGTGCGATTAACTCACGTCGGAAGCGACGAATTCTACAGTCGCTGGCGACAATTGCGACATGAAATACATGGCGACATTAACCTCATTTAACGGCACGGCAATCGTATGACAAAAGAGTTATGGCATCATGGAAAAACTGCCATTGTTACTGGTGGTACGTCTGGCATCGGGCTTGAAATTGCCCGAACGCTAGTGCAACGAGGCGCTATGGTAGCGATCGGAGGACGTCGATCTCCCACAGAATATGCTGACTTACAAGACTCTGATTTTTTAGTGAGTCAGCTGGATGTTTGCCAGTCAGAATCGGTCGAGAAATTTGTCAATCTGGTCAATGACTCTTTGGGTAAACCGGATATTCTCGTTAACGCTGCCGGCATTACCATTCATCACGAAGTGTGCGGACACACTGACGTGGACTGGGATGCTGTGATCACCACAAACCTCAACGGCCCGTTTAAGATGATACGTTCTTGCCTGCCAGACATGATGACAAACCACTGGGGTCGGATTGTGAATATTGCCTCCACTGCCGCATCAACGGCAAATGCAACACACGCAGCTTATTGCGCCTCGAAAGCAGGTCTACTTGGTCTCACCCGTGCAGTGGCTTTGGAAGGCGCACCGTATGGTGTTACGTGCACATCCGTTAGCCCGACCTGGGTTGAAACCGAAATGCTGCGCAATAGCATTGACATGATGGCGAAACGATCAGGGAGGACTATCGCGGCAGAAAAGGCAGAGATAGCAACTGCTAATCCTCAAAATCGCATTGTGCAAGCAAACGAGATAGCTGAACTGGTTTCGTTTCTGTGTTCGGATTTAGCACCAGCCTTAACAATGGAAGACATACAGGTCAATGCCGGTGCTCACTGGTAGCCTATAGATCGCCCACGCGTTAGCGCTTTGCAGGAGCGTCATCATTCAATCAGTATTAGGTTCTGCCAGCTCGTGTAGTACTGCCCGCCGCACCAGGCTTTCAGGTGACCAGACATCCTTGATGACAAAGTACTCTTCGAAAGTTGGCACCCCTGGTGGCAGAATCACCCAGGGTTGCTTTGTCGATGTGAAAATATGCACGTCTGGCGAGAAAAGGTCCGGGTTATCAAGCGTTCCCACCCGGATAAATCGAACCAGCTCACCCAACCCCCCGCTCATTGACAGGTAGTTGCTCCAGAGAGTTATCTGGCAATTCGAGCAACGTGAAAACCTTTGCCCCACACCACTGTTAGACGGAACAAGAATCTTTGCCACGCTTCCCTTGATAAGGTTCACCCGATCAGATTCGATTAACGCATTAACGGCGAACGACGCGCCACTCTCTCGCTGACACCAGCGACAATGACAACCGTGCACGATCATTGGCCTGGTAGTCATTTCATAGCGTACCTGACCACATGCACATCCTCCCTCAAAGGGCCCGTTTTGTTCAGTCATGCATTCATTCCTCTGTTAATTGCCCATCGAAGTGCCGGAGATTCAGTGTCTCTTTGAGGGCATCCCTGCCGGGGGCCTGCATTTTTGAAAAGGCCAAAAGCGACATGCCCTTCAGGCAGAGTCACTTTTCAACAGCCGAAAAGTAACCAAAAGTCTTGATGCGACTACTC
>CAZNOB010000213.1:0-8592 GCA_964574535.1 uncultured Granulosicoccaceae bacterium | reverse complement strand
TTGTATCTCTACTCCGGTGATAGGCAGGTTAAGTGCCTGACGTACGGTTGAAGAAACGATTATTTCACCGCCGGTCACTGACTGTACTGTGTTGTTGTCATCCTGTATGCGTATTTTTGCATTGCCGACAAGGGTAATATTTTCAAGCACGTTAAATTCAGCTTCGTCCGTGATGTATTTGTTTTGCCAAACGTAGGGATCAACACAAGTCCAGTCGGATAAGTCTTTGTCCTGTCGTGAAGCAACGTGAATTCCGTCATGAAAAGTGCTGTTACTCACCGTGTTGTGGTTTGCACCCCAGTCTCTGCGGATTCCACGCTCGCCACAGTTTTTATACATGGTGATACCCGTTAAGGCGTTGCCGGTAAACGTACTGTTGGTGATCGAGTTACCTTGTGATGCGTCGATCGCCAGTCCTTCGCGCTTGTCTTTTGCGTCTGATCTTAGATTTTCAATCCAGTCACCGGTGTCTTTGTCACGATAACCATTATTCGCGACACGGCTGTTGCTAATAGAATTTCCGAAAGAGTTATATTCAAAGTATAAACCCATACTGCCATTGTCAGAGATATCGCAGCGATCACAGCTAAACTGGCTTACGCCGACATTGACAAAAACACCATGGTTAACATTGTCCACTATAGTCACGTTCTCAAATTTAACGCCAGTGACTCCAGGTTTGATGCTCACCCCACCGTCAAATCTTTTGATCGTCAAATTGCGAACTGTCACGTTGTCTGCATTAATGGTGAGGCCTATGCATTCGGTGTTGCATATGCCGTCGATCGTGTGTCCATTCCCTTCAACAACTAATCCGGGTCGGTTAACACGATAGTTGATTTTGGACACACTCTCGTTGAAAGACAGGTTTTCTGTTACATCGATGGTGTCAGTAACGTATTCCTTTTCAGCGCATCCGGTTAAAATAATCAACCCTAGTGCCAAAGTTATTCGCTGTGTCTGTAAAATCATCGTTCCTGGTGCTTCTGTAAAAACCGTGGAACGAAGTGTCACATATTTGGCACATGCTCGTTGTGAGTGTGGTCACAAACACGTATAGATTGCCTGGTTCATTTTAGCCGGTGATTCTTATCTTATTGATAAATATGAAATAATAGTCATTTTTGATGCAACGCTTAACTTAATTGCATGAGTCAAATAAATGACTTTTCTGTTTGCGTATTAGCTAACTTCCTGATTTATGGAAATTGTGAGCGAGTAAACTGAGGTTCATCAATTTTCGGATAGAGCGATTAATCAAATAATCACGGACTATACAGAGACCCCTACCTCCCACAGGATTATGTACAGACCCCTTAGTGTCCGAACCGCCAAACCAGGATTCTCATGCAAAACATCCATTCACCTATGAGAACTGCTCTGTGGTCGCTGGTTGTTCTGACAGTGATTGCCTTTGTTTTTGGTGCGGCCTATCAATTTGAACAATGGCGGGTGATGCGACAGGGAAAATCCCAGCTCCTGGTGCAGGCAGCTTCTATGGATACTTTGTTTCAACAGTATGCTGTGACTCCACGATTACTGATGACTGATCCTCGATTGATCACTCTGTTGCGAGGTAAGGGCGAGGTTGGAGAGGCGAATAATCAAGAGGCGAATGCCATTTTGAAGAACGCAGCTGGGGTCGGGAATCTGGCTGAAGTCTTTTTAATGGATGAGAGGGGAGTAACAGTTGCGGCTAGTAACTCAGAGACCGAGGTTAGCTTTGTTGGTAAAAGCTATGGATTTCGTCCCTACTTTCAGGGGGCGATTCAAGGGGAGCAGACTACTTTTTTCGGTGTCGGTGCAACGACAGGTATACCCGGGTATTTCATTGCGAATCCACTGTACCTCGACGGTCTCGTGATCGGGGTAGTGGTCGCCAAGGTCGGGCCACAGCAGTTACCCACGCTCTGGCGTGAAAAGCCAGAGGAAGTGGTTCTGACAGATGAGCTTGGCGTAGTTTTGTTGGCGTCGACGACTGAATTGTTGTACGTGCCGACGATGGAGCTATCACCGGCAAGCTTCGATATTGTAGCTAGTGAGCGCCGTTATTCAGTTAGTGAAACTCAACGATTCGAAAAGAGGTCGGATAATGGCTGGTCGCTTCATTCGGGTGATACGCAGATCAGAAATTATATTGCTATTAGCGAATCACTCCGCACGGAAGCATGGCAGTTAACGGCAATGGTGCCCTCTCGCAGTGTGCTATGGCGAGCACTGCAGTATTTACTGGCACTGCTCGCTGTTGCTTTAATTGTGACGCTGTTTATTAGCCGTCAACGTCAGCAAAAACAGTTAATTTTGATCAATGATCGCTACGCCAAAGATCTGGAGCTTTTGGTACAGGAAAAAACGCTTGAACTTGAGACTACTCGAGATGCGCTGATTGCAGAATCAAATTTTGCCATGCTTGGCAGAATGTCGGCTGCGATTAATCACGAGATTAACCAGCCACTGGCCAGTCTCCGGTTTAATCTGGCAACACTTCGGCAAACAATAGAGGGGAACGCCCAGACAGATGACGAAATCAGAGAGATTGTGATCGACAGTGATCGAACCACAAAAAGAATAGGACGGGTGGTTGAGACACTGCGATCAGTGGCTCGCTACCATAAAGTGCCTTCGGCGATCGTTAATCTGCGACTGGTTATTCAGGAAGTCTCTGAAACTGTGAAGAGAGAACGCCCACAAATGTATCGGTGTCTGACGGTTAATAGTGGCGTGGATTCCGCCCATGTGCACGGCAGTGCCGTGTTGATACAGCAAGCCGTGTTAAATCTATTGTATAACGCCTTTGATGCAGTGCTCAGGGTACAAAAACCATCTGTGGCTCTTGAGCTTAGTCGCCATCAGGACAATATAGTGATTACAGTGACTGATAATGGGATCGGCGTCAGCGAAGACATGATTGATCGATTGTTTCAACCATTTGAAAGTAGTTTGCAAAAAACCAGTGGTATGGGGCTGGGTCTGGCTCTGGCTAAGCAGATTGTTAATGATCATGGTGGGCACATAGCTTATCAGGCACCTGCTGCGCAGGCACAGTTAGATCCTTCTGGTAGTGTATTCATCATTTCAATGCCTTGTTCTGATTCTCAGCAACGTTCATCGGATAGACTAGGAGTTAACCAATAATTGACTGAAGAAATATCCGCACCTTGTTTGTTATTGATTGATGATGATCACGATGTACTCGGGGCAAATGCACGCTACCTTCGATTAAACAATTATCAGGTTATTGTTGCTGACTGTGCCGAGGCTGCACTGGAGCGCTTGAAGGAACAAGTCATTGATGTAGCGGTGACGGATTTAAGAATGCCTGGTATGGATGGTATCTCCTTTGCACGAAAGGCAAGGCTGCTGAAGCCACTGTTGCCGATTGTATTCTTCTCGGGTTATGCCAGTGTGGCAGATGTTGTCGAAGCAATGAAGCTTGGGGCGGTCGATTTTCTTGAAAAACCGGTCGAACCGGAAACCCTGCTGGCTAAACTAAGCGAAGTTCATTTAACTCATCGTGACGCGGTCGCACTACAGCGTGATGCGTTTGATATAGCCGATTCCAGCATTCCGTTTCGGCAACGTGTTCTGGCGTATGAAAAATATCTAATTGAATCATGTTTTTTACAACACGATGGCCGAGTTGCTTGTGTACTTGAAGCACTCAAAATTAACCGTCGCACCTTAAATGAAAAAATGACCCGACTTGGTATTCAAAGAAAAAGCTGAGTATTTAGTTCTGAAATAGGCAATTTCTTGCCGAAAGCCAGGTGATTATGCAGCTTGCTAACAAACCGATCAGTTATTTTTGTAATAACATCAACTACTAATAACAGATTGCCGACTTGAGTTTTGGCAATCAAACTACCCTCCGTTGTATTGACCTATAAATCCAACTGGAGGATTTTCACTATGTTTAGAAGTTCATTAAAAAGGCTGGCGCTCGCCGTATTAATCAGTGGTATTACGACTGTACATGCTGCTGATGACTATATCCTGAATACTGCATCGACAGGTGGTACATACCATCCGGTAGGCACGGCAATAGCGACCTTAAGTAAAGTAAAGCTGCTGCCAAAACAGAAATTCAGCCTCACTGCGGTGAATTCTGCAGGTTCGGGGGCAAATGTACAGGCTCTGGCAAGTGGCAATGCTCAGTTTGCCATTTTACAAGGGCTTTTTGGCTCTTATGCCGCTACAGGTACCGGTCCTGTTTCCGAAAAGCAGGAGAATCTCCGTTCGGTCTCTATGCTTTGGCAAAATGTAGAGCAGTTTATTTTATCCAAGGATCTGCTTAGTGGTGGCACAGTGTCTGACATGCTGGCGGCCCGTGGTGAAATCATGGTGATGGGTAAGGAAAATTCAGGAACACTCGGCTCTAATTCAGTTTTAATTGAAGGTCTGGCGGGTGCGGAGTTAAGCGAACTTTATCAATTGAATTACGCCGGCTATGGTCCCTCTGCAGATGCTTTAGCAAACGGTCAGGCGGTCGGTGGTGGATTTCCCTCAGGCCCGCCAACCAGTGCAATTACCAAGCTACTGTCTGCCAATGGAGATAAGTTTTCCTTACTCAATGTAACATCGGAAGAGCTTTCCGCAATGGATGGAGGACGGAATTTATGGACTCCGTACACGATTGCGGCTGGCACATATCCTGGTCAGGATAGTGATATACAAACGATTGCACAGCCAAATTTTCTGGCAGCCAATGCCGATGTCAATGAAGAACATGTTTATCAATTAACCAAAACTATCTATGAAAACCTTCCGTTCCTGCAAGCAATTCACAAAGCAACGATGGCGATGGATGTCGATAGGGCGCTGGATGGGTTGCCGGTACCATTGCATCCGGGAGCGTTGCGTTACTACCAGGAAGTAGGAGTTCAGATACCTGCCCAGCTCGTTGGTGCATCGGATGCAGCTGCCTACAGCGATGAAGAGTTAGAGAAGGCCGGGTGGACTGCGGACCAGATTAAAGAGCTGCGATCCAGGTAATAGACGGACTGGCTGATGGACACTGACTACAGTCCATCAGCCTGCAATTTACATCGTTATGCAAAACAACCGGTATTGCAATGAGACCTCAGCCAACCACTAGTGAGGAAACCGTGTCTTCGGCCAGGACATTACAGGACCGTCTGTTTGATTTTGATGAGATGGTTCAAAGCGGCGGCATTGGGATACCGATCATCATGGGGATCTGTTTGTTTGCCCTTTGGCATATCGCTACGAATGTCTATTTGGCTGAACCCGGACGCTGGCAAAACTGTATTCACTTCGGTGGATTTGCTTTATTGGCCGCTGTAATTACAGGGGCGGGTAAGACACGCGCGCGAACCCTTGGAAATTTGTTGTTTGGTGTGCTGGTTTGTCTGGCTTCGCTTTGGATTGCCTATGCTGAAAATGGCGTCTACGCACGAACACTGGCAAAGACAGGACAAGCATGGCAGTTTACCTGGGTCGACTGGGCATCCGGTATTCTGGTGTTGGTTGGTGCGCTTGAGTTAACGCGTCGGTTGACGGGCTGGATCATACCGGTTTTGGTGTTACTCAGCATGGCGTATATTCTTGGAGCCGGGCAGTTTCTTCCCGGTGCATTCCGCGCGGCGAGTCTGCCGATAGATGATGTACTGTTTAGGTCTTTGTTTAACGATGAAGGCATGTTTGGCATCATTACAACCATATCTTCATCGAATATCACACTATTCATGATATTTGGCGCTTTTTTGGTGGTATCGGGTGCGTCTGACTTTGTTATCGAGTTGTCGAAAATTGTTGCTGGGAGGTTCAGGGGAGGGGCGGCTTTTGTCGCCGTATTGTCTTCCGCGCTGACAGGCACTATTTCAGGGTCGGCGGTAGCGAATACAGCCTCAACCGGAGTTATTACTATCCCTCTGATGAAGGCCAATGGTTTCAGAGCTCGATTTGCAGCAGGGGTAGAAGCCTCTGCCTCAACCGGCGGCCAATTGATGCCCCCGATTATGGGCGCGGGTGCATTTATCATGGCAAGCTATACGGGTATCGCCTACGGCACAATCGTAGCAGTATCCGTGGTGCCCGCTATGCTCTACTTTCTATCTGTCGGATTTGTGGTTCGTATTGAATCGATGAAATACGACATCGGCACCGAACAAGTAGAGGCCGTTAACTGGAAAAAACTGCGTGCCGGTCTGTTAAATTTTGTCTTGCCCCTGGCTGTGATGACGACCATGCTGGTCAGTGGCAAAACCCCGAGTTATGCAGCCGTATACGCCATAGCTACACTAATTGTAGTTAGCTGGTTAACACCGAATCGTATGGGGCCTGCAAATATATCAAGAGCATTGATGTTGGGTATTAAAACCTCTGTGATGACGGCAGTGTTACTAGTTACTGTGGGATTAATCAACAATGCGGTAACGACTTCCGGACTTGCTAATACGTTTGCTTTGATGATCGCTCAGTGGTCTCAGGGCTCATTGGTACTAGCGCTGTTGTTAGTAGCGCTGGCGTCGCTGGTGTTGGGTATGGGATTGCCGGTGACTGCAGCCTATATTGTGCTTTCTATTCTTTCCGCACCTGCGCTTGCTGGTATGTTGGCCGATTCGCAAATAGTGCAGCTGCTGGTGTCCGGGATCAGTGATCCGGCGGTAGCGGCGTCTTTAATGTTGGTGGACTCGCCACATATTGCCTCTATTGCCAGCGGCATGTCTTTAGCTGATGCGCGCGAGTTGGTTGCAGCTATTCCGTTTGAACTGGCGGTTGTGATCAGACCGGCTTTAGTCAATCCGGAGCTAATGCTAACTTATTTATTAACGGCACATCTGATTGTGTTCTGGCTTAGTCAGGATAGCAACGTCACCCCGCCGGTGTGCCTGGCTGCGTTTACTGCCGCTGGTATTGCAGGGTCCAGGCCAATGGCAACTGGTGTCGAAGCGTGGAAGGTGGCCAAAGGGTTGTATATTTTGCCGTTATTATTTGCTTACACTCCCTTAATTGGTGGTGACTTTTTCTCTGTGGTGCGAATTGGCGTATTTAGTCTGTTTGGTATCTATGCAGTGAACTGTCTGGTGCAACGCTATGCAGAAGGGCCTTTGCGCCTGTGGCATTATCTACTGATCATTGTTGGTGGGATGCTTTCATTTATACCTTTGAATTGGGCCGCCAACTTAATCGGTGCAATTCTAATTGTCGCACTTGTGTGGCTGAGTAAGAGTAATCGTCAGCGGATATGAGAGCTGCGACTTAGATTAACGCGTTAAAGCCAGATATATAGCAGCAGTCCAGGTGAACTGATGACCGCCAAGTCCCTCGCCGCTATGCGGATCAAAGTATTCATTAAAGCCGGCAGATTCAATCAGCGCAATGGTGTCGTTGTTGATTCTGTTCGCCATGGAAGTTGCGCCAACTTCGTTTAAACCATGGGCAATCATATAATTCATTATGGCCCACACCGGGCCACGCCAATAGCGTCTTGACTCAAAATGCTCGTCTCTTGGATCCCAGCTCGGAAAGGCATACTTTATTGAATCGAGAATGGCCTGCGCATGTGTGAGCATTGTGCGCTGTTGGCTGTCATCTCCCGCGTTGGCATAAAAACATAGCATAGAGGCACTGGTGACAGCTTGGCTATAATAACCGCTGCGAAGGTCTTTTGCGGTAAACGCGTTGATATTTTTATTCCACAGCTGCTCGCACCCCGCGACGGATTTATCGATCCATTGTTGAATTTTTGTTGTGTGATCTGTCTGCCCCAGGGTGTTTGCCAGTGCTAATAAATCGCGGTCGGCTCGCAACAGAATGAATTGAATACCAGGGTCCGCCATTAAAAATGGTCCGTGGTGATAAATATGCTTGTGATCCCATCGGTGTTGGCGCGCAAACTGAACGATAGACAAAAAGCGATCATATTGTTCAGTGCTGGGTCGCTGATCGGCGCCGATTTGGCTTGTATCTCTTCTTGTGTAGGCAGGTAAGTCATCGGGAACGACAACCTGGTTCATACCGCTATCCCAATCGGGGCAGTTATCACGGCCGGTTTCCCACGGGTGAATAGTGGCAACTAAGCCTGTGCCCTTAGGATCGCGCATCTGGTGAAACCATTCGTGGTAGCGAAGCAGTTTGGGAAAAAGGGCCTCAGCGCGACTGTTATCGCTGGATTGTTTTGTTAAATTATAAACAACGCTTGCAACAACCGGTGGTTGTGAGTGTCCTGAACTCGATGGTGTCTTGTTGGTGCCCCAAACGTCCGGGCCAGGGAAGTAGTTGTCGTCGGGTTGTCGGAATACGATATGCGGAAGCATGCCATCATCCCATTGGCCTTCAAACAATGTCTCTATTTCCAGCCAGGCTCGATCAATATCAAAGCAGGCAAAGCCCAGTGCAGCGAATGCTGAATCCCAGTTCCATTGAAACGGGTAGAGCTTGTCAGTTGGAATTGTGAACCCGCCCTGATCGTTTTGTTTGATGATATCGATTGCTTGTTGTCGCAGATTTTTCATTAGCGGATAGTCTGTGATGGCTGGAGATTGCGCGCTTGTGGGTGGTCGCTGCCGTGCGGTTAACTAGTGCCCATCCAGAAACAAGCGCTACTGCGAACCACTGACTGCACGCGAT
>CAZNOB010000212.1:0-8652 GCA_964574535.1 uncultured Granulosicoccaceae bacterium | reverse complement strand
TAGATGCACGATTGCAATTCCAATACTTCTGCGTTGATGTTGCAAATAGTAGCGGAAGTATGGCTCTAGCCAATCCTTCGGATCTATTTACGTTTGTTACCTTGGAAGAATTGTGCCGCCAGGTCTTTTTCCGGCCGATCAGCGCCTGACACTGCCGTTTCTCGAGCGGCTGAACCGAAGCTGATTCGATAGCAACCAGCATCAGGTGCTTTAAGGAATCTCTATCTCGATAAACCCTCCATTCACTATTTCATCAACAGCACTAATCACTTTTGAGGCCGAGTTTTTTATTCGCGGCCAACTGGTTGTGGAGAGAACAATAATGCTTAGAGATCGCCCAGCGAGGTTTTGTTGGTATTTTAGGTTTCTATCCGCCGTGATAAACAGATCGAATCCTTGCTCTTCCGCCGTACTAAGCAGGTTGCCATTTTCGAGTGTAGACCAACCCATCTCATGCGCGGTAGACACATCATGCTTTTGCAATGAATCTAGAAGTGGGACTGGAGTATTTTGATCGAACAGAATTCGCACAGCTATGCAGCAGCGCTTCTAGCCACATGTTCAAGAACAACCTTGACTTGGTCCTTACTCACCCCGGGAAACCACTCAACAAATTCATCGATAACAGCGCCATCCTCAAGATTTTCAAAAAGTGAAGAGACTGGCACACGTGTTCCGCGGAACACCCAGGTGCCACTAACTCTACTGCTGTGTTGCTCTACTGCCGCGCATAAAGACCAATCAATCATGGGTGTATTGTACCATCAGCAGCAAAAACAGGGTAGATATGCTGCAACGAGAAAAAAAGCGCTGAATTCCAGTGGAGTGTTTGTGGTCTATGAATGGTAGCTCCTGGCCAAGAGTTGTCGTTCACGCGAGAAAAGTGGATAACAAATTTAGGTGGTCTTGCGAACGGCGACAAAGTGCCCTTTGCCGACATTCACCGACTCTGAGTGACGGTCCGCTATCAGGAACCCACAACAGGTTTGTTTTCAAATTCAGGTAGCTGACACTGCGGCTTGTAGTTCGATAGCGTTAGCGACCGGTGTATAAATATCAATGTTCTGCTCTGGTGTCTCAACAGTAACTACTAAACAGTAGCGAGTTTTAGATGCCCCCTTGTTAAGATGGTGACGCTCTTTCCACCAGCCTGTTCGAGGAAATACGCCTATAACATTACTTTCTGCTGCGTTGGCTGCGGTTGTAATCCACCAATCACGATGGATTGATCCTCGGTTTCTTGCGTTGCTACCTATTGTCCATTCTATCGCGGACCCACCTGAATGCTCTTCATCTTCGTCTTTATCAAGTGCAGCTTTATTTAGCTTTTTAAGAAATTCATCTTTTTCTTCTAGTGGGCCTATTAGATCAAAGTCGAGCCCGTGGGAGCGATAGCGGTATTTATCACGCCAGCCGATTTCTCCTGGGCCAGGTTCGATAAAATAAGATAAAGTGACGTCAACTCGTACTTCTGTTTCACCGGGCAGCTCCCCCAATGCTCCTTTTGGCCAAGGTAGATCGATCAGGTGCATCTCGTTAGTTTGGTACTCATTGCCACTATCTCTCTTCCTAAATGGCTGAATCTCTTGCTCGACGATCAGGGTTAGGCTGTTGCTTGCTGATGCTAACGCCCTGCGGATGTCTGGCTCACCAAAACCGCATGCCTTAAGCAGTTGATCGTTGTTTTGCTTCGAGGTTCTATCACTGCTGGAAAATTGCTTTACTAATCCATCAGTCCATGTTGCAGAGTGAATCATTAATGCTCTGATTGTTTCTGGCCATGCGTTGGGATATTGTGCCCAGAGATTTGCTGCAATGTTTGTAGCCTGCGCGGTCGCGGCGCTAGTTGCGTTTATGCATCCGAATTGCGCTGTCTGCGGTTGGTGGTTTGTGCTGAGTATCGAAAGGTCATCCATTTCTGTAGCGAAGCCCGTTGAATCGCTAGCGGCATTTCCCCCTTCAAATACGATATCCGGTTTGTTAGGCCACTTCTTATCCCAAAGGTAGGAAGTGGTGCTGAATGGAGAGAGCTGCCCATCTACTGCGAGCGGTGTATAGGTTTCAGCTAGTGCCGTGTCGTGAATTTCCATCTTATGGGTAATCGCGCCTACTGTTATAGCGTTCCATGATTGTCCTGGATCCTGTATGGCCTGGGTAATGTTGCTTTCGGGATATCGCTTCCATTCATCAGGGGAAAGTATGTTGCCGGCAGCAACTATTATTTGTCTTTTTATGTTGTCTTCTGTTCCCGCGCATAGCTGATCGAGACTACCGGACCAGGAGGATGGCCGTCCTTCGTCGTGATGATCTTCACTGGTCACGGCAAGGCAGACAGTTCTATTCTGGTTAGGTCGCTCAACTTCCGCACGGCTGATTGCCTGCTTCGTTCGTAAACCATAAAGCTCTTTTTCGTTATGGTTACCTGACTCTGGTATCAGTTTTACGGACTCTAGCTGAAACGGGATTTCTTTGGTTTCTGATGATTGTAGTAAGCTCTCCATTTCGTTGCCGTACCCGGCAACACCACACATTAGCGTGCCGTGTCCATGTTTGTCAGTTGTGCCCCAATCTGAATTCACTGTATGGCAGTCATTG
This sequence comes from uncultured Granulosicoccaceae bacterium, assembly GCA_964574535.1. Classification (GTDB taxonomy): domain Bacteria; phylum Pseudomonadota; class Gammaproteobacteria; order Granulosicoccales; family Granulosicoccaceae. Next base: position 6,057 of record CAZNOB010000212.1, on the reverse strand, counting down.
TCTTGCAGCAGAGGTTGAAGTAGTGAATGTCCATTATTTACACCGGTATCTAAAACACATGCGGTGATCCTGCTCTCTGAATCTACAATCACCCTCCTCGCAAGATCTGCTGCCCACTTCGATTGATCTGAATTATCCTGACCAGTCCAAAATTCTGCTGTAGTTTTTGCCTTTCTAAACTCGGCGATTGTTTCACAGGAGAGCAAAATCTCTCGTAGTTGATCAGAAGAAGCCATAACTAGAACAACAGATCTTTCCGGGAAAGAAACGTAGCCATCCTTCACTGAAATTTCCAATTGCTTGCAGAGCTTTGAGAAATCAGTAACTGTGGTTTTTGAATCTTCACCGCATCTAAGCCACGCCTCACACCATTCTGCTTGTTCGGGTATAAGTGAGGGATTATCTCGCCAAAACGATTCCAGGACAGCCTCTCTTAGGCTTTCAATACTCGCAACTAGTGGTTCATTTTTTGGCTTCTTGGTATCACGCGTGTTTTCATTTTCATATTCGTCGATCTTTTTTAGAAGAACGCTTTCTTTGCCAGCCGGAACGTAGATTGTCGCAAATGTAGTTTCTTTTCCCGAGCTATCTGTTTTAGTGGCAACGGTCAGCAATCGAATGCCTGATTGCCGGAGATCGAGACTCTTTGTTCTTAAGTCAAAATCCGGTGCGCTCTGGAATTCTATATATGTGCCCGCTCTTGTTGGTAGTGATACTGCTCGGCGTTCGTCACGTTTTTTACACGAATCTTTCCAGGCCTTGTCTAAAGCATTTCGAATGAATTGAGCATGGCTTGCCCGATTCGCTCGTTCTGGGAATTTGATGTTGTCCCGGCCAGTTCTGTGAGAAGTAAAATCTGCAGATTCGGGAGGAGCTTTTACAAACAGGTGGGGATGCTTAGTTACAACCATTAAAACTTACTTCTTTAGTCCATAGGATGTCTTCTTGTCTGCCAGCATGCTCAACAGTGAGTCTTTCGTCACTGCCGTTTTATCAGAGAGTATTGCTTCCTTTATTGCGTCGTCGCAGGCCTGTGTTATCTCGGCATGGCTAAGACCTCGAGCGTATTCAGCGATCGTGCTGATTTTATATCTTCCAGCAAAAGTTCCTATGCGGTTCTGTATCAACGCGATTACTTCGTCAAGTTCTGGTATCTCGTAGTGCAATACGTCACTAAACCTTCTGAATAGTGCAGAATCAAGAGATTCAATGCTGTTAGTAGCAGCAACAATTAAACTGTTCGACTCATCTTGTTCTATGAATTGGAGTAGACCGTTAAGTACTCTGCGCATCTCACCAACGTCGTTGTCCATGCCTCGCTGCGTACCAATCGCGTCAAATTCATCAAAAAGATAGACGCCGGGGCGGTCTCGGATTAGTGCGAAAATTTGTCGAAGCTTGGCTGCAGTCTCCCCCATGTACTTAGTGATGAGTCGGTCTATCTGAACGACAAAAAACGGCAGGCCAGTCTGTTCGGCAAGTACAGCGGCAGTCATTGTTTTTCCGGTTCCAGGAGGACCAGAAAGCAAAATTTTTCGCCGATTTCCTAAGCCAAATTTTTTCAGTTTTTCAGCTTGGAGGTGTTCTCGAACGATTCTTTCGAGTTTGGTTTGCAAATCCTTTCGAACTACGAATGATGCTGACACTCCAGCCGCATCTTCGGGCGAGACGAGATCATCGAGCTCCCTGCTGACTGATACAACTTTTATATTGTTTTGACGGCGAGTATCGATGATTTTGCGAATATCACGCGCTAGCGCGGAGTGCCCCCGTTTGGCCTCTGCTGCAGCTACTTGAAGTGCGACCGTGACAAAGCGCTCCCCATCATTATTGAGATGGGACTTTATCAGCGCTTTGAGTTGATCGGCGTTTGCCATTACTTGGTCACTCCGTTTTATTGATTGTAGCAGTGAGCAGTGTCAATACACTATGAGGGGGAACTCGATTCTTCGATAAATTAAATAAAAGTATATATTAATCAATGGCATAGATGATATATTCGAATCCCCTAGATAAAGCTACTATGCTACCAGCTGAGAATGAGGTCGTCATCTCGCGAATAATTACTAATTTAATAAGCGGACTGTCACCCCAGCATAACGTATGACAGGAAATGGCCGATAGTTGACTGCCAATGACCTAAATAGACCAGTCAACCATCGATCAGCCCAGCAGGTACCGCGAACGGAGAGAATGTACCCGAAGCAGCCGTTCATAGGACAAAACATAAGTGGTTACAATTTATGTAAAACGCCTCTTACCCCGTGCCACTCGATTTTTCGTAGATCTTGTATCCGAAGTTAATATTTTTTGGTTTACACCTAAGTCTTTCGAGAGCAGTAGATTCTGACACAACAAGTCTACATCTTTCATGGCATGAATAGGGTCCGCTTGCGAATATACTTGTGCAGAGGCAGTTTGAATTGTTAATAAGTTTATTGAAGGAATAAATTCCTCGACTGCATGATAATACCCCTCAACTCCGCTATCTTTATCAGACATTATCAAGCACCTTGTTGAGGATAGCGGAAAATAGATTCTCGATCTCTCCATCCCTATTGATTCGTCCTCAACAACTATCGGACGGTCGCAAGTTAAAAACTGCTTATTTTTTGCGACAATAATTTGCCAGGTTTTGTTATAAAATATCTTGTTTAAATTGCCAAGAGGAACTTCGATTGAAGATAGAAATACACTATTAATAAACTCTGGGTCGCTGCTTTCGAAGTTTTCCCAGTCCGAGGTATCATTTACGTCGACTCTTTCTCCCGATGCGAATTTAACAGTGAAAGGGAGTGGTTTGCCAGAAGGATCTTTCGGTAATTTTCGAATCTCTATCAATTGCTTCTTGATTTCTTTTTCAATTACCTTTTTATTATAAGGGTTTCTTACATGCAACTGAGTCATAAAAATAGACAATGCTTTTCTCAGTACATCTCCGTGAGGAATTCTTTTATAGTCGTCCTGCAGTCCACCGGAGAATGGCAGATCCCATTCGAGGAACACTGGCCACAGCTTGGCAATCAGTTTTTCATATTCCGCAAATTTATGCTCTATTCGCCAGTCTTTCTTACCAGTTTCTGGATCCACCAGAGTATAAAGGTGGTTTTCTGCAGCAATGCCACTTGTGTTTGAAAGAAAATACTTGGCGGCATTCTCCACGGACTGCACATGTACTTGCTGTTTGCCTTTTTTTTTATTTATAGTGTCCAAAGTGGCAAACTGTCGCAAGTAAAAATTTGGAACCCAGTGCTGTGTTTTGGGATTTGTGGGCGACATGACGGGTCAATCCAAGCAGATTATTATTATAGGCGAACGGCGGCTATTGGCCGGTAGCTATCATTGTCTATTCAAAATCCATATTGGTTATTGATACAGTATCAAATCCATTTCAAGCGACAGGTTAGTACCCAATTGGGCCAGACAGGTGGGGGAGCTACTTCCACCATACCGACTTAGACCAAAATTTCAAATCGCCAAATTCTCCATGTTTCTGTGGGGTATCAATGTACCCACCGGTAGAGTTTTCAACAGTTTGACCGAATATCTTGAAGTGCATTTGGTCAAGTACAGGTTCAGGAAGTAGCGCGAATGCCCGTTCCATGTTAAGCCAACTACCAGATCTCTTATCCATTACAGTTTCTGGCGTAGTAAACATATTGTCAATCCAAACTAACAGACTGCCACTTGGTGTGAATCCCAAGGCGTTACTCTCTCTGTTTTCGTTATCCGGGTGAAGTGCGAGACTATAAAAATTGGCATCTTGGTTTTTTGAAAGATAGGGAACAATATGATTGAAAAGATTGTTAATTGAATCTGCTGATGCCATATGAACTATGTTGTCTATTGGTAAGCTCATATCCAGAGTAATAATCTTATTGACAATAATTGCCCCCATGCTGTGACCTACTAAGGTGATTGACATTGGTATTTGATCCACTTCGGAATGAAGTTTTCTCAGAAAACCAAAAAGCGCGCCACTGCCATGTGACCCACTCCTGAATTGCTGTCCGTTGAATGCGATATGGTCTGAAGGTGTATAAAATGGGGTATTTGTACGTCTTAGCATGACATCCCAAGCTGGGCGTGCAAGAGTATAGGTAAATGGTGTTGTCATTAACTTAAATGGAGATGTAGCCCACCATTGAGCGGATCTTCGCCAGGTGGTGAAGTTTTCATCAGCTTCGTCATAGTAAATTCTTCTACTATCTGGAGCGTTGTATCGCTCTAGTCGAACCTGATCACTAAGTAGGTTGGTTGTCGAATCAATAGCCTGCCGGCCTGTAATTAGCCATGATTTCGGTGCATTGATAAAAGATTTAGCGATGTCTGTGGCTAAGTATATTGGGGATGTCAACCAACCGTATTTGGAAACCTCGCCTTGTCTTATTCTGGTTAGGTGAGCGCCATAGGTTGTAATAGGACCAGACTGCCAATTGACGAATACCGGATACTTGCCTCCGTTTAATATGTCACGATATTTTGTTTGTACTCTGCGCAGTGCGCCAGCTTCAGAATTGAGTCCTCCGTGCACATAAATCAATACTTCAATTTTTCCGTCACTATTTTTGGGATGTTGTTTAATTCCCGCTATGATTCGATCATATACTGCTTCTGCCTCGGTTGTATTAGCCGTGCTTCTTGAATCAATAGGTTGGCCCGGTTTCACTACCTCAAGGCCGCCGTCACGACTTATGGCGATATAGTGCTGAATAGAGTTACTATCCTCAATTGGAGGCAAGCTTGAGCAACCGATCCCGAGCACTGCTATTATAACAGCCAAGCCTATGATTCTAAGTTTTGATTTCATTTGTTGCAAGATTCCGCAAAATAGTTATAGAGAAACTTTAAGGCCTTTAAGCCAATGATCCCAGTACCGTTTCGTGGCTGTTTCCGACGTTTATTATCAGATTACCTGGAATCAACGAATAGCTCCTACCGAGAGAAATGCATCCGATATAACTTCAGTTTTCAGTGCTTTTTCTTTCAGCGCTTTTGCAGTTGACAACAAGCTATATTCACCAACTATGACGGGATAGTAGTCATTTGGTGGAACTTTTATCCCCACAAATGCTTGAAGGGATTCGTCTTCGTCATTTATTTTGTCTGCAAATACTCGAGCTCTGGTTTTGTCCTTGTATGATCCAACGATCACCCAATAACGCTGTTCAAGTTTCCCGTAGCCAAAAAATAGTCCGATGCCTTCCTTTATCTTACCTGCAGTGGTTTTTCTCTGATTTACGGAGCTCTCGTCCAACACTTTGTAACCTGATCTTTCTTTCCTAAGAACGGTATCCGATTTCTCTTCGGCAAAGGCAGAACTAATGAAAGTGCTGGAAGCGGATTGAATGTTGTCTACCTTTACTCCGCCAGACCATGTCGTGATGAGTGCTGGCGCTGCGACCGCTATCGCTAACAATTTCATACGTTTTGTTTCATCTGACACATAAGACACCAGCGCTCCGAGAAAAACTAAGATTGGTGTCAGCACTACGTATCCGAAAATCAGGCTGGTCTGTTTTTCAGCGGCCAGATTTGGTATATTTTGGACTAGAAAATCATAGTCTTGCCCAAGAAATTTCACCGCCACAGCGGCCAGACCACCGGCACACCCTATTATTATTTTTTCTAGTTTACCCATAAATCAATCCGCGATCAGTTGGTAAGCAATAGTCCAAATCAATACGACCAATAAGCAAATACACAGTTGCCAAATAGCTTTGTAGTGGGTTTGCAAAACAGCGTACTAGAAGTTTACTTTAGAACCTTGTATTGCAGTCTGAGATAATGAAACAAACCAGGTCAATGATCTGGTTTAACTATTGATAAACGATGGTGATTTATGTAGGGGGACCAAAAAAGACAGTCACTTTAAGAAGTACCGAAAGTTTCTATCATCAGAATTTAATTCAGATTGCCGGGTTCTGCTGGAATGAGAGGCTCTTTAACTTCCGGTAGCTAAAAAATATCTGATAATATTCGCGCATATTGCCGATCTGTTCTGCACTTAAAAATTCTCTATTAAATCACCGGAGTCAAAGTGCATGCCGTTAAAGT
>CAZNOB010000211.1:0-8652 GCA_964574535.1 uncultured Granulosicoccaceae bacterium | reverse complement strand
AGAGCATCGCGTGAAGCTCTGGATGAGTGCGGTATGTCAGGCAAAGTTAGCCTGGTGGCTGCCGGTGGTATTCGAACCGGTGTTGACGCAGCGAAGTGTCTGGCACTCGGTGCAGATGCAGTAATGATTGGTAATGGTGCAATGATCGCCATTGGTTGTAACTCTCCGCGTTATCTTGATGACTATGCGAAATTGGGTACTTCTCCCGGTGCATGCCATCACTGTCACACCGGGCGCTGCCCGGTTGGCGTTGCAACTCAGGACCCGGAGCTTGAGAAACGCATGAATCCGCATGCCGGAGCGGAGCGTGTTGCACGCTACTTAACCGCGATGACAATGGAAATCACCGCATTGGCTAAAGCCTGTGGTAAATCCTCTGTGCATAACCTGGAAGTGGAAGACTTAAGAGCGTTGTCTTTTCAGGCGTCTGCATTTACCGGCGTTAAGATGGCGGGTATTGATAGAGCCTATGAATGGTAGGTGAGTTAGGAGAATTTGCCCGGCGAGCGGTGTGCTGTCGCGCAACTAACAGGACATCCCTGCGGGGGCCTTCATTTTTGAAGAAGAACAAAAACGGAAGCAAAATGTCTTTTTGCGACTATTCAGCCCTTCGGGTGTCCGGCATTTTGAGAGTGATCGTGCAAGTGGATAGCGCAAACAGCCATTCATGGCTGACGGCGCTCTTTGCGCCATATATGGCGCGCCGACCCACTTGCACGATCACTCTCAAAACTGATTAAACGCGGGTAGATCAACAGCAAACGCTTTACGTTTGTGGTCTGCTTATCATATTTACTGGACGGCTGTGTATCTAACCGAAAATATCTAAACTCTAAAATCACACTCTTCTAATAGGTAGTCCTGATAGTTGTTTCCGATAGTTGTTTTGAAATTCCATGATGCATAGTCGTGTAAAACTCGGCCAGACCTTCTGTTAGGCGGGCTTCGACGGCACCAGATTGGGCGCGCCGGATCAGTCGTCTGGCAAAAGCGTTGAATCGCGTGAGCGCTTACAGTATCGTGGAAGTTCGGGCCCAGGGCTGTGCCCACTGGTGGTTGAGGTGCTTGTTCACTGAGGATAGTGAGGCTCGCCTGGACGTCTTGCTATTGCATGCTTGAAGTCCCGTTTTATCGGACACATAAGGACAACTACTCATGACCTTACCTACAGAACCAGTTGGAAGTGTACCAAGATCCCCTGATTTGCAGTCCGCGATGCAGCAATTTGCCAATGGCCAGATTGATCAGGTTCAAATGGATCTGGCTTTAGATGACGCTGTAAAGGATACTATCTCCAGGTTTGAAGGCACCGGATCACCAATTGTCTCAGATGGTGAGCAGGCCAAATCGAGTTTTGCTACATACCTGATGGACGGGCTTGAAAATCTGGCGCCCGACGGAGTCGTCATACCCTTTGACGATGGCCATACAAGGCAATTGCCGCGGCTAACCAGTGGGCCGTTTAAGTACGGTTTGTATGCGGGTAGTTATTTGCCGCGTGCTAAACGCTATGCTACAAAACCTTTGAAACAGGCTGTTATTTCAGCATCGGCCATGTCACTTCTCTATCCACAAGACGGGCTTGCCGGGTACTCTCAAAGTGATTTTATTGACGATTTGGTCACTCATGCAGTGGCCGATATACGCTCCTGCTTCGATCACGGCGCGCACGTTGTACAGGTGGATTTTACCGAAGGTCGGTTAGCCGTTAAGCTTGATCCCTCAAAAGGTTTGCTCAAGCAGTTTGTCGATATTAACAATCAGGTCTTTTCAGCCTTTACCAGTGAAGAAAGGCAACGCATTGGGGTGCATACATGTCCGGGTGGAGACCATAATTCCACTCATAGTGCGGATGTGGATTACGGTGAGGTGATTCCTGTTTTAATGGATCTTGATGTAGGTAGTTTCTATATGCAAATGGCCTCGGAAGACAAACCCGAATATGCACTATCTATTATCGGGGAGAACATAAAAGCCAATCAACGAGTATTTGTGGGTGTAATTGATGTCATTGATAACGCGGTAGAGAGAGCACAAACAGTTAAGGACAGAATCCTCAAGGCGGCAAAACACATTCCACTTGATCAGCTGGGCACAACCGATGATTGCGGTTTCTCTCCGTTTGGTGATGATTTGGCTACCTCGAGGGATACGGCCTTTGCGAAGATTGAAGCTCGCGTTGCAGGAACTCAATTAGCATCGGAAGTGTTGGGCGTGTAGAGCATTTCCGCCGCTCTCAACAACGGGTGGCAGGTGTAATAAACATCACCAAAACGCACAGAGCATAAATCCGGGAAGCACGTGCTGTTTAGCAATTCCAGGTTAGGAAATTGCGCCACGGTGGACGCAGTATCACCGCGCAATTAATCCGGATCAGCTCAATGACGGTTATATATATTTCCTGAACCGTATGATACTTTGGTTGGGCGAGATTGTTGGGGAAAATCTCGATGTATACACTTGTCTACTGGAGAATACCGATGTTGAGAAAATTATTTTTATCCACGGCTGCTGCCGTGGCAGTTTTTGCAAATGTTGGCGCTGCGAGCCTGGATGGCCCGGTAAGTTATATTATTCCGTTTGGCCCGGGGGGGGAGTCGGATATTTCAGCTCGATTGCAGCAGCCTTTCTTCAAGGAGAAATTTGATCAGGATCTGGTTATATCATACCAGCCGGGTGGTGGCGGTGCTGTTGGCTGGGCATCCTTAAATGGATTAAGCGGTAACGGCCAAACTATCATGGGTGTTAATTTGCCGCACATCATTATCAAGCCCGCGCAAAAAGATGTTGGTTTTAAAACGGATGAACTCAATACGTTTTATATGTTTCATTACACACCCGATGCCATTGTTGTAGCAGCGGATAGTCCGTATAAAACCCTGGCTGATTTAGTAGCCGCTGCGAAGGAAAAGCCAGGTGAAGTAACATTGTCTGGTTCAGGTAAGGCCAGTGCAAACCATTTAGCTCAAATCAAGTTCGATAAGTTGGCTGGCATCCTGACAACTTATGTTCCGTTTAAAGGCACAGGGGCTGCGGTAACAGCGTTGCTCGGTAATCAGGTTAAGGCTGAGTGGGGTTATTCAACTGTTGGTGCCAAGCAAGGAGATGCTGTTCGCATGCTGGCAGTGGCGATGGAAGAACGCCATCCGTTGTTTCCGGATGTCCCTACATTTAAAGAGCTTGGTTATGACATGACAGGCGGCGCTTATCGTGGTATTGCTTTGCCAAATTCAGCTGACAAAGAAACCACCAAGCTGTGGTCAGATATGATCGGCGAGATCAACAATGACCCGGACTTTCGTCAACAAATGCTCGACGGCGGGTTTGCAATGCTCGATGTCGATGCCGATGGCATGGCTGAATTTATGAAGGCGCGCGTAGAGGAATACCTCAATGATGCACGCGAAGCTGGTTTGATCAAGTAAGCGATTTCATGTGCATACCGGTTAACCCCGGGGGGAACTTGCTTTGGAGTTGAGTCAGTTTTTGGCGGCAGTTACGCCGTTCAATCTAGCGTTGGCTTTGTTCGGCGTTGTTGCCGGAACCATTGTCGGGTCTATCCCCGGGTTAACCGCCACCATGGCACTTGCAGTGTTGGTGCCCGTTACTTTCAGCATGGAGCCCGCATCGGCGCTAATTCTTCTTGGGGCCATTTACACCGGCGCCATCTACGGGGGAGCCTATGCAGCCATCCTCCTCAATACGCCAGGTACTCCTTCAGCTATTGCTACAACCTTTGATGGTTATCCTATGGCAAAGCGGGGTGATGGCGATCTAGCCGTAGCGCTGGCGTGCTTTGCGTCGGTATTCGGTGGGTTAGTCGGTGCTTTTGCGCTACTTTTATTAGCACCACCCTTATCAAGGGTCGCATTGGCTTTCGGTCCGATTGAATACTTTTGGTTGTCAATATTTGGTTTGTCCCTGATCGCCTCTTTGTCGAATGGCAATCTGGTGAAAGGCCTCGCGGGAGGTGCATTCGGAATGCTCTTGTCTACCGTGGGTGTGGCAGAAATTTCTGCCGATATTCGGCTAACGTTTGGTAGCCAGACATTAATCGGTGGCTTCGGTGTTGTCGGGGCTTTAATCGGCCTGTACTGCATACCCGTACTCATTGATCTGGTCGCAGTGCCCGATCGGCACTTAAAAGTAGAAAAAAACGTAGAGTCCGTACGCATTGGAGATGCATTTCAACTAACGATGCGTTCCAAATTCAACCTTGTGCGTTCTTCGGTGGTCGGTACCCTGGTGGGAATACTGCCCGGGGCAGGTGGTTCGGTTGCCGGTTTGGTTGCGTACTCCGAAGCAAAACGCACAGCCAGAGCAAATCAACAGTTTGGAGAAGGTGAGCCTGATGGAATTATGGCCACCGAATCCGCTAATAGTGCAACCGTTGGTGGTGGTTTTATTCCCACGTTGGTGCTGGGCATACCCGGTACACCACCTGATGCTATCGTGTTAGGTGCTCTACTTGTGCAGGGTGTGCGCACGGGCCCGGCGATGTTTACTCAAAGTGGTTCTATTGTTTATACCTTTATCTACGGTTTGCTTATCGCGACCGTGCTAATGCTGCCTGCTGGTTTATTGATTGGGCGATATGCCTACAAGTCAATAGTAACAATACCCAAGGCTGTGTTGGTTCCCACTGTAGGGTTTATGACAATCATAGGGACGTTTTCTATTCGCAATAGTGTATCTGATGTCGTGCTTATGCTTTGCCTGGGAGTATTTGGCTGGGTGGTTGCGCGATTCGGCTTTGCGGCATCTCCAATCGTCCTGGGGTTGATTTTGGGGCCGATTGCAGAACAGGGGTTTGTACAAGGATGGACTATTGGCGCTGCAACCAATAATTTGTTTGGTATGTTTTTCGGTCGCCCCATATCGCAGGCAATTTTAGCGTTCACTCTTATGACACTGGTGCTACCGTTTTTCTTTGCCCGTAAGCGAGCATATAGTAAAGAGGGAACAAGCCCGTGAGTAACTCAACCACCAGCAAGCAAGGCCAGTTGGGTTCGCTTATCGTATCTGCATTGTTTGTACTGGCAGGCTTTATTGCACTTTACGATACACTCAGTTATACCGACAGAGATAGCCAGGTCTTTCCACAGACTGTGTCTGTTATTCTGATTGTTTGCGCGGCGATCTCATTTATAGCCCGCTTTATTAAGCCTAGTGAAGAGGGCGGGTTTGGAGAAGGCATATGGTGGCGTCGAATCCTGCTGGTCGCAACGATGTTTCTGGCATGCTTCGTCATGCCCGTCACAGGATTTTTACCCGCTGGTGTTATTGCCTTTGCCGGGGGGCTAATTGCGGCGATGTATGATCGCTGGTCGGTTTTTAATGTACTTCTATATTGCGGGGCGGGTGCCATCATCATGGTGGTGTTCTATGCTTTGTTTACAGTAGTGCTTCATGTGCCACTGCCGTAGCGGTAATAGTCGATTGTCTTAAACTTTGTAACTAAATTAGAAAACGTCAAATTATCCGGGCTTACAGTGATCATCAATTGCAAAAACGCCCCCGATGATAGATGATTTCAATTCAAGAGATCGGAGCTGCTATGTTAAGTACAATTGATCAGAAGTTTCTAAAACTCGCTTACGATGAAGCCAAAGGAGGGTTTGACGAAGGCGGTTGCCCCATCGGCTCTGTACTCGCCCGTGGCGATGATATGGTTGCGTCGGGTCGCAACCAGCGCGTGCAAAAGGGCGATCCTATTGCGCACGGTGAAATGGATGCACTGCGCAAGGCGGGAAGGCAGAAAACCTATAAAGATACAACGCTATACACTAGTCTGAGTCCATGCATGATGTGCGCGGGTACCATTGTTCAGTTTGGTATCCCCAGAGTGGTCATTGGTGAAAATAAAACATTTGGCGGCAACGAAGCATTTTTACGTGAGCGCGGGGTTGAAGTCATTATCGCGGACGATCCCGACTGCACCGCTCTGATGGAAAAGTTCATTCGCGAAAAGCCTGAGCTGTGGGCTGAAGATATCGCGGAAGACTAACCTGTGTCGATCCTTCAAGCTCAGGGTATACATCACATCACACTGAATGGTGCCGATACGCAAACCTCTGTTGATTTCTGGCAGGGTGTGCTGGGGATGAAGTTTTTATTCGATCAGCCTAACCTCGATTCACCAGGTGAAAACCATCTTTACTTTGATACCGGTGACGGTCGCACCACGTTAACAGTTTTTACCGATGAAAATCGCAAAGTCGACTCCTCAGTCAATCCAAATAATATCGGTAATGTCCATCATCTGGCATTTAATGTGTCACGTGCCTCTTATACACAGGCGGTAAAGCGACTCGACGAGGCAGGTATCACACACAGCGCTGAGAAGGATCGTGGATTCATGGATTCGATTTATTTTCGTGAACCGTTAGGGCAGTTGATCGAGCTTGCCTGTTATAAGTTTGAACCACCACTGGGTGTCACGCATGCACAGGTGCTTGCAAAGGCTCATGAGCTGAGAGTTGCAGAGGGTGACTATAATATACAGGATAAGCATCTCGCTGATGCAATTGTATCTCTGATGCTCTGAGAATTTTGGCGTTGACCATGGCGCATCTGTTAAGACGGGGAATCTATTATTTCCTTGTCTAAAATCTCTAATGAATCGCCTTGACTATCCAATTGGTAGTAACCGGAGGATAAGTTGATATTGAAGGTAAACAACAACTCTGTAATCCTGCCTGACCCATCAAGCTTTACCGTGTAATTACAGCTGTCCTGATCGGGGCAGCCCTCACTTTGGTGCCATTGGCTGAATGCCTGATCGTACCATTGGTAGTATCTTGAGCCACTCGTATCAAACAGGTAGATACCCGATTGACCTTCGGCCTCGCCACAGTATACCTCTACTACCCATATGCTTTTGTTTTGGTATGACCTGCTGCAGTCCGACAGATCAATATTTTGTAGTTGCGTGATTTCAGGAATAGCAGGGGTATTCGATACGTGGCTAAGGCTAAGCTGTTTTCCTGCGCAGCCACTAATCGCGACCAGCATAAATACGAGCGTGCTCAGTCGGTAAGTTTTCATAGTCAATCTCCAGTGAGAACGGCAGCACGCATGGTTAAGTTATGGCACGATGTGCTGCCCAGGGAGGGCCGGAATGTAATAGCTTCTTAGCGGCACTTCCGGTGGTGATCAATGTAGCCGGGTCGACAGATTTTCCATTGACCTTAACTTGCAGGTGAACATGGTTAGTTATACTCGGGTACTTTATAGTCAGGTCTTGAGCAGTTCCAATTTGATTGCCCGCGATAACCGGTTTTCCAATTAAGGTCTGGAAAGGAAGCATGTACCAAATCTTAACCTCGAAGTCTTTATGTTTGCCAGTACCGGTAATCAGTAGACCAGTGTATCTGAGGTCTCCCGCATAGGGGTAAGATTTACGTGTCACGGTGCCGTCAATGGGAGACACGATATCCTGACCGGTTGTAGTTATGATATCAATGCCATCGTGCAGTCGTGTCCCCCGTGGTGCGTGATAATGTCCAGCCCCGTGTTTGTCATATCCACGAACCTTTCCGTTTGCAACAGGATTTACAATTGACTGCTTGCTGGTCATATTAAGGTCTCCAAATCTATATTAACGTACTTGTAAATCGGGCGTTTTACTATGTGATAAACGGACATTAAGGGATTGCATGTAGTCTGGTAGTCTATTGGTTCAGCTATTGATAACTCAAATTGTGTACTACATCGATAACATTAGTTAACACGCAAAAAATATATGGATTAGGGAGATTTGAAGCTAGTGGATTAACTCTGACCTAAGACTGAATCCGCCACAAAGTTATTGTTCAACCTCTCTTGCTCGAATGTGGATGCCGGCCCGTGACCCGGAACAAATGAAATTGCGGAACCCAGCGGCCATAACTTACCGGTGATTGACTCGATCAGTTGCTGGTGATCACCACCCGGTAGATCGGTACGGCCGATTGAACCCTGAAACAGCACATCGCCAACAAAGGCCAGGGCAAGGTCCGGTTGATACAAAACCACAGATCCAGGGGAGTGGCCGGGGCAATGTAGTATGTTAAAGATCAGTCCATCAAATGTCAGTGTGTCGCCATCTTCCAGGTAATCGTCGGGGGTAAAGCTTTCTGCCTCCTGGATGCCGTATGTGCCTGGAGTCAATTCATCAAGTAAAAACTGATCGTCTTTGTGCGGACCGATAATCTTACATTGTAGTCGGCGTCTTGATTCGGCGGCCCCGCCCACATGATCTATATGTCCATGGGTCAGCCAGATTGCTTCAATTGTTATGCCCGATTCTTTGATGGCGCTCATAAGTTTGTCCACTTCACCGCCAGGGTCAATCAGTACGCCTCGCATCGTTTCTGTAGACCAGAAAACCATCGCGTTTTGTTGTAGTTGCGTCACTGGTATGATCTGCAACTGGTACTTCTGTGGGTTAGTTTCTTCGGTCATCGGATTGTTTATTTGATGGAAAGGTGTGAGAGTACCATAGCACCGCATGACTGTGATTTACTGAATGCTATATAGGGTAGAAAAATATAATGTGTAGTAAAAAAGTGGTTTTGCTTGACGGCGGTATGGGGCAGGAGCTGGTGCGACGCGGCGCGGTGCAAACCAGTCCGCTGTGGGGCGCGCAGGTATTGCTGGATTCTCCTGATA
>CAZNOB010000210.1:6405-8698 GCA_964574535.1 uncultured Granulosicoccaceae bacterium | reverse complement strand
CGAAACGATACCCTTACCATTTTCCAACATCCCGAAATGTAAACTTGTCCGAAGACTTCTCAGTGCCTCCACCGCCAGTTCTGAAGGATCATCCCGCGATAGCATATATTGACGTCCCGTCTGTGCTTCTTGAATAGGTGATCGAGGAACAGTTGCATACACTGATAGCCCTAACTTTGCAATATCCTCTGGCGAATCCACGTTTTTTTCCAGCAAGGCGCGCAATATGACCGCGACACACCCAAACATGGCAACTAACATCGAGCACATGAAAATAATCATCGTTTTATTGGGGCTGATTGGAGCAGGATTGGACACAGCGGTATCAATGACCCGTACACTACCCACATTCGAGGCTTTTAAGACATTAAGCTCTTGCCTTTTGTTTAGAAGCTGTAGATAAATATGCTGGTTCACCTCAAGATCGCGTGTTCTCTTTAAAATTTCTTGTTGTGTCTCTGGAAAAGACTGTACCGTGGAAGAAAGCGATTCTTTCTCATCAAGCAACTTCGTGCGCTTACTTAACAACGCTGCATAACGTGGGTGCGCTTTCGTATAAAGTCTCGAAAGCTCAGACTCTTGCATTGCCAATTCGCTAACTTGTGTATCGATGGCAACCATACGGTCCAACACGGACGCAGACTCCAGATCAAGGTTAATGGATTCATGCTGAAGACGAAAATTATTTAGATCAGTCTCAGCAGTGGTTAGCTCTGCCTGAACCAAAGGTAATTGATCTTCCAGGAACTGAAGACTCTTCTCCGCTTCTTCTGAACTTCGACCAATATTTTGCTCGACATAGGTGGCGAGTATCTGATCAAGAGTTTCCGTCGCCCTTGGTAGATCAGGACTTTCCAAAGTAATACTAAGTAAACTGGAATTTCGCCCCATCTCAGTAACACGTAACGAATTACGCAGACGAGTTAAAGCACTAAGAGGTGGAATCTTGCGAACGAAAAACTCCACCCCCGATCTAGCCGCAATCTTTGTCACATTAAGCTGACCCCTGCCTTCGGACAGGCTTAGTGTCTCTCCTACCGTGCCAATCAAGGGCTCTCCCTCACCAATTGCAACTGAATATGTGCTCTGATCTATCACAGTGAGCTGGATAGGTTCACCTATAAACTCCGGGTTGACTCTAAGTGATCCTACCGATATCGCTTCACCCGAGACTGAAAATGGAGACAACCAGCTCCAATCAGGGGGAGTTACCCCGGATAAGGTAATTAGTTCACCATAAAGGGGCAGTGTTCGCGGTTGGGTCACAATATCCAGCTGCAACTCTTCCACCGCCTTACCAAGTACCATTCGGGATTTGAGTATTGCTATCTCTGTTACAGCCTCTGACTCGTTAGACATTAAGCTAGTGATGTCATCCGAGAGCGATATGCCATTGTTCTTGGTTTCGAGTTGAATTAACGCATCAGCCCGGTACATTGGTGTCCTGGTAATTGCGATTAGCATCCCAATCACAAAACCTACCAATACTAAGCCAATAATTAACAGCTTCCTGGACCAGAGCAGCATTAACAGCGGTAGAATTTCAGCTTCGTCTTGATCAACTGGATGGCTGTTGTTCGGCGTCTGGGGGCTTGTGCTTGATATCACTTTGATATGTCCAGTTTATTCGCCCAGCTGTGGGCTTGTTCTTTTAATTTAGAAAATACTGCTTGGTACATTGCGTCTGACTGCAGGTAAGGATCTGCAATGTCTTCGTCCCCACTCCATCGACCAAACTTAAACACCTTGCCATGCGCAAACGGCGCTACCGACAGTATCTCTGTGGTGTGTCCCGCTTCCATAGCAAGCACAAGGTCGTTTTGAGCCACCATTTCTGGTGTCAACTTTCGGGTTTTGTGTGGCGAGATATCCAGCCCGTTTGACGCCGCTATTTCAACCGCCTTAGGACACGCAGACTTATTTTTTCGAGCCATTAATCCGGCCGACGTTACCTGAATGCCTCTCAGCTTTTCTTTCAACAAATATTCTGCTGTAGGCGAACGACACATGTTTCCCACACAAACGACTATGATCGACCTTATTTTCACTACAACCGATCCTCAAGGATCAACAGAGTATTCAAAGCCGACAACGACGGTATAAGCTTGGAGATGATTCTTCCCCATCGAGTTGCCGGTGCAGAGGTCACGTAAACAACATCTTGCGGCTGCAAACTAAATTTTGTCCCCCAGAAAAAGGAAGAGGGTGAGCGGGCATCCAGCTTAAAAACGTCTACGTCTGTGTTTCCGGGAGCATGGCGAAATACAAGCACGCCTCTCGCATTGGCATATTC
>CAZNOB010000210.1:0-6305 GCA_964574535.1 uncultured Granulosicoccaceae bacterium | reverse complement strand
TGCACACGGTTGCCTGCTTCAGTCGGTGATCTATTGGGCCCCAACGGCAGCGTAAGCTGTGGGTGCTCCCAAACAACGATACTAAGTACATCCCCAGGCCCGATTCGATAGTCAATATCCTCCGGACATTCACCGATGCTACAGCCAATATTTCCCTTTACATTGCTCAGTGTTAACGACTCGATCAGCCGCTCATCAATGTCTCTTACCCGCACATTTCCACTGTGAAGCGAAGGTTCAAAATTTCCTGTTTGAGGCATTACAGAACATGCCTGAAGCATAAGCAATCCCAAAACAGCAAAAAGGCTTGCCTGGATATAGTTTGTTATTTGAACAAGACCCATTTATAGATAATTTCCACTTATATTTTTAATTAAGCTTTTTGCGCTTCTGTTCTCTACAAGCTTTTTACGGAGCGAGAGGGTGTAGCAAAATATATGCACACAAACATTTACAACCATAAACTATGAATAACCCTGTGTCGCCGCACCGCTGACAACATAGTCTGCGCCAGACGTCAGAAAACTGGCCATTGCGCTTATAACCCCCACAGAAGATCTGTCTTTAGACAGAGAATTCTCAATCACCCCGTTTCTCATTGTAAGGATAGGCAATGATTGAAATTGATCAATCGGATCTGGCGAATAACAAGGGGATATTAGGGCACGCACAGTCAAACGAATCTGGCCTAGCCTGGCTCAGAGCATGTCCCACTTCACGGATACGATCACACCACCAACAGGATAGAAGGTGGTGAGTTAGACCTCTGCGTTACATGTCCTCGGAATCACTACGCTCGAAGTTTTCTAAAGGGTTCTTTGCCTCGCTTCTTAGATTAGAAGGAGTAGGACATATTCACAAAGAAATTAGGTGTCACGTCATCACGCCAACCAATCTTGGACGGCACCCATAATAAATCGTAGAAAGAAATTGTTGCTGTGAGAGGCAAACCGGAAAAAGGTCTGAAGGACGGGCCAAAACCAACACCGTACCCGCTGTACTCGATACTCCAGGCAGCCCGACTTGAATGAAGGTAGGTGAGCGAACCAACCAACCCAAAATCAAAATTATTCGGATCGTTTTCGAGGGATGATCGATCTGATCGAAAACTGCTTCTGAAAAGAATATTGCCATAGGTTGAATAGATACCTGATCCCAAACCCAGGTTCGCAATAACATTGGGCCTTGAACTTTTGCCCCATGCAAACGCCTTGCTAAACCCCACGAACGCATTTCTGCCCAGATCAGTTGTGCTATCAAACCGTTTCAGGGTCTCCCCTCCAAATGAAAACCCCAAAGTGTCAGACAACTGGGCTGAGAATCTAAACCCCAAATAGGCCCCCTCACCGATAGCAGTTCCGCGTCCACCATTCCGTGCAGCGAGACTCTGAATGAAAGGCAATAACACAAAGCTGTATTTTTCATTATTAAATACATCCAGTACGAACGAAATTTCTCCGTCACTACACTCCGGCTGACACCCGTACGTCAAATGTTTCTTGCGAACCCGGTTTACGTAATGAAGCATCGCATGCACCCGGCTGTTCTTATCATTCACAAAAGAACTAGGGATGAATAATCCGGTATCCGGAAATCGAACTCCATTAATCGTTACTGCTCGTGCGTTACTTTTGACCGACCAACTCACAGGCTGATCACGACCAATCAGAGCACGAGTTGGCGCTTCACCTAAAACCGAATCCTGCTTTTCATCAACAATCGCCTCTGAAACCGACGTATCAAGAGTGGGGATTGGCACAACAACCCCTTCGCTTTTCGATTCATCAGACCACAGAAAGACAACGATTCCGAGAACTAACAATAAACAAGGAGACATACCAAAGGTGTGTCCAGACCAACTATTCGACCTGATTTCTATATTCGCTATCTGCAGCACAGTTGGCCCCAAAAGTTTTGCCAGGATTCAGGCAACAATTATTTTTCACCATCGAAGTCCGGGAGCAACTAATTCGGATCGATAGAGGAGTAGTTCTGTTTGTGCAGCGGCAGTGTTTCCGCCAGCACCCACTAACCGTAACGGCTGGAAACTCGCAACGTTCATACCGCCGGAATTGGTTAAAAATGAACTGCCGAGCATTTACGTAATAAAGAGTGCAAACTTCCGTCAGGCTTGGCGGAAACAACCAATCTAACCAGCCGCACATCGGCAGGTCTATAAAGGCAGACCAGGCAATTAAGCAAAGGAATTGAGCTCACTTCAACCCCGAAGAAACAACGCCTGCCGAAAATTTCCACGACTTTTCGCTAATTGCGAAGATGGAATTTCCGCTACGACTACCACCGCATGTTGCTTATTTTTCCAATAGGAATTTCAGTTCCTGGCAATAATCCTCTGACCACCCCCGCAGGCACAGTGGCTACAAGGGCCAATGAATTGTCTTTTCGATTTATCGACGATACTGTATCAAACCGAAATTTTCGCTACGTGGTTCACATTCAAGCTTGGAAATGTAGCTACACTTCCCCTCAGAGTTAGTGGTACAGCTCTCGCAGTGTTTCTCGAAGTAGTTATGCTCGCAGTAGAAGTAAGGAAGTACCTTTGTAGTGGTAGCTGGTGGGATCCGGGTTGTACCGCTAGCTCAATTTTTTTCTACTACTGGTCCGCGATTAGTTGGGTTAACTCCAAAGCGCTAATAAGTCGTACACCACCGGATTTTTTATATTGCTCTGTAACTCCGTAGACAACAAAAGCCTCCGTGGGCTCGCCATCTTCAATAGCGCGATACAAAACCAGCAGACACCGCAGGGGCTGTAGAACGCTTGATTTCGATAGCCCAACGTCTGCCTACCATTGAGCTCCAATAACAGATCGATCTCATTACCAGTCGCGGATCTAAAAAAACTTGCAGTTGTGCGCCTGGGGGCGGCGTACGGCAAGTTTTCGATGACAAATCCTTCCCAGCTTGCGCCAGTAACTGGATGACCCAATACTGATTCTCTGCTGTTAAGACCCAACAACTCGTGCGGAGACTTCCACAAAATAGAACCAAGAGATCAATAGTTATTACCCCGAGGCAATGGACTAATAACTTGCCTTCAGGCAACCATATCAGAAGGAATCAGCCACTACTGCATAGTTTCACAGCGTATCAACTGCAACAATTTACCAGCTCCCGGCGAACCCACTCGATACTGTATCAATGCGATATTTTCGTTATGGAGTTCACACTCAGCTCCGAAAATGCAACTACACTCCTTCCCAGAGTTAGTGGTACAGCTCTCGCAGCGTTTCTCGAAGTAGTGATGCTCGCAGTAGCAGTAAGGAGTGCCTTTTTAGTGGTAGCTGGTGGGATCCGGGTTGTACCGCTGGCTCAATTCAATTCTCATTTAATCTATGTTTCGCAATGCATTGCGTAAAATCGCACAAACGTAGCTGAAGTGAAGCCGACGTCGAAACTACAGCAAACTCTCGATATACCTTTGACAAGCACTACATAGCAAAGCCACTAACGGCGCTGTGATGCTCACAGACCTTACGCCACTTCTGTGGTTCCCAGCAATGTTTCAATGAAAGGCTTTACACCTGCAACACCTTGTTGCTCCATCACGCGAATGGTTTCAGATCCGACTACTGCGATATCTACTTTGCCACGTAAAAATTCAATATCTTCTCGCGCCTTAACTCCGAACCCTACTGCAAGTGGCAGATCTGTATTCGCCTGACATCTCTGAAGGTATTCTTCAAGTTCTGACGAAAATGCGGTGTCCTTGCCGGTAACGCCTTTACGGGCAACCGTGTAGACAAACCCCGCACTGCTGTCACTTAGAAAGCGCATACGTTCTTCCGGTGTATTTGGAGTAAATATATGTACCGGTGCTAGGTTAGCCTGGTGCATTGCATCTAAATACTGCTGGCCTTCGGATGGTGGTAAATCAGGAACAATACACCCCTGAATTCCGATCGATTGGCTACGCTCAACGAAAGACGAAACACCGTGACAAAACAAAATATTGTAGTAAGTCATAAATAAAAACGGAATATCGAATTCTTTAGCCAGTCGTTCTGCGACCTCAAAACTCTGATCAACCGTCGCCCCCACCCTAAGTGCTTCTGCGTTAGCTTTTAATATGACGGGACCATCAGCCATGGGCTCGGAAAATGGAATTTGCAGTTCCATCAAATCAACACCGGCCTCGACCATGCTTTCCACTACCCGCACACAGTCATCAAAGCTCGGGTAACCCAATACAATATGGGTCATTAGCAATATGTCTTTTTTGTCTCGCGCACGACGAATCGATTGCTCCAGGCGAGTAATATTCTCACGCATTGGTCATCTCCCGTCGGTAGGCGTCTGCCTTATCGATAATAAATTCCTTCCACTTTGGATCGTGCACTGCATCGGCGACTGTAAAAATATCCTTGTCAGCGCGTCCGGACATATTGATTAGAATGTTATCATCAGTCGACATCATTGGGGCTTCCCGGTAAGCCTGTGCAAAAGCATGCGATGATTCCAGCGCCGGGATCAATCCTTCTTTGCGCACAGTACGCTGCATAGCAGCGACCACATCTTCATCTGCGGCAGCTTCAAAGCGAACCTGCTTTGTCTCGTGAAAATGACTAAGTATTGGTGACACGCCCACATAGTCAAGGCCCGCAGAAACACTATGAGTATCCTGCATCTGACCGTCTGTATCTTGTAGAAAGAAAGTTTTATAACCCTGCGCCACGCCGATAGTGGCATCATCATAAGCAAGTCTTGCAGCATGCTCGCCACTACCCCGTCCTCGCCCGCCCGCTTCTACACCAACAAGCTCTACTTCCTTATCTTCAAGAAATCCGCTGAAAATACCCATCGCATTGGATCCACCACCCACACAGGCATAGACGCGTGCAGGTAACTTGCCCGTGCGCTCCAGCATCTGCTTGCGTGCTTCTGTACCAATCACAGATTGAAACCAGCTGACCATCTCTGGAAACGGATGCGGGCCACAAGCGGTACCTAACACATAGTGGGTATCATCCATGTTAGTGACCCAATCGCGAAACGCTTCATTGATGGCATCTTTCAATGTCTGGCTGCCTTCTTTAACCGCAATGACCTCGGCCCCCATTTGCTCCATCCAGAACACATTGGGCCTTTGCCGAGCAACATCGTGTGCGCCCATATAAATGGTGCAGTCAAACCCGAACTTGGCTGCCATGGTGGCGGTAGCAACGCCATGCTGGCCCGCTCCGGTCTCGGCAATCACACGTTTTTTACCCATGCGCTTCGTTAGCAGCCCCTGCCCCATCACGTTATTGGCTTTGTGCGCGCCGGTATGATTTAAATCTTCACGCTTAACATAGATACTTGCACCGCCTAACTCTTGCGATAAATTATCCAGCCGGGTAATTGGTGTTGCACGGCACGAATAGGTCGACATCAGATCGAGGTATTCCTGCCAAAAAGTATCATCATCCCGTGCTGCCAGGTAGGCCGACTCCAGCTCATCAAATGTTGGTACCAGAATTTCAGGGATAAACGCCCCGCCAAACTGACTGTAGTAACCACTGTTTCTCATGTACGTATCTCGGTTAAATAGCGAACTAGGCAGCCGTCGAGGCATTACCCGGTCCCGCCTGTACGGGGATTAATGTTTGTGAAAACTCAAATTGATCAGTCAGGCAAGTAATCTCTACCTGTAGTGCACCTTGAATATCACCAAAGTACAATTCACGCAGTACACGCAGTACCGGTGTGCCTTCAGCTATGTTCAAGCGCCTCGCTACATTGCGATTAGCTGCCACCGCATAAAAGGTTTGATCTGCGGACGAGGGCTCTAGAAAGTAATTCTCTTTAACCAGTGCTGATAGTGATCGATCCGCCAGCACCTGCTTATCCAGATCATGAAACAATGCGGCATTAAACCAGAGGGTTTCCATTAAAACCGGCGCACCATCTACGGTTGCGCATCTTTCAACACGAAATCTATCTTCGTATTCTTCTGTGGCGGGCTCACGTATCGGCCCTGCCATCACCGCCAGACTTGCATTGAGCTCACTACTGTTTAGTGCAGCACTGGTCCCCGCAAGAGAGAAAAGATCAATTGCGCGAGTGGGCGGCAGCACATAGGTGCCCGACCCGCGTCGGCGCTCCAATCTCCCTTGCCGCACCAATAAATCGGTGGCCTGACGCACGGTCGGGCGGCCGATTTCATAGCTGCCTGCCAGCTCGTGCTCTGATGGTATACGCGAAGCCACTTCGTAAACTCCGGCGTTGATTTCGGCCAGAATTCTGTCAGCAAGCTGCCGGTATAAAGGAATAGGTGATTGGGTATTTAGCATAATGCTTGTGAAT
>CAZNOB010000209.1:0-8722 GCA_964574535.1 uncultured Granulosicoccaceae bacterium | reverse complement strand
GAGGAAGAAGCCGAACAAAAGAGACTGGCGGAAGCGGCGGAACGCAAGCGCCAGGAAGAGGCTGAAGCAGCAAGACAGGCGGCAGAGGTTGCAAATGCGACCGCTGAAGCCAAAGCAAAAAGAGCCCGGTTGTTGCGGAAAAAAAATCAGTTAACGCAGCAGTATGTGGAAAAAATTAGAAGAAGTGTGACGCAACGCTTCAAACCACCTGCCGGGGTGCGGCCCGGGACACGATGCGAAGTCCTTGCAATAATGGTGTGGCCCAACGAGGTCGTTGATGTTCAGGTTCAGAGTTGTACCGGGGGTGGCAGCAAGTTGGTCCGTGCAGTGGAAAAAGCGGTGTTGTCTACACGTCCATTTCCAAAGCCGCCTCACAAGGCTGTATTTGATCGTAAGCTGGCGTTTGGGTTTACGGTACCATAGTGATGAGGCGGGGATGTTGGATAGATTGGGATCAATAGATGATGTCTAGAATGCTAATCGGGTTTTTACTTTGCCTGCTACCAGCGACTGCAAGCTCTGTGTTGCGCATCGAGATCACAGAGTCCGCTGGTGTGCAGGACGCAGTACCCATTGCCATTGTACCGTTCGCAGTAGAAGTCGAGGGCTTGACTGTTGACATAGCAAAGGTGCTGGAAGACGATCTGATCCGCAGTGGGCGCTTCACGGTTTTACCTCGAAACCGCATGCCGGCTAATCCCGCTTCATCCACTGAACTCAATTTTATCGACTGGCGTTCCACTGAAATTGAGTACCTTGTGGTTGGTAGTGTACGGAGTGAGGCCGGTGGCAATCTGCAAGTTGAGTTCGAACTCATTGATTTCCTTCAACAGGAGCGCTTGCTTAAGCTTTCCGATAACGCGCAGGGCACTGCAGACTATTGTTGTGTTTATCAAATTGGCGGAAATCAGTTACGGCAGACTGCACACACCATTGCCAATCGGGTTTATGAAGAGGTCATTGGTGTGGAGGGTGTCTTTGATACTCAGCTTGCCTATATCACCGCCAGTGGCAGTGGCCAGGCAACACGCTTTGCACTCGATCTGGCAGACATAGATGGACAAAATACAATTCGTGTGTTGGAAATTTCCAGGCCTCTGATGTCACCAACCTGGTCGCCGGATGGAGAGCAACTGGCTTATGTGTCTTTTGAGTTCCCGGGTCGAACAGCGATCATTGTGCATCATCTGGCCAGGGCGGAGCGGCGGAAGCTTATTTCGATTGAAGGAATTAATGGTGCGCCGGCATGGTCACCGGATGGAAAGCGCCTGGCGTTATCTTTGTCTCATCGAGGTAGTCCGGATATCTACATTGTTAATGTGGCCTCGGGTCAGATAAGTCAAATAACTGACCAAAGTTCTATCGAAACAGAAGCAGCCTGGCTTGATAATAATAATATCGTCTTCACCTCTAACCGTAGCGGTACTCCGCAGATATACCTGCAGGGACTTAACGGGGGGGAGGCCGAGCGTCTGACATTCGAAGGTCGATACAATGCCGGCGCTACTGCGTCGCCAGATGGGCGTTCAATAGCGTTTATACATGGTGAGGGAGGTAATTTCCGGATCGCCAAAATGGATCTGGATGGACGAGTCCTTGAAGTATTGACCGATGGCCGGTTAGATGAATCACCCAGTTTTGCGCCAAACGGCGAGATGATTTTGTACGCTACCGAAGAAAACGGCCGCGATGTACTGGGAGTTGTGAGCGTTGACGGTCTTGTGTCTCAGCGAATCGGGCTTCCAAATGAGGATGTTCGAGATCCGGCCTGGGGACCAAAGCGTTAACGTTTTGATACGCCAACCGAGTTATAATGCATCCACTGAATAAAAATGAGGTTTTCGTGATCAATAGTCAGGTGAATTTTAAGACAGGCCGAGCGCTGATTTTTTGTGCGCTGGCGGTGTCAACACTGGTCTCTTGTGCCACCCGTGGAACCGATGTTGATGTGCCATCGTCACTCCCACGTCAGCTGCCGTCGGTACCCGAATCAACGCAAGGATCCGGGCAGGGAGCGGCAGTCGGTACTGTCACTGCGGCTCCGCCTGGAGGTTCCATCTCCGGGGGGGCAGTGTCCGGGGGGGCTTTGACGCGGGGTGCAATCAATGACCCCAGCCACCCGCTGGCTCGCCGAATTATTTTTTTCGGCTACAACAGTGCCGAAATTGGGTCTGAATCAATTGACCTGCTCGAGCAACACGCAGAGTATCTGTCTCAGTTCCGGGATGTACGGGTACGACTGGAAGGTCACACCGATGAGCGTGGCTCGCGTGAATACAATATAGCGCTGGGCGATAACCGTTCACGCGGTGTTGCCCGAATTTTGCAACTTCAAGGGGTCGATGCCGGTCAATTTAGTACACTGAGCTATGGTGAAGAGGTGCCGCTTGATGAAGGCAGCGGCGAGAGCGCCTGGCGCAGAAATCGCCGGGTTGAGCTAGTCTATGAAGGGCTGAACTAGTTTGTGCAGCTAAGCCACCCCAGCCTTAACGACTAAGTACCAGGAGACAGCGTTGAAAGAAAAATTGCAAAACCCGCACAGTTTCAGTCAGCCGTTGTTGGTCAGGGCAGTGACCCTGTCAATTACCGCCGGGGCCGTGTGGATCGGCAGTGCTGGCACTGCGGTTGCCCAGGACTTGTCAGCGCAAGGCTTAAATCAAAGAATTGTGCGTCTTGAACGAGTGCTCGATAACTCGGCACTCATCGATATGGTGCAACGCATCGAGGCACTTCAAACAGAAGTGCGGCAACTGCGTGGTGAGCTTGAACAAAAAACCAACTCACTTGAATCAATGCGTGAGACACAACGTAAGCTCTACCTTGATACAGATGGCAGGCTGCAGACTCTGGAACAAGGGGGCGGCGGCGGTCTGGATTCATTGGAAGGGCTTGATGATCTGGATGACCTTGAAGATCTGGAAGAAATTACACTGGATACTGATCTGGATTCCGCGCCGGTTGAACAGGTGGTTGCACAGGTGCCTGCGCAACCATCAAGCAGTGACCGGCAGGAAAAGCTGGACTATCAAAATGCGTATGATTTGCTGATCCTGGGACGAAACAGGGAAGCTATTGATGAATTTGATAGTTTCCTGAGTCAATACCCCGAAGGAGCTTACACTGATAACGCCCACTATTGGTTAGGTGAAGCAAACTATGTCGAGGGTCAGTTTGATGAGGCGATAGATCGTTTTAATGTGGTCATCTTTCAGTTTCCCGGTAGCCGCAAAGTGCCCGACGCGCGCTTGCGTAAAGGCATTGCACTCTTTGAGTTGCAACGCTATCCGGAAGCACGGCAAGAGCTTACCGCTGTTGAAAGTGAGTATCGTGGACGGTCTATCGCAGCACTGGCCAGACGTCGCATAGAGCAGATGAATAATGCCGGGCTGTGATGGTAGGTATTGACGACAGCTGAGGCTTAGTTGCTGCCCGAGCTCCCGCTACATACGTAGTCGCAAACTGATGTAAGAAAGATTGGTTCGGAAGCTGGATTGCACGGCGATTTTTCTGTGCAGTAGTCGGTGCGAGCCATCATCCTACAGCTCAATCCATAATGCGCAGAGCAGCCATTCACATAACAAGTAGTAGGTGTGTTTTAGAGCTGACGAATCTCTTGATGAACTGACAGCAGTTTTTAACCGGAAACTGTTATTCGCTCGAGCTCGATTTTTATTGATTGGACAGAGTGACGCCTAAAAGCGATGCAGCGATAGTGCATGCATTTATCTTGCAGATTGAGTACGGATCGAGAGAAGATATATGGTGGGGCGTGAAGGATTCGAACCTTCGACCAATTGATTAAAAGTCAACTGCTCTACCGACTGAGCTAACGCCCCTCTGGAGGGAATACCGCTGGTATAGGCACCGAGCGGAAGCCGAGCATTATAGACCGAAATTATCCGTGTTGCCTAGTCCCATGGCATTTGATTTGAGTGATTTAGCCGATTTGTCGATTTGACACAAAGATTGGGGCGTTAAAATGAAGAAAGCCCGCCAGGTGGCGGGCTTTCCGATTGTTTTACGGGTTCAGAACAACGTTGAATTTATTGTTCAATCCCCTTGCTGGCAACCAGTTCAACTCGGCGGTTCAATGCACGACCTTCCGGTGTTGTATTCTCCGCGAGTGGAACTAATTCACCGAAAGCACGCGCGGACATCAGGTTTTTTGGCACACCGCTGTTAATCAGGTATTTGGCGACGGTGATCGCACGGGAGCGTGACAGGCTCATGTTGTCTTGCTCAAGTCCTCTGCTGTCTGTGTGTGCGCCTATAGAAACCAGCACGTCGGGGTGATCTGACAGGGTTTCCACTACGTTATCCAGAATTGCGCGAGCGGATGTTGTCAACTGGGCTGAGCCACGTTCGAAGTTAACGCCTTCAATCACGCCATCGAACACGGCACAGCCGTTTTCGTCGATAGCCACGCCAATGGAACTGTTGGGACATTCGTCAAGATTGTCAAAGATGCCATCCTCGTCTGTGTCTGTTGTGTACTTGGCGAAGACATCCAGTTCAGGTTCAATTGGTGATGCTGCCTGCAGCGGGGGAGCTTCCAACGCGGTGGGTTCCAGCGGGGTCGGTTCAAACGGTGCGTTGGTATTAGTCACGACTGCGGGAACATCAAGCGGAGCCTCAGCCAGCCTGTTGAATCCACCTCCGCTGCCTATTCGGTAGATCACGCCAAGTTGAGCAAATTGAGCATCTTTGTCAAAGACAATCACTTCACCGCGAAGCCCCAGGCCGTTACGCAGCCCGTATTCAGCGCCTGCGCCCACCAGCAGTTGGGTGTCGTTTTCGCGGACAAAGGCAACATTGCCAACGGCACTGTTATCCATTACCCCGAAGCCCACACGCCCGTAGCCACTCAGGCCCGTACGTTTTTGGCGGTCCCGGCCCACGTACATCAATGCGCTACCGCCGTTCAGGTGGTAGTTAATGCGGCCTGAAGGTGACAGCCCCGCGCTGCCGAGGTCTGCAGAGTGTATTTCAACAGAGAATGTTTTTGTCAGATCGACGCCCGCGGTAATTTGCCCTGCAGGACGTACGCTGTCATTAACGCTGAAAGTAGTACTCGCGGAAGTATCCGGGTCCAGATTACTGGCGCCGATTCCTGCGCTCGCATAGATTTGTTTAGAGAAGCGTCCGCCGTCCACGATCACATCATCTTCTAAACTTCCCAGACTGGAGTTTCCCGGTAAACTGAATGTGGAACAGCCGGTGATGGCGATAACAGCAATGGCGACAGCGGTAAATTTGGCGTAGCAATTTTTCGTTGTGTCAGGAGCAGCAGGTTTGTTCGGCATTTGAATTGTGTTTCCACGTGAGTAGTGTGGTGTCAGATCGTTCATCGGTTCTCCGGATTCTTCAGTTCGCCGTCAATTTCTCGGCATGGGAGATGCGCTTCCCGTTTAATGGTGTTTCCGTGGTAATGCATTGACTGATCCTTGTGTCAAAGGCTGATCGCAGCACTTCAAATGCATCCGCTATCCCTGTGATTATTGACGCAATTTCGTTAGCTTTAAGGCTGCAAACTGTTTAGTGTCAAGGAATAAGCGGTGTTATCGATGTGAGCACCCGGCTTTATCTTTGATCGTGTGGTAATGCCATTATCAGACCATTTAACAGTTCAATATGGTCGCAGGGCGTGGAGAGAGTCTTTGAATATTGTTGTGGTAGGCGGGAACGGTGGTATTGGTCAGGCAATTGTGCAAACTATTGTGGACAGATACCCGCATGCAAGTGTGTTGGCCACCTGGCGTCGTACCCCGCCGCCGGCGATTCAAAGTAATGCAAGTGCTGAATGGATTCAGCTCGATGCCAGTGATGAAGACTCGGTTGAAAAATTTGCGCGGCAGCTGAAATCACTGGATTGGCTAATCAATGCAGCCGGGATGTTACACACACCAGACTTTGGTCCGGAAAAAACCATACGTCATTTCGATGCAGATTTTTTTACCTTGAATATGACTGCCAACGTTCTGCCAACCTTGTTGTTGGCAAAGCACTTTGGCCGGTGTTTTTCCGATACGGAGAAGGGTGTATTTGCCACTGTTTCCGCCAAAGTAGGCAGTATTCAGGATAATCGACTCGGTGGCTGGACCAGTTACCGGTGTTCTAAAGCCGCACTAAATATGGCGTTAAAAAACATTAGTATTGAGTGGGGCAGGATCAATTCAAAGGTTTGCGTTGCAGCATTGCACCCTGGAACGACCGATACGGATTTATCAAAACCTTTTCAGGGCGCAGTTGCCAGGGATAAATTGTTTTCCCCGCAAAGAACCGCTGGATATTTAATTGATGTGGTTGAAACACTGACACCGGAAAACTCTGGTCAATTTCTGGCGTATGATGGTGCGGTATTGCCGTGGTGATACTGTGGGTGTTTAGCTTGGTATGTTGAAGGGGGTTCTCTACGGGGCTTGTGAATACGATACGCAAGAAATCTGCTTACGTGTAAGAATACTGTTGTCTGCAATCGACCATCTTGTTGCCGATAAAGCAGGAGCACATTATAGGAATGAAGTGATCTATTGCGCGTGCGCGTCGTAGTAGAAGATAAATAGGCAAAGGAGAGTATGTTTTGAAAGCAGTCTTGCGACAAGTGACAGTAGTCATTGCACTGATTCTAACCAGTATTAGTTGGGCTCAGGAAACTGATCAATCTTTGCTGGCGAAGCTTGCACTCAAAAATCATATCGCGTTAATGCGCCATGCTATTGCACCGGGAACCGGGGATCCGGGTCACTTTGATGTGAAAGCGTGTGAGACGCAACGCAACCTGGATGAGACGGGCAGGCAGCAGGCCCGTGATACAGGCCGATTCTTACAAAGCAATGGACTGGGCAAAATGCAGGTTTTTTCCAGTCAATGGTGCCGTTGTCTGGAAACGGCAACCTTGCTTGATGTGGGAGAGGTGCAAGAGTTGCCCGCCCTGAATTCTTTTTTTGCATCGATGCATCTGCGTGAGGAAAGTACCCGGCAATTAAAAGAGTGGCTGATTTCGCAGCCGCTGGATCAACCGCTAATGCTGGTAACACATCAGGTAAATATTACCGCGTTGACGGGGGTCTATCCGGCTTCGGGGGAGATGGTCATACTCCACCGAGATGATAATGGTGAGTTAAGCGTAGCTGGTACGATTGACCCTCGATAGTATTACTCCCGCAGTGAACGTTGAGCGTTGCGCTTTGAAACGGCGTCCCGGTGAATTGTATAAGCCGAAGCGATAACCACGATAATAGCGCCAGCTATAGTGGCAGGTGCCGGAAAGTTTCCGAAAACAATGACACCTATTATTGTGGCGTATATCAAGCGTGTGTATTCCACTGGTGCAAGCAGTGAAGCTTCACCAAATTTATAAGCGTATATATTAGCCATTTGAGACCAGTAACCTGCTATTCCTGTCAGAATCATCAGTATCCATTCTGTAGTGGTCGGTGGCTGCCAGTAGATGTAGGCGGGTATGGCCAATACCACTCCAACACCGACGGCTTGATATACAAGAATGGTAGCTGGTGCCTCAGTGCGTGAGAGCAAGCGTATAATGACCATCACCAGGCCGGCGGCGACGGCGGCAATCGCTGCATACACGCCATAGATGGAAAAGCTGTCACCGCCCGGTTGCAACATGACCAACACCCCGCAGAAACCTAGGATTGTGGCCATCCAGCGCCGAGGCCCGACGGATTCACGTAAGATAAGGATTGCGAAGATGGTAACGAAAAAGCTTTTTGCAAAACCAATGGCGGTGGCATCTGCCAAAGGCATATTGATCACGGCGGTGAAGCCCGCCAGCATCGCGATCAGCGCCACCGATATTCTAAGTAACTGCAGGCCGGGGCGTCTGGTGTGTAGTGATTGAGGAAAATCCTGATAAAAACGGGGCACCATAATCAGCGTCATCACCAATTGACGGATAAATATGATTTGTACGACAGGAATCCGCTGCCCCGTGAGCTTGATCAGCGTTGACATTATCGTGAAGCCCGCCGCAGCCAGCAACAAAATCAGCGCGCCTTTGGTGTTGCTGGAGAGCTTTTGGAAGGCCTGCACCATCTTGGTCAACTCGTGTTCCCGGAACGTCGCTGTACTGTGCGTGAAAATGAAGGCGTCGAGTATAAACGCCAGCCTTCTGATGCGGGTGTTTTCTTTTGAACAACTGCGAAAAACGGCAGTCATAATCCACTCGTTGGCGAGTACAATGTGACTGCTTATAGAACACCTGTTCAGGATTAGGGTTAGATATGAAGATAGTTCGAGAAAAATTAACCGATCAAAATAGATATCCCCAACGATGGTGGTTGGCGGTTTTGCTAGTGGTTGCGTTCCTGGCTGGCTGTAGTGAATCTGAACCTCCGGAGCAACCGCCCGTGCCCACACTGCAAAAATCAACGGCTTCGGCAGAGCCGCTACCGGAGAGCACTTCACCGGTAGAATTTACCGTCGCAACCGATGATGGTCAGATGCCGGTTTCAAAGTTTCGCGGTGATGTGGTGTATCTTGATTTCTGGGCCACATGGTGTGGACCGTGCCGTGATTCCTTCCCGTGGATGAGAGAGATGCAAACCAAGTACAGGGATAAAGGGCTGACGGTGCTTGCGGTTTCTCTGGATACAGACCGAGTACTGGCTCGTCAGTTTGCGGATGAGCTGGAATCAAACTTTATCATTGGCTACGACGACAGTGGCTCAATCGCTGATATGTTTAAGGTTAAAGGTATGCC
>CAZNOB010000208.1:0-8806 GCA_964574535.1 uncultured Granulosicoccaceae bacterium | reverse complement strand
AATTGAGAGCTGTGTATGTGTTGACAGAGATGGCTGGAGAGGGAGGTTTTGGCGAGGACGCAGAAGACGAATTTGGCTTTCTGATTGTCAACAATCACGGAGTGTTAAGGATACTATCTCAATCAGAAGCAGACGCGGAAAAAACCTACCTCAGAATATGCGATGATAGAGATATAAAGCGGGAGTTACTGGAAATATGTCGGTCTACGCATAAACTGGGAGTATAAAATAATAGGTAGAAAAGAACAAAAATAGAGTGGGGTCAAATGTTGACAAGGTATAAATAAATCAGTTTACAGAGTCAATGGCAAGACCAGAGCGAGTAGAATATGAGGGCGCTTACTATCGCGTGATGAATCGAGGGTGTGGTCGTCGGTCGGTGTTCCACGTAGAGAAGTACTGTAGAACAAGGCATTGACGAAGAAACCAAGATGTTTTATGCGACAGGTTATTGGCCGGCAGTACGCAGTAGCGAGAAGTTTGTAGACAAGGCGCACCTGCATTCGAATGCGAGCAGTAAGGAGGTTAGCCGGGAGCTAAAAGTGGTAGGGGCGGGGATTATTCTGGCACAGGTATCGAGAAAATCCTCCCGTGCTTTTGTAAGATCAATTCAGTATATATAGCCAGTGGTCCTCATCGATGTCCAGTCGTTTAAAGATACCGCGGAGATCACTGTCAATGGACTCGCGCTTATCTTCTCTAATCTGCGCCCGTCTAATCGACCAAATCCAGATAGTCGATCAGACGAAACGGTAAACTGTCCGGCATATCCTGCCGTAGGTTACCCAACATTCGTTGTTGCCTCCGGGGTTGTTTGTCGGGCACAGTTCATCGTGTGAGGCGTTGTTTTGATCAGGTTCTGATCCGTCGATTTGGTACATGGATCCGGGGGCTACTTTCTAGCGTCCTGACGAGCGCATTGGTTTTTCCATTTGAGAATTTGTTGATCAGCTGTGAGTAACACAAGCCCATTGATATAAGCGGTTGCAGTGATGATGCGGTCTGCGGGGTCGCCATGGAAATTTTCCAGTGCTCCGGCGCGGATGCCGACATCTCCGCTCATGGTCATTTCAACAAGGCCAGACTCGATCAAGTCTTCACGCAATGACGATGTGTCCTGGCTTAGTTCAATACGACCTTTTTGCCTCAGCATTTCAATCTCCCACCAAGAGATGGCAGATACCCCCAGGTTGTCAGAAGCGAGTGCGTCATCACACATAGTTCTGGCTTTATTGCCGAGTGATTTGTTATCGGTTATCAGCCACAGTAGTACATGAGTATCAAGGATCACTGATCGGCATCCCAATGCTCGTCCGAATTTAGGATCTCCCCTTTGATTTTCACCTGCTCCCGGGCCGAGCCGATCAAGGTTGTCGTCTTTTCTCTATAGGGGACGAATTTACCGACGGGTTTACCGTTCTTTGTCACCAGTATTGGCTCACCGGATTCAGCTACATCGTCCATTAACTTCAGGCAGGTAGCCTTAAATTCTGAAGCTTTGATGATTTTCATAGGAACGAAATTTCCAATAGATGACTATGAGCATGACCATAGTCATTTCCCCAATTAGTGTCAATCTCTAGTGAGCCGTAAGGAAAGTTGGGTAACAAACTGTTCAAATCCGCAGTTGTCAAATCAAAGCGAAAAAATTCAGCCATAGCGGGACCTCGTCGAATTATTTTCAGCGCAGTTAGGGCGACTGTGGTGAAGGAGAGTGTTATCGAACTCTCCAAAACACCACTAGCAACAGGGGCGTATAGGGAAGTCTATCGGGACACTGAATCTTGTGAGCAACCAATGCATCACAAGAAGGAGAGACCCATGGACCGATCCGGCATAACATGACCCTCGTGAATTTCAATCTCTTGGGAAGCTAGCGAGAAAAGCGAATAAACTAAGGTGAATGTACTGGTCGATTTTGGGGGGGCAAATTACAAAGACCCCCAACGTAAAAAACGAAGAGCCAGTTCATTCACGCAATCATTGAGCAAAGAAAAGGAGCTTTAATGGCTCAAAATGTTGCGGTATGCAAAAAATACCAGTCGAAGCAGCGGAGAGTGGTCTTTTGTTGTGGCTTTGAGCTCAGGCCATCATTGCGTCTGAGAGCAATTGTCGGTTTACCGTGGATGGTGATTCGGTCAAAGTATATAACGTAGTACTGACTGCCAAACTTGGTGGACGCTGCCGGCCGAAGATCTGACAAGCCTGTTCCAGCGAATGAACACATCCAACCAATCTTTTGAATTGACTTTTAAAGTGCGTGCGTAAATAGACCCAATACTCTGCCGAAATGGATAACCGCTTCGTTATGGCTTGCGCATCAGTATTGAACGCGCCGAGCTTGTTTTCCCGTATCTGTCTTCCTGTCCAATCTAACCACTATGTAAAATTACCCCCACTGTAAAAACCGAAGATCCATTTGTTTCGCATAATCATTGAGCGAAGATAAGAGGGTTTAGTGACGCAAAATGTTGTGAGGCGCAGAAAAGTTAAGAGTCGAAGTAGCGGTGAGCGTATTTTTATTGAGGCTTTGTATTTACGATGGGTGTCATTTTTATTTCACAGCGCACCGCACGCCGGGGCGAATGCACCCGGGTGCTGATCAGCCTGAAAACGACTCTGTCGATTCTGTTGGTCGCTCGGGAATCGATCCTGAATCGGCCGCGCTAATGTTTTATCATAGGCAGTCCTGCCATCTTTGACTTACTGACCAATCTCTAAATGAAGCTGTACATTGCTGAAAAACCTAGCCTGGGGCGTGCTATTGCGGATGTGTTGCCCGGGGCAAAGCAGCGCAATGACGGATATATCAAGCTTTCTAATGGTGATTGTGTCAGTTGGTGTATTGGGCATTTGCTCGAACAGGCCGAGCCACACGTCTACGATCCCGCATACAAGGCCTGGCGGATGCAGCATTTGCCGATAGTTCCTGAAAAATGGAAGCTCAAGCCCAAGCCCGAGACTCAAAAGCAACTGGCGGTACTTAGAAAGCTGGTGACCGAAGCGGATTCAATTGTGCATGCGGGCGACCCGGATCGGGAAGGGCAGTTACTGGTTGATCAGGTGATCGCCTATCTCAAGGTGAGTGCTGCGCGGCGTGACAAGGTAGAGCGATTACTCATCAACGATATGAATCCCGCCGCGGTGCAGCAGGCGCTTTCCCGGCTTGATCGCAATACCAACTATGTGCCGCTGTCGGCATCGGCATTAGCGCGCTCCAGGGCTGACTGGCT
The DNA here is from genome assembly GCA_964574535.1 of uncultured Granulosicoccaceae bacterium. Classification (GTDB taxonomy): domain Bacteria; phylum Pseudomonadota; class Gammaproteobacteria; order Granulosicoccales; family Granulosicoccaceae. The sequence goes on along the minus strand of CAZNOB010000208.1, from coordinate 5,573 downwards.
GTACGGAATCAACCTGACTCGAGCCTACACAATTCAGGGGCGCAAGGTTGGCTATGATGGCGTGTTGTCTGTGGGGCGGGTACAAACACCGGTTTTGGGATTGGTGGTGCGGCGCTGTGAAGAAATAGAGAACTTTGTCTCCAAGCCGTTCTATGAGGTGTTGGCGCATTGTCAGACTGAGAACGCAGAGCAATTCACTGCCACCTGGCAACCGAGTGAGGCGTGTGAGCCCTACATGGACGAGGCGGGTAGAGTGCTGGTTAAAAAGCTGGCTAAAAGCGTAGTTGATAGAATCACCGATAAGCCTGCGACTGTGCGTGACTGTACCAGGAAAAATAAAAAACAAAATCAACCGCTGCCTTACAGTTTGTCGATTTTGCAGATCGATGCAGGCAAGCGCTATGGTATGAGTGCTCAGACGGTGTTGTCCTGTTGTCAGTCGTTATATGAAAAGCATAAGCTCATCACTTATCCACGGTCGGATTGTCGCTACCTGCCTAATGAGCATTATTCACAGGCGGCAGCGGTTCTGAGTGCAATATCAAATAATGCTGCAACACTCGCGAAAGCGGTGGGACAAGCCGATCAAAAAATTAAAACGCTGGCGTGGAATGATAAAAAAATTACCGCGCACCACGCCATCATCCCAACCACACGCAAGCTTGACAGTCAGCAGTTAAGCAAGCAGGAACTTCAGCTTTATACCCTGATAGCTCGCCAGTACCTGGCACAGTTCTATCCTGTACATGAGTATGCAGATACCCGTGCGGAAATAATGATCGAAGGTGGATTGTTTGTCGCTAACGCTAAAACAATACTGAAGCCTGGCTGGAAAGTGTTGTTTGAATCGGGAAAAGAAAAAAAAGAAGCTGTGCTGCCGCCGCTTAGCAAAGGGCAATCACTACATTGCAATAAAGGTGAGTTGCTTGAAAAAAATACCACGCCACCAGCCTATTTTACGGATGCCACGCTGCTGGCTGCGATGACAGGCATCTCGCGCTATGTGACTTCAAAAGACATTCGGAAAATTCTAAAGGATACGGATGGTCTGGGTACCGAGGCCACGCGTGCAGGTATTATTGAGTTATTATTTCGACGCGGTTTCCTGATTCGTCAGGGTAAGCAAATTCATGACACAGATGCTGGTCGGGGGTTGATAAAATCACTACCGGAAGCAGCGACGCGACCCGATATGACAGCGCACTGGGAGGCGACACTTAATGCCATTAGTCAGCGTGAAGCGAGTTACCAGGATTTCATGGAGCCATTGGAAAAGCGTTTGCGTGAGCTTGTGTTAATGAGCAGCAATAATTCTGTAACTGCATTGCAGGGCGTTAAAGCGGTCAAGGCTTCTGGCAAGAAACCAACCTACAAGAAAAAACGTTCAAAGAAAAAATCAGTTCGCAAGAAGAAAAAGATGTAATGACTAAATCTACTGCGACTGCAACAATAATAAATAATCCCCTTTGCGGGATAACGCTTACAAAAGGAATACAATGAAAAACGGTGGCGAACTTATCGTCGGCGCGCTTGAATCACTGGGTGTATCACGCGTGTTTTGTGTACCGGGTGAGAGCTATCTACCGGTGCTGGATGCTTTGCATGATAGTGAAATAGCAACTATTGTCTGTCGGCAGGAAGGTGGTGCTGCAATGATGGCCGAAGCGACAGGCAAGCTTGGTAATGTGCCGGGCATCTGCTTTGTGACACGTGGCCCGGGTGCAACCAATGCATCTGCCGGTATCCATGTTGCTGCACAGGACTCCACTCCCATGATTCTGTTTGTCGGCCAGATTGCCTCCAGCCGCCGTCATCGAGAAGCATTCCAGGAAGTAGACTACCAGCAGTTTTTGGGCGGAATGGCCAAGTGGGTGGCTGAAATTGACAGTGCAGAGCGAGTCCTCGAGATGGTTTCCCGTGCCATGTATGTAGCGTTAAGCGGGCGACCGGGGCCTGTGGTTTTGGTATTACCTGAAGACACGCTGACAGGTTTGGCTGAAGCAAAAACGCTCGCCCCTGCATTTCCGTCTGAAACTCATCCGGGGGCAGACGATATCAATCAGATGATCAAACGTCTGGAGTCTGCAGACAATCCTCTGGTGATTCTTGGTGGCAGCCGCTGGAGTCAAGCTGCCGTTGATCAAATAACAAACTTTGCCGAACGGTTTGAACTGCCTGTGGCATGTTCTTTCAGGCGCCAGGGTTTGTTTGATCATAACCACCGACTCTATGCAGGTGATGTGGGGCTGGGGATTAATCCGCAACTAGTCGCACGCATCAAATCCTGTGACTGTCTTTTACTGGTTGGTGGCCGCCTGTCTGAAATTCCCTCGCAGGATTTTACGCTGCTTGAAATACCCGAACCGCGCCAACCGCTGATCCATGTGCACCCTGATCCACTGGAACTGGGAAAGCTCTACAGGCCAGTGCAGGCAATCAATGCAAGCCCGGTGGCATTCTGTGAGGCGTTAGAAAAGTGTCGCCCAACGGGTAATGTGCCCTGGGCCGGCCGGGCGCGTGAGGCGCGTAATCAGTATGAAGAGTGGACTTCACTGGATAACACCTTGCCGGGTGCGGAAACACTCAGGGGTGTGATGCGATTTTTGTCTGAATCATTGCCCGATGATGCGGTGATCTGTAATGGCGCTGGTAATTACGCCGGATGGATTCATCGTTTCTGGCGTTTTAGCAGCTTTGGATCTCAGGTAGCGCCGACCAGTGGTTCGATGGGCTATGGTCTGCCGGCGGCCATTGCGGCAAAAATGGCTCATCCTGAAAAAACCGTACTGGCTTTTGCAGGTGATGGTTGTTTTCAAATGACCTGTCAGGAGTTCGGAACGGCGGTGCAACACGGGGCGCATATCATAGCGATCATTATCGATAACGGTATGTACGGGACCATTCGTATGCATCAGGAAATACATTTCCCGGGCAGGGTATCGGCGACAGATCTGGTTAATCCTGACTTCGCCGCCTGGGCAAGATCTTATGGTGCCTATGGCGCGACGGTATCAAGCGCCAATGAATTTGCCAAGGTGTTTGAAGATGCACTGACAAGCGGGGGCCCTGCGTTGATTCGAGTGATGGTTGATCCCGATGCCCTGACACCCACACTATCTCTGGCTGCGATGAATCAGTAAATTGACTGGCGTTGAGCATCGGTTGATATCCGTGCTGTATCCGGTAATTATGGTGCTTTCACTCCCTCGGTTTGGTAGTAGTTAATGTCTAAAATATCGACAATCGATGTGCGTTTGTTCCGGATACCACTGTCAGAGGTATTACACGATGCGAAACATGGTGCACATTTTCATTTTGAATTAATCACCAGTACAGTCACCCTTGAAAACGGAATGTCTGGCACGGGCTATACCTATACCGGTGGTCGCGGTGGCACTGCCATTGCCGCCATGATAAAAAATGACCTGGCCCCGTTTCTGGTCGGCAAAGACAGCACCAATGTAGAACAACTCAACGAGGATATGCAGTGGCATATTCACTACGTTGGTCGTGGGGGTATTGCTTCGTTTGCTATATCTGCCTGCGATATTGCCTTGTGGGACTTACGTGGAAAAACCAGTGAGTTGCCGCTGTGGAAGATGGCCGGTGGTGCCGGGCAGCGTTGTAATGCTTATTGTGGCGGTATTGATCTTCAGTTTCCGTTGCCCAAATTGCTGAACAATATCGAAGGCTATTTGTCGCAGGGATTTAGTGCCGTAAAAATCAAGGTGGGTCAGCCGGATCTAAAAGACGATATTGAAAGAGTCAAGGCCGTGCGTGAGTTGATCGGGCCCGATATCACCTTTATGGTCGATGCAAATTATTCCATGAGCCGACAACAGGCGATCGATGCCGCCCATGCTTTCGCACCTTTCAATATTCACTGGTTTGAAGAGCCGATTATTCCCGACGACTATCAGGGCTATGCGGCAATTGCAGATGCGACCGGCATGCCGTTGGCAATGGGTGAGAACCTGCATACGATTCACGAGTTTGAATACGCCTTTGAGCAATCCGGCCTTTCCTATATTCAACCCGATGCGTCAAATTGTGGAGGGATCACAGGTTGGTTGCAGGTGGCAGAGCTCGCTAAGCAAAAAGATATGCCGGTATGCAGTCACGGCATGCAGGAGCTGCATGTGAGTCTGGTCGCAGGAGTTGCCGCACAGGCGAGTGACCAGGCGGGATGGCTGGAAGTACACTCGTTTCCGATTGATCAATATACCAGGCGTCCTCTTGTCGTCGAAAACTGTCTGGCGATAGCACCCGATGAGCCGGGCACAGGAGTACAGTTTGACTGGGATAAACTTGAAGCAGCAGATGATGCGTAACTAACAAACAACATGAGACGCGAGGAAAATTTAATGGATACAGTGGGTGTTATCGGGCTGGGCAATATGGGGTCTGGTCTCGCAAAAAATCTGATCAAAGCAGGTTATAAGGTCAAAGGGCACGATTTACTGCAGGCGCGCATGGATGAGTTCATTGAACTGGGCGGTGTCACGGCAACAAACTCTGCCGACGTCGGTAAAGACGCCAGCGCTGTGTTTATTATGGTGATGAACGGCGATCAGGTCAAAGCCGTGATCTTCGGCGACGGTGATCAGGACGCCGGTCTGATTTCAACTATGCAATCGGGTGGCGTCATTTTATTAACCGCCACCATACATGCCGTAGAAGCAGAACAGATTTCCAGTCGCCTGCAAGGCAGCGGTATCGACTTAATTGATTCACCGGTAAGTGGCGGCAGGCCAGGTGCACAAGGTGGTACGTTGACACTGATGGCTTCTGCACCCGATGCAATTATGCAAAAATGGCAGCCGGTGATGGATGCTGTCAGTGGCACTATTCATCATGTGGGGCAGGAGGCCGGTGTTGGTCAGACGGTAAAAGGTTGTTTGCAATCGTTGATTGGTTCCATTTTCACCGCCACCTATGAAGCCTCTGTACTGGCGGCAAAAGCAGGCGTAGACGCAGATGCGCTGTATAATGTGTTTAGCACCTCCGGGGCCGGTTGCGGTATTACCAATGCAGCGCTTGGCGGGGTGATTGATCGCAAGTTCCACGATACCGGCAGCCACATCAGCACCATGCATAAAGATCTCACTATAAGTATGGATCTGGCGCGACAGCATGGTGTACCGTTATTTACAGCAGCGATAGCAATGCAGCTTTTTCAGGCGGGTATCACGCGATACCCTGATGCAGATAATCAAATTGTTGCAAAAATAACGGAAGAAATTGTCGGTACGCATCTGGAGCGAAAACCCAGGTAGCCCGGGAGCATTCGCTCCGGCGTACGGTGTGTTGTCTTGCAGCTGATATGGCATCCCTGCCGGGGCCTTCATTTTTGAAAGACCAAAAGCGACATGCCCTTCAGGCGGAGTCACTTTTCAAAAGCCGAAAAGTAACCAAAAGTCTTTGTGCGACTACTCAGCCCTTCGGGTGCCTGCGGCATTTTGAGAGTGATCGTGCAAGAGGGTCGCGCAAACAGCCATCCATGGCTGACAGCGCTCTCTGCGCCATCCCTGGCGCGTCGACCCACTTCCACGATCACTCTCAAAACTGATTAA
>CAZNOB010000207.1:0-8822 GCA_964574535.1 uncultured Granulosicoccaceae bacterium | reverse complement strand
TTAATGGCAAAGTCACTGCTGGATCACCTATTTCCACTGTTCCAAAATCCAGCTCAGACTCTCTTGATGTAATGTCCAGCGTGGCTGGTTCCGGTTCTTCAGCCATACCCGCTAAAGCTGCTAAACCTAGAGATATCGAACCTCCCTGACCATCGTCAAAGGTCAGCCCCAGCGCACCTTCATCATCGCCAGCAGCTGACGGGTCGTAAGTCACTACAAAGTCGCAACTCACCGAATTCGACGGAGTCACGTCCGGACAGGCAGTCGGAGTTACTGTAAACGCATTGTTATTCGTCGATAGTGTTAATCCCGATGCGGTTGAACCCACCTCACTATCCGATGTGTTTTCAATAGTTGCTGATACGGGAATCATCACGGCTGTGTCACCCAGCGTGATTGTTCCAAAGTTCAGTACATTGTCTATTCCGCTAACTGCCAGTACAGCGGCTTCCGGCTCAGGTGCTTCCGGTTCTGTTACGTTGGCCCGCAGCTCCACAGAAGGGTTGGCATTTACAGATCGTCCGGTGCCATCGTTGTAACGAACAAAAAGATCTGTCCTGGCTGGCCCCGCACTCGTCGCGCTAAACTCAACTTTAACGTCACATTCGACAGAAATACCAGTGAAAAAGAAGGGCAGTACGTCCTCACAGATCGCGGGTTCAACGCTGAAGCCACTGCCTGTGTTGCGCAACAACACCTGCACGTTTGTCGCGTCGAACGCAACCTCTTCTTCATCCCCACCCACGTTTTCCAGTATCAGCGTGAGATCCATATCATCGATCTCGTCGATCATCAGTTCGCCAAAATCGATTTCGCCAGGCTCTGCGGAAACAGCTAGCACGGCGGCAACAAAAACCGGCTCTTCAAGTTCAACAATAGCGTTGATAGTGACAGGAGCCGAAAACGACCCTTCTCCTTCAGATGTATAGGTAACGTTGAAGATGTCTGTTATTGTGACAGGACCACCAGGCTCCACATTCTCCGCTTCGAACTCAATATCGACGATACAATCGCCGATTTGCCCCACAGCCACCTCGCCGCTACAGTCAAGAGCGCTAACAGTAAAAATGCCGCGGGAACTTACCCCGTCAAAATCAATATCGGTTGCCGTTTCTGAAAATTCGCTAGCACCGAAATTGGACATCGTAAATCGAAACCTTTGCGACACCTCCTGCCCGGCTGATGCAATACCATCAAACGTAACTGACGACGGATCTATTTGCAGATTCGCCCTTGACTGAGCCTGGGCATTGCTACCAAAACCTAAAAACAGCATAGACATCGCGCAAAACAGCGCGTAGAACAACGCGACTGCCCGGCGAGCAGGTTTGCGATGCAGGCTAATTGCGGTGGGTGTTGATCGACCTTTGGTTGCCGTAGCAAACGTCCTTATCGGCAGCGACACAGCATTACCTCCATGTTATTAATCCGCCAGCATACTCGGTTGCACGCCAATGCTAAATGACCTAAATCGTATACGCAAATATACACAATGATTAGATCCCGAGCTTATGGGATATTAAGACTGATCATCCCGATCAAGTGTTATCGACTACCCATTCATCATTCCTGCGAGTGACGCAGTTACCTAAACGACCGAAGTCCGGGGCGAGCAACTAAACGATTCATGTCTCAGGGATGCGCATCCGCAAATCATTCACCGCGACATCCCTGGTCACTTGATCACGAACTGAAATACGTCGACCACCCGCGCCGGTTCAAACCCCTGGTGCACACACGAAATTCCCCGCGGCCAATCATTTTGCTGGCACAATCACGCAGTGACTGTCACTTTGCCAAAACCGCTGGTACGCTACCCGTCAGAAGGTACCGCATAAACCGCATGCAACAGGAGCAGAGATGAGTTCAGGGCCAGGGAAATTTATAAGATCCACACAGGCGTGGCTCAACAGGTTGTCCAAAGGTGTACTCTCAACGCTGTTACTTTCTTGTTTACTACAAAACTCGCCTGCCAGCGCTGCCACAACTACTATATTTGGTATTGATCTGGGCATGCACGAAGAGAGCATCGATACCGGCAGGCACATACTCACCACACTGTTAGAACAGGCCGATAATGAAACCAGTTTCGGACTCGTCCTGGCAGATGAATTAGTTCGAACCGCTATCGATCCCACATCTGCGGAAGACCTGCTCGAAGCCCTGCCAAAGCTAACACTGTCACCCGGTGACAGCGGAAATTTCTCCACACTTCTGGAACGAAGCCTGGCAATGGCAGACGAGGCTATGGCCCGCAAAGCACAAACCGATACTGTTAATCTATGGGTCATCAGCGGCGGCGAAATCAAGCTTTCCAGCGAAACCGACAACACATCAAAAAAAGCACGCTTCCAGATGTGGGCTAGCGACATATTACTGCCTGATATTGCCGAGCGCTATCCCGATTTCCGGATAATCACCCCGCAGCAAAACAACCCGGAAATGATTGATGCCGTTACCCTGTACTTCGGTCAAACTGCGCAACTGTTGCTTCCGGAGACAAAGAACGATGTCGGACCATTGATCGGATCATTGATCTCTGAAAATTTGATTATTGCGACAAATTCCACGACTGCTGACGGATCGAGCAACGAAGTCGAAGCCACGACTGTCGAAGATACGGAATTCAATAATCAAATCGTTGTCGCCACCGTTATCTCTGATACGAACACCAACAAAGACATTCAGCCAGCGGTAACCGACACACTTACAACAATAAGCGAGAACGCTTCAACAACAACATCCGAGCGACCTGCCGCAGAGCAGTTACCGAATGATATTGACGCAAATAGAATGGACAGCCCTAAGCCACTGGAGCTGGCACAATCTTCAGCTGCTTCAGACACAATCACTCCATCAGAGACGACAACGGTTTCAAATGAATGGGTTGCCAGCAATGTGACTATAGACAAAGTTAAACCAGTTCAGTCAATTTCTAAACAGAGCGATCCCTTACCCGATGTAAATTCCTCACCTGACGCAGATAAAGAGTTAGCCGACAAGCAACAACGCCCGGCCATTAAACCCACAAACAATCCGTCGACCATTGAAAATGAAAAAACACTTGCAACAACAGTTACTGATAATACCAGTCAGGCTATAAGCGATACCACCCTCGCGGCAAATGCTGACAGGCAAACCGAAGCCCTGAAAGTTGATCCGCAGATAGCTACCGATAACAGTATTGGCAAAGCCGATTTGGAAGTCGCAGACTTACAAGTGATAGCCCCGACAAATGAAAGCTCCGCCATAAACAAAAGCAGAATTACGATAGTGATTGCTATGCTGGGAGCAACCAGCGTATTAACAGCGGTGCTTGTGGCTTTGTATCGGAGAAAGCGCCGCACTGAACCATCAAAACTCCCGGAGACGGAAACAGCAAACAGCAACCCCCTGGTGGCCACGGAGTCCGTTCATCGAAGCGCAAACACCGTCGAATCAGCAGAGCAGGCACCTGCTGATAAACGCGCCAGCATTTTTGAAATGATAGATACAGAATCCGAAACCGTGATTGCACAGCCAACCATTTCCGCGGACGCCGCTACTGTGGTCACACAAGCAACAGCAAACGCCGAGACTGTCGTCATTCAATCCGACCCCGAGTCAAATATTACACAGTCGAACAACGAAGAGGTCGATTTCAGTGCGTTTGACCGCAGTATTATAGAAAAACGCTGGGCAAAGCTTGAAGATGAAAACCCGGCTTCCCCTGACAAGAAATAACCTCGCGGCAGAACCACTGGTACTGTGACGCGCCCTGGTGGTATGCCAAAGGCGATTGTACTAGTCGATCATTTTCGTGGTGTTAGGATGGCTTTGCGCCTTAAGTGATCGTGCCAACTTCTTATAAGACAAGCGCCCTCGCCACGGGAGGTACCGCTGCGCAGATTTTTACCACACGGACTCCATTTAGTAAACAACACTACCCCCCTGCCAAGACCCGTATAGGGGTTCGCGCCTGATCAGATCAATTGACAGTTCACCAACCACCGTGTCTGACGGTGAATGCAGCATCGGAGCCAACGCTACTTCATCGGTGGGTAGAAAGAAAAACTCACCCGCCTCATGACCAGCGTGTTTTATGGGTGCGTACAATGGATCTTGCTCAACGTTAAACTTTCTGGCCTCAGCTGATACCTTACTTTGAACATTGGTGTACAAATCATAGCCCTCCAGAACTCCTTCATTATTGTTGAGCTCATCGATAAAGGCCTTTGCGAATAGCGAATGTCTGGATGTACCCAAAGAATCATAGACCGGGCGCACTCCTCCAGAGCTCAACACCACGCGTACTCGAGAATTACTCACCACCTTATACCAGCGTGTCGTCAGATCAGCCGTAAGCTGTTGCTGACGCCGGGGCACAGCGGTTCGTGTCAGTGTTCCGGAATAACAGGAATCCGCCACCACCATGACATGCTTCGCCTTCATTGCATCTATGCTATCTGTGATCGACTTGTTAGACACCCAATTACTAATATCAGAAGGGTTTGCATCCACGGGAAGCCAATAGCCTCGTTGACTGGCCTGATCGAGCTCCCCATGCCCGGCATAGTAGATGAGGAGATTATCCTTCCTGGTTAATGTTTTGCGCAGAGAATCCAATGCAGACAGCAAGTCTGCACGGGTGGCATTTAACAGCAATTCAGTCTTGAACCCGTATTTGTTTCTCAGTATTGATTCTATCGCGACGGCATCATTTTCTGCAGAACGAAGATCGGTCAATTCCGGATAATTATTGTTACCAATAATCAGTGCGTAGTAATTACCAAAATCCACCCCGGAAACCCGTTTCGGTTTACGGATTCGATTGACTTCAGCCTCAGCTACCTGCGCTGCGGGCGTGGCCTGAGTCAGTGTCGGAATTTCAAGTGAGAAGTCGGCCTGGTTTCGCTCTCCGTCGCTGCTTACAGCAACAATGTTCAACCTGGCACCAGCAGATTTGTCATGCAGGTAGCGAAATACACCCGAGTCATTTAACGGAGTCGGCTCACCGTTGATGCTAAGACTAAGAATGTTCTCCGCCGGCTTTACCTTACCGATAATAGTGAGTTCATCACGCACCGAACTCCAGGGCAAACTGGGTAATCCACGTGTAATTCTTTGCGGCGGTTCAATAATTTCTATTGCAGGGCCGAGAGCCAGAACATTAGTGACACGGTCAGCGTTGGTGCTGGTCGTTTGAGACTCAGCCTGTGTAACCTGCCCTTCCAGGCTTGCAATTGCTTCTTCCCGCTGAGCCAGCGCTTTCTCGCTGGCTGCCAATTTAGCTTCCAGCTCGGCAAGACGCAACGCACCCTCACGCTTGCCCTGGCTACTGGCAATTTGAACATCCATTAGTTTGTCAGTCAGGCGAAGCTGTTCCTTCTGTGCGGTTTCCAGCGCCAGCTGCCGATTGTCCAACTGACCTTGCAGCGCATCAAGTACATCGGGATCCACCGCCGTTGCCAATGCGCTGCGCGCATCTGCTATCTCCAGGCTAAGGCGCTCGATTTCAAGTTGTTGCTGGTCAATCGTTTGCTCGCGCTGAGTAATAACAGACTCAAGCTCTTGTTTATTGTTTTTAGTATCAGCCGCCGCACTGGCGAGCGCTAATTCCAAATCGAGCAGTTTGTCCTGAAGTCGCAATTGCTCCTGCTGCGAACCATTGAGTTGCTGTTCGGCATCTGCCACTCTTGAAATCAACACAGAGGTTTCATCGCTCTGTTGCTCCACAGCAAGTTCGCTCGCTTTCAGCGATGCGATCAGTTGTTCTCGCTCTGCGGATGCACGCTGACTCGCTGCCTGTTGTTGGTCAAGCTCTGAAGCGAGTTTGATCTTTTCCTGTTCGAGTTCCTGCACCGAAAGGTTAGCGAATGCCAGGTTATCAAGCAGATTTTCATTAGACTGCTGCGCACTTGTGAGCCTGGTATTTAACAACGCAATTTCAGCTTCATACCGATCTGACTTGCGCTGCACAGTCGACTGCAACGAATCCACCTCCCGGGTTTTTTGATCCAGAGCCGCCTGTGTATCGGCGGTCAGTTGCTCGGCTCGCTTCACTTCCCCTGCAAGGGCAACGGTACTTGCCGCTTGCTGTGATTCAAGGTTTGTCACCAGCGCAGTTTGCTGCTCTAATTGTCGGCTAAGGTCAGCAACGGCTTTTTCTAATTGTCCTTTCTGACCGGCGCTATCATTCGTCACTGCTCGCAAACGCTGTTCGGTACCCAGTAGCTGACTCTCTATTCGATCTCGCTCTTCGGTCGATTCAATCAGGTCACGATTAGCCTCTGCGAGCTTATTGCGTGCCGACTGCGTTGCCTGTGACTGCTGCGATAACTTTTCCTGCAGTTGCACTTTCTGCAAGGTAGATTGCTCAAGCTCAAACTTCAACGATTCAATTTCTGCCAGTGTTTTCGCCGGTATTGTGAGGATTTCCCGAGACTCGGCATCCGCCAGTGCGGCTATTGCCTGTTGACGCTCCTGCTCTACATCACTGCGCAATTGTTCAACCGACTGTCGTTCTGACTGTAACTCCAGTTTTCTTTGATCCAGCTCCTGTTGCAACACCACAACACGCTCTCGCAGATTGCTCAGCTCTTCGCGTGTTTGTTGACGGTTTACAATTTCGGCAGAGGTCACATACTCCAGTTCACCGTCGCTAATGCCTGAGGCCGCACGGTACAGATTCATTGCCTCAGTCAGATTTTTTTCTAAACCAAGGCCAGACTCAAGCAGGTAGCCCAGATTGATTTGGGCGCGTGAGTAGCCCTGCTCGGCAGCCCTGCGATACCACGTTGCGGCAGCAGTATAATCTGTCTGTGTACCCAGCCCACGCTCAAATATTTCACCCACATAGGTTTGCGCCTGCGGGTCACCCTGCTCGGCGCGTGGCAACCATATGTTGAGTGATGTGGAAAAACCAGCTCTGTCATAGGCAACATATTCACCGCCTCTTACTTCGCAATCATTAGCAGAAGTTTTTACCGGCCGACGGGGTGTCTGGTAGGTCAACCGGGTGCCAAGCTGTCTTACCTGGCCAGGCAGCAGACAATCCACTACCAGTAGCCGGCCAGAATCCCGGCCAACCTGCTCAATCGCCAACTGGGTTTCGCTGTCGATAGGGGCGGCGACACAACCGGTCAAAAATGATATCGCGCAGGCCATAGCCCAGTGCAGCGCGCGCGACCCGTGGTTGCCGACCGCAGTCTGCAGGTGATAAATCCGGTTCAACATATATTTCCCTTTAAAGCTAACCGTGAGTTGGCGATAAAACAATATCCAGACTCGACTGTCCTTATAACGCGTGCCTCGACAGAGCGCAATCCACGATCAATACCATTTAAATATTCGCCACCTGGCCCCTGACAAATAGCTAATTGTGCTCTGCTTCCAACCGCCTGATCTTCTCAAGCGCAAACGCGTTTACAGAGTCAATTTCCACCACCAGTTTGTAGGCGTCCAACGCATTCGACCCCGGCGGTGCTACATACCGTCCGACAATCTCATGCATTTGCGCTGAGTCCAGCAATCGTTGCACCTTATCGTGCAGTTCTTCAGACATTCCTGCTGTTGGTACAGCAACCGGCAATGGTTGTTCTTCTGTCTTAGTGAAAAACTGCCAGCCAGCCAATACCACCACGGCCAGCACTGCACCGACACCCGCAACAATCGCAGTGCGCCATTTGGATTTGGCTTCTAACGTTTCATTCGAGCTTAGCTGACCAGGGCTTTGGCCGGCAGCCGCCAACGGCTGTTCAATTGCAGCAAGGTCAGAAAGAAACTCACCCGCATCGGGGTATCGTTCATCGCGCTGCTTAGCCATAAGCCTGTTTAGCAATGGTTGATACTTGCTATGCGCTGCTGGTAACTCCGGCACGGGCTCACCCACTTGCGCCAGCATAATTGCCATGGCATCAGTTGCCAAGTAAGGCCTTTTTCCGCTGAGCATCTCGTATAGCATGGCACCCAGGCTGTATAGATCCGCCCTGCCATCAATATCACTTTCACCCTTGCACTGCTCAGGGCTCATGTATGACGGCGTGCCTATCTGGGCGCCAACCATAGTCAGGGTGTTGTCTGTAGTTTGGGTGGATTTTGCAATACCGAAATCAGAAAGCACAGCACCGCCATCTGTGCGAAAAAGTACATTAGCAGGCTTAATATCACGATGAATGACGCCACCATCGTGCGCGTGTTTCAGTGCTCTTGCGACAGCACCTAAAACAGCGTTTACGTCACCACTGTAGCCATTTTCTGTAATACGCTCGTGAAGATTGGGACCGCCAAGATATTCCATCGCCATATAATAGAATTGGCCAGCCTGACCTATATCAAAAATAGTAACGATGTCCGGATGATCACTCAGCTTGGCAAGTGTCTTTCCTTCGCGCAAAAAGCGCTCGCAATATTCAACATCATTGGCCAGCTTCGGTGACATCACCTTCAGCGCAACCTTGCGTTCGAGGGCCGCTTGCTCTGCAAGAAAGACTCTGGCAAATCCCCCTTCACCGAGGTTATCCAGAATCCTGTAACCCGGAACCGGTTCGGCGACGCTAGACATACCACTGCCCACACCGGCTAAAACCGTAACATTGCTCGGCGTCTACAATTCGCAGACCGCGACCTGAATTGCATTCGAGCAGCTCACGATAGTCACCCTTGACCGTAGGCCGATTACTTCCAGCACTTTCCATCACAGCGAACCCGGACACGATAACCCGAACCAGAGCTTCCCCATTCATCCTCTTTACTAACTCCCTATCCATTTCCCGATAATTCTCTTCACACTATACAACGAACGACAAGAAGACAGAAGACGGAGACAGAAGACGGAGACAGAA
>CAZNOB010000206.1:0-8844 GCA_964574535.1 uncultured Granulosicoccaceae bacterium | reverse complement strand
TATTTATATACAATAATTAGTCTTTCTGCAATGGAAAAACAGCAAATAATTTAGGCGAGGAGCCTGCGCGGCAGAATCTCTGCTGCTGCCAACGTGCCCTGACGGTGCGTTTTTATCGATCATTTTCGTGGTTTTAGGTTAGCTATGCGTCTTAAATGATCGCAAAAACGCCCTCGCCATGACACGTTCTCGCTGCGCAGGCTTCTACCGCGCAGACTCCCGGCACATGTTAAACATTTCGGAATGTACTTCTCGACCAGTGTCAGGGTGTCTGGTTAATCCCGATAATTCATAGGCTTAGCGCTAAATTGAGTCAGTATTCTCAATCTGGATGAACTGCTTAAGCAAAGAGATATCAGGTCGCTGCATGCAGTTGCTCGACCGGGTGCTACAACTTTCTAAGCTGTACTCCGTCAATCGCATGATCAGCGTTCTTATGTAATATCAGATCAGCGCGCTGCCGAGTGGGTTTGATATTTTCACGTAGATTAACCAGGTTGATGGAATCCCATATCCCCGATGCGGTAGTGATGGCTTCTTCTTCGGTCAGATTGGCAAAGTGCGAAAAATACGCATTCTTTTGTTTAAAAACACTGCCACGGAAGGTTAGAAATCTGGAAACATACCATTGCTTTATCACTTCCTCTCCGGCATCCACGTAAATCGAGAAGTCGAAAAAATCGGAAACGAAAATTCTGGGTTCTCCTGCTCTGGCATTGCCCTGCAGCACATTAAGCCCCTCAACAATTAGAACATCCGGTTGATCCACCGTCGTGAATTCACCCGGGATGATATCGTATTGCAGGTGAGAGTAAACTGGCGCAAACACATTGCGGCGACCGCTTTTGATATCAGATAGAAAAGTCAGTAGAGCGTGTCTGTCATAACTTTCCGGAAACCCCTTGCGATGCATAATATCGCGTTTCTCGAGTTCTGCTGTGGGTAGCAGGAAGCCGTCAGTATTGATCAGGTCAACTCTGGGATGCCCGGGCCAACGCGCTAACAGTGTTTGCAGTATACGTGATGACGTGCTTTTGCCCACAGCCACACTGCCGGCTACACCGATAATGAATGGTACTTTTGGTGTGTTGTCTTTCAGGAATAAAGACGTTTTGTTGTTCAGGAGTTGAACCGACTCGACGTAGTAGCTCAATAGTCGCGAAAGTGGCAAATAAACGTTTTCAACCTCGGTGACCGAGGCGCGCTCATTAATGCCGCGCAGCTTAAGAAGCTCTTCTTCGGTGAGTTGAACAGTCGACGAATCCGTCAGTTTTGCCCATTGCTGTACGCTGAATTGTCGAAAGGGAGAGTAGGGCACGCTTGATGGGTTCCTGCCTGGATGCTACACCATAGAGTTTTTAGGCGGAGAGTGAAAGCCTGTTGGGTGACAGGTGCTGAATTTCAGAAAGAAAACGGGGCCGAAGCCCCGTTGTACGTCTTGAAGTCGGGAATTGCCGATTAATATTACTTGGTAAAAGCCATCAGTTTTTCAAGCAATGGACCTGCAACCGGGCCGATTACATCGCCCACGCCTGGGATTTCCTGCACTTTTTCAAGTGCTGGTGTCAGAGCGCCCAGATTGTCGGAGATCATTCCGCCCAGTTGGCCGCGGCCAGCTTCAGGTACTTTGTCCCACAAGCCGGATAAGCCGTCGACTTTACCCGTGATATCGTTAAGTGCAGGGACTGCCGCTTTGGCGCTGTCTACGTCGGTGATACCTTCGACAGCGCTGGTTGCGCTGCTAAAAATATTGCCAAACTCAGCGCCGACATCAGTGCCGCCAACATCAATAGATGGCATAGCACTTTTTGCGGCATCGACAGAATCACCGACAGCATCTGTGACTCCAGAGGTGTCCATCATTTTGTCACCTTTGAAAAAATTCCAGGCAAACAGGCCCAGTGCAACGATAATTGCGATTGGCAGGAATTTCTTTATCATTCCCCCGCCTGATGCTGCGGCATTACCTGCGCTATTGGCGGCGTTACCAGCAGCGTCGCCCACTGCGCCGGCAGCATTACCGACAGTGTTAACAGCACCAGACGCTACATTACCCGCAGCATCAGCGACATTGCCTGCAGCATTTGCTGCGTTACCGCCAAGACTCGAAATTTGATCCATAAAGCCGGATGACTGCAGTTGATCGGCGAAGCCCGCTGGCATAGCAGCATCAATGTTGCTTTTCTGGCTATTAAGCAGGCTTAGCATTCCCCCCGCGTTTTGGCTGAAACCGCCGCCACCGCCGAACAATTTGCGTTTGATTATTCCGATCACTATGGGGGCTAACAGACCCATCAGGCCAGAGGATGATTTACCGCCAATACCCGTTAAACCAGCTACAGCGCTGGCAAGTCCGCCTACAGCGCCGTTACCTAATAAAGAGCCCAGCATGCTGGTACCCTGATCCATCATGTTACTGGTATTGCCGCCAGTGAGCATGCCACCGATATCGTCGAGGAAGCTGTCGTCGGAATCTTTGACGCTATTGAACAGCGACGCACCGCCATCAGCGTTTGCAGAACTGGTAAGTCCGCTCAGCAGACCGGGAATCGCTGCGCCAAGCGCGCTTTCTGTCTTGCTGCTATCTTCACCCAGAAGGGCGCCCAGTTGTCCCAGTGCAGGACCACCCAATTGACCCTTGATCAGATCGACCAAATTAAATGACATAGTTTTTTCCCTTATTACTTAAGATTACTTGAAAGGTATACTTGAGCTCAGTGATTTCTCGCTGAATATTTTACGAACCGACGAATAGTCTAACGACTCGTCTTTCTGAAATGGGGGCGGATCCTGGACTATGACTGTCCCGTTGTCCGTGTTTTATATTATTGGGGTAATTCGATCAGATTCACTGCCATGATCGACGATGTGACAAAATGACACGCTGCAAAGTATAACCACCGTCACTGGCGATGGATATAGCGATTGCCAGAAAATCGTCAATTTTATAAGTTATTGTAAAGGTTTAACAATTTTGCACTTAAATTCCGACAAGTCGGTTTCTGTCCACGCTTTTTCGGTAGCGCCAATGATGGAGCTAACGGATCAGTTCTGCCGGTATTTTCACCGCTGTCTGAGCAAGCGGGCGCTGCTTTATAGTGAAATGGTGACAAGCAATGCCATTATTCACGGCGACCGAGACTACCTGCTGGGATTTGATCCGTCAGAAGACCCTGTAGTTTTGCAATTGGGGGGCAGTGATCCGGCAGCCATGGCACGCTGCGCGAAGATCGGTCAACAGTACGGCTATGCTCAGATAAATATGAATGTGGGCTGCCCCAGCGACCGTGTGCAAAGTGGACGGTTCGGTGCTTGCCTGATGGCAGAGCCTGATTTGGTGGCTGCCTGTATTTCGGCTATGCAGCAAGCGGTAGATATACCGGTAACCGTCAAGTGCCGTGTAGGAATTGACCGCGATGATGCTTACGAGCCCTTCGCACGGTTTATTGAAACGTTGCGAGAAACCGGCTGCGATACTTTTATTGTACACGCTCGCAAAGCCTGGCTGGATGGATTGAGCCCGAAAGAAAACAGAGATGTTCCGCCGCTGCGCTATGACTTTGTACAACGAATAAAGCAAGCCATGCCTGAAACCACGTTTATACTCAACGGTGGCTTGCACGATCATCAGCAGGCGCTGGAATTTCTAACATCTGAAAACGGCACCCCGCTGGATGGAGTAATGTTGGGCCGTGATGCCTATAGAAACCCCTGGCTACTTAATGATGTGGATCATCTTTACTTTGGTGACGCTCAGTCAGAGCTTAGCCGGGCAGATGTGGTTGAACAAATGTATCCCTACATTGAACGCCAGCTCTCTCTTGGCGTACGTTTGGGTAAGATATCGCGGCATATGCTGGGGCTTTATCAAGGGCAGCCAGGGGGAAGGTTATGGCGTCGGCATATTAGTGAAAATGCCTGGCATGAAGGTGCCGGTATTGATGTGTTAAGGCAAGGGCTTGAGCTTGTCGAAAATGCCGCCGCGAAGTTTGCGGCGTAGAAATTAAAACGACGACGCGCACTGGCGTTAGGGCATGAATAAACCTCCCGAATATCTGACTACCAAAGAAGTTGCAGACCTTCTTCGACTTAAAGAACGCAAGGTCTATGATCTTGCCGCAGATGAAGTTATTCCTTGTACTCGTGCCACCGGAAAATTATTGTTTTCTCGTGCTGCAGTAGACCGCTGGCTGTTGGAAAACTCAAATCGTGCCGAAAGCAATCTTCAAACACCATTGATGGTCGGGTCCCATGATCCGTTGCTCGAGTGGGCGGTTCGTGAATCACAATGCGGTATTGCAACACTATTTGACGGCAGTAGTGATGGCCTTGAAAAATTTGCGGCACAACAAGCGACGGTCTCCGCCATACATCTTTATTCACATGAGGCCCAATGCTGGAATGTGCCACAGATTGAAGATCAATTTTCGGGGACGTCCTGTGTGTTGATAAACTGGGTGTATCGTCAACGCGGACTGGTGATGCCACATTCTGTTAAAGCAAACCAAATCGAAGATCTTAAAAACCTGACCATCGCTGGCAGACAGCCCGGCGCGGGCAGTCAAATCTTACTTGAATCACTCCTGCAGGACGCTGGACTGACTATTAACGACACCAGTACATCCGTGACGGTACGAAGCGAATCTGATGCCGTGCTTGCGGTCGTGGAGGGGGCGGCACAATGTACACTCGGATTGCAGTCTTTGGCTGTACAACATCAGTTAGATTTCGTGCCTTTGATTGAGGAGCCACTTGACCTGTTGGTTAATCGGCGCTTCTGGTTTGACCCTTCGATGCAGCGATTTATCAATTTTTGCCAGTCTGATGTGTTCACTGAACGTGTAGATAAGTTATCGGGCTATCGAATTGATCAACCTCTAAGTGTTCGCTTCAATGGTTAAGCTGGATAACTTATAGTGCGATCCGCGGAAAACGATGTTTGCTGATTTTAAACTGTATTTAGGCCGGTTAAGCGACAAGCTTGGAAAGTTATTATTTGTCTCGTATTAAACTGAATGCTTGTTTGAATGCCAGGCAATTGACTGTCTGTCAAAATATTGAATGAGATGAGTTTCAACTGCGATCGGGGTGTGCTGATAATCTGGAGAATGCGCCAAACACCCTGTGAAGTATTCAGCTTGGTTGACTGCATTTAATCAGTACTATGTAGGAAAGCCTATCCTCAGACTTCCGATTGAAGTTGATAGAAAGTCTTATGTAGTGAACCACCCACCATTTTATTAACGATTTACCGCTCTGCGATGTTGGTCTTTTACCTGTGGCCTGTAATTTGTAAACCAGTTGCCTGTTCTAGTAGAGCTTTTCTGTATGCGACGACTGTCGGTGCAGTACAGGGTTCGACTAATTGGTGTTATCTGCCTGATTCCTAAGAGAGTGGGCGGTAGACAAAGGGATACAGGGATTGATATGGATGTATTCATTTCAAAGGCATTGGTAAGCCTGCATGTGTGTGCAAAACACCGCAAGCCTTTTATAGAGCTATTCACCGGCCGCGCCGTCGGTGGCTCATTATGCGTCATCGATAACGTCATCCAGCTTCGTTTTGGGCTGGTTGGTTTCGTTGACCGCTATTTATCAATCACTGCTGTTTCCCCCGTATTTTTACCCGAGTTTTTTGGCAATACCAGTCTGGCTGATGCCGGCGATATTGCATCGGGTGGTTGCCCCGTTTTTGGAGTGTCGTTCCCGGGCACTCTTAGCAATCCAGCAGTACTGTGATCACAGTAAACGTATTGACCAAAATTGTATAGATTCGATCTAAGGATATTCAAACGAATGAATTTTTCCCGTTTTTTGAGTTTTAAGTGTATCGATAGCCGCTGGATTGTTGGCTTTCTCTCGTGCTTTATTACGGTGGCACAAGGGCAGGTTAAAACTGACAATACCTTTGGTCCGTCAATAGACTTCGGAACCGGTGATGCAACTATTCCCGCATCCAGCGGGAAGATTAGCGGGCAAAATCTGTTTCATAGTTTCGAAACCTTCAATGTTAATTCTGGAAATATTGTTGAATTCACTAACGGCAGCACGGTTTCAATTGAAAACGTGATCAGCCGGGTGACCGGTGGCAGTACCTCCGTGATTAACGGCATATTGCGGTCAACAGTTGGCGGAGCAGATTTTTTCTTTGTGAATCCGGCAGGTGTTACTTTCGGTGCTAATGGTTCCGTTGATATACCCGCTTCTTTTTTCGTTAGTACAGCCGACCGCCTTGAGTTTGTAAGCGGAGAAGACTTTGTTGTCAGCGCCATTAACCCGTCGCTGTCAATGTTTGATCCAAAAGACTACGGTTTTGTTCAGCCTGGTCAGGAAACCGTCATCGTGATGGGTGATTTATCTGTCAATGATGGCAGTAACTTCACCATTGTGACTCGTGATATTGAAGTAAATGATGGATCAATCGGGGTAGGTAGTGCAGACAGTAATATCACTATTATTGCCGATGGCGATGTGTCAATAGAAAATTCTAATGGCAGCGGAATTTTGGCAGCTGATGATGGTGGTAGTATAACAATTGATGCGAATGGAGCAGTCACTGTCAAAGAAGGGGCGCTAATCACTTCAAGCTCAACAGGTACCGGTTCAGCGGGTAGCATTAGCATTAACGGTACTTCATTTACACTAGCATCGGATGCGACTCTGCTCGCGACCGGTGCAGGGGACACTGAAGAAGACACCACACAAAACGCCGTACAAGACAACAATGATGGCTTCAATGGCCATGTGCTCGCCTGGAGCGAAACTGTGGTTCCCACAAGTCCTGAAACCGGGTCGGTCGTGGTTTCAGGGGGAGATGGTGACGTTACTATTGCCGGCGATATCGATGCCAGTTCAGGTGTTGATCAGGTTGGTGGTGCAGTAAAAATTACCGGTGAACAGGTCGATGTGCAAGGCACTGCGACGATTACAGTGTCTGGTGGCACCGGTGGTGGTGACATAGAAATCGGTGGTGGCTATCAAGGTGCTTCGTTGGGTGAGGGTTTGCCCAATGCACAAAACACTATTGTGCGAAATGGTGCGACGATAACCGCAGATGCAGGACAGACCGGTGATGGTGGTTCGGTGGTTGTGTGGGCAGAGAACCGCACCGCGTATACCGGATCGATCAGCGCTAAAGGCGGTGCCTTAAGCGGTGATGGCGGTGTCGTTGAGGTCTCAGGTGTGGGCGGACTTGATTTCCATGGTGAGGTTGATGCGACAGCAGAGAATGGAGAAACCGGGGAGCTATTACTCGATCCAATGAACATCGTAGTAGTTGACGGACCACCACCGGCTGCGGATGACGGTTTGTTGCCAAATGTCAGTTTTGCTGACCTGCCAGCAACAGCCACGATCTCCGAGCAAGCAATTGAGAATGCAGGTGCCGACGTCACATTGCAGGCAACGAACAGCGTCACTATAAACGATTTAACCGACAACACATTGGCCGTTAGTCCCGGAGGAAACCTTACCATTCAAACCGGAGCTGGCGGCTTTAGTATGGACTCATCCGATACTATTGCGCTAAGTGCTGGTGGGGATCTATCTATAGATGCCACTGATCCCGGTGCAACCGGCAGTGGTCCTGTTACTGTTGGCGGTGTTACCGGTGCAACCTCCGTTGCACTGACTGGCACGCAAGTGACTATAGATACCCTGACGGCAGATACGCTGGACGTAGATGCTGCTGGTGATATAGAGCTTGGCGCGGTGACAGTAGATACCCTGGATGTAACAGCGAGTGGAGATGTAACACAGAGCGCAGCATTGGATATAGCGACGACTACAACAGTGGATGCAGGTGGTAACGATGTCACTCTGGATAATACGGCGAATGATTTTACAGGTGCAGTATCAGTAAACGGTGATGCGGTTACGCTAACCGATATAAACGCATTGGGTCTGGGAGCCATTGGAGCAGATTCGCTGGATGTAACGGCAGGCACGGAGATCACAGACAGTGGAGTGGTAACGGTCACAGGGACGAGTGATCTGGAAGCAGGAACAACGATTACGTTAGGCAGTGCGCATAATTTTGTAGGTGCGGTATCGGCATCGGGAACAGTTGTAGAAGTGAATGATGTCAACGCGATAGATCTGGGTACAGTTTCGGCGGACTCGCTGAATGTAACAGCAGGCACTACGATCACAGATAGTGGCATATTGACGGTAACGGGCACGAGTGAATTAACGGCAGGGACGACGATCACGTTGGACAGTGCGAATGACTTTGGAGGGGCTGTCTCTGGGGCGGGTAGCGATGTGGAGCTCAATGATGTCAATTCGATAGAGCTGGCGGATATAGACGCGACAGGGAATCTGTCGGTCACGGCAGTAGGAGCAATAGATGATGGCGTTCAGACAGCACTTGATGGAGATGTCGATGTCGGCGGAACGAGCGCGTTGGTGTCGAGTTCGGGAGCGAATGTCACCGTTGATGATAATACGAATGAGTTTGACGGAGCAGTGACGGCATCAGGGAGTGATGTTGCATTAGGAGATGTGAGCGCGATAGAGCTAGCAGACATAGATGCGACAGGAGATCTGACGGTAACGGCAGACGGCACAATCACAGACACAGCGGGGCAGGCGATTAATGCAGGTGGTGCCACGACACTGGATGCGGGTACGTTTGATATCCAGTTAGATAATGCAGGGTTGCATGATTTTGCCGAGAACGCAGACTTTAATGCCATTGGTGGCGACATTACGGTAGAGGACATTGATGGTATCCAGCTGGGTACCGTGGAGCTGGCGGCAAATTCAGATCCGACAATCGCGACGAATGCAGGTGATCTGACGCTGACGGCGAATGGAGCGGTGACGCAGACGGGAGCGTTAACA
>CAZNOB010000205.1:7088-8883 GCA_964574535.1 uncultured Granulosicoccaceae bacterium | reverse complement strand
ATACGGGCCAAATCCCGAAGGGTTGTACACACTCCGCCCGCAGCGCGTGGAGCCCCTAGTCGATCAACGGTGATATATGCATTTGACTCGGCGCCTAGCGGTTGCCATAAATATTGGCTTAGTACTTCGGCATAGGGTTGTTTGCAAGCACGCTCGATTACCCACGCCAGCAAATCAGTGTTGGGCGATACATATGAGAATGGGCCGCCATCCTCGCCCTTTTTATCTGTTAATTTTTGGTAAAACGATCGTAGGTCGCCGGGGGCTTCATTGTCAGACAACGGGTTCCAGCCGGTGGCTTTACGATAGTCAATAATAGCGCCATCGGTCGCCAGGTAGTCTTCATTAAAATCAACGCCTGCACGCATGTCTAGTAAATTGCGGACAGAAGTGTTTTTATAAGCAGTGGTTTCCAGTTCAGGAACATATGTGGTGGCTGGTTGATCCACTGACAGTTTTCCCTGATGATGCAGTATACCGGCTACCATCCCTAGTACTGATTTTGAAACTGACATCAGTATATGTTGTTGGTAACGGGTCATGCCGTTTAAATACTGTTCGAAAACAATCCGGTCACGGTGTAATACGATCATCGCATCAATGTGTGCATGACTGATATAGCCAGCCAGTGACATGACAGTTTTGTCGCTAAATTCAATGCTGAGCCCGCCAAGATTGACGAGTTGTTCTTCAAGGGACCAAATACTGTCTGGTTGGTTGCAAATGTCTGCTGATGGGATAATTTCACGGACATGATGGAATGCCCAGCGACTATAGGGAGTGTTTCGCCAGTTAGCTAAAGTGACTTGCTGTTGTTTGTCTGGCGGAAACGCCTGCATTACTCGGTCAGTGTTAGTCATGTTGGTTTCCTCCATGCATTAGAAATTTATGTCGTAAATTCAATATACCGCTGCAAGTGATAGTCAGTGTCACCGAACAAGTGATCAATCATTACCAGTCTTTTTGCGTAGTGAGAAAGGGAATATTCCCACGTCATAGCGATACCGCCGTGCAATTGGATAGATTCTTCCGCAACAAATTTTGCAGTACGTCCGATGAGATTTTTTGTTGCAGATATCTGTGATTCTCTGGTTGCTCTGCTGTCGTCGATATGGCTAGCGGCGTTAATGACTGAGGATTTCGCCTGTTCGATTTCTATCAGTACATCTACCATACGGTGTTGCAGTACCTGAAACTTGCCAATCTCGACGCCAAATTGTTTGCGGGTTTGCAGATATTCTATCGTCAATTCTTTGCAAACAGTCATAGCGCCATACGCCTCAGCGCACAGGGCCAGATTGGCGCGCGCGATGCATTTTTCAAGTGTGTTGTAGGCGTTGCCATCGGAGCCCAGTAAGATCGCGTTCTTTGCATTTTCCAGAGAAATATCACCGCTCTGATATCCGTCAATAGTTGGGTAGCTATTGATACTTAAGCCCGGGGTGTCTTTTGGAATTAAGTAACAAGAAAGGCCTTTCTGTAATTGTGATTGTTTATCGCTACGCGCAATAACAATGAAGTAATCTGCCGTGCCTGCGTTGAGAATCTGATTTTTGTGGCCATGCAGTACCCAGTGATCCCCGTTTTTTGTAGCGGTACAATTAATATGATCCAGTTGATAACGTGAGCCGGGTTCATAATTCGCCAGAGCGACGGTTGTTGAGCCTTTAATAATCTGCTCAATCAATTCCCGGTGTGTATCGTTGGAAAGGTCGGCAAGAAGATTACCGCACATCACCGCAGTGCTTAAGAGTGGTTCTACCACCAGTGCTTTTCCCAGTTCTTCAAACACAAC
>CAZNOB010000205.1:0-6988 GCA_964574535.1 uncultured Granulosicoccaceae bacterium | reverse complement strand
AGCCCGATGATCATCTTACTAATGATTCCGCGTTGAATTTCATTGCTGCCGCCATAGATCGAGAGTTTTCGTTCATTGAAATAGTGTGATGCAACAGGTATTGCATAGTCATCCACAGGTATGTCCTGGGTGTGTTCACCTTCAAAGCAGGATTCGATAAAAGGCAGGGCATCGGGCCCGAGTGCACGGCGCATCAGATCATTGATTTCCTGCCTGATGATTGTGCCTTTGATCTTCAGCATGGAGCTTTCAGGACCGGGCGCGGCGTTGTTATCTGCTCCTGAGACTACCCTGAGGTTGGTCGTCTTCATTGCGAGTAAATCAATTTCAAGCTGCGCTACGCGTGCAGCGAATAACGGGTCTTTACAGAGCGGTTTAGCATTCGCCATTTGCCGTGAGGCGATATTCTTTAACACATTCAGGTAGTGGCTGGCGAAGCCCACACCGGCAATACCGGTTCTTTCATGGGTCAACAGATATTTGGCATACGTCCAGCCCATATTCTCCTGGCCGATCAGATTTTCAGGCGGAACTTCTACGTTGTTGAAGAACACTTCATTGACTTCACAGGTGCCATCGAGCAATTTGATGGGACGTACTTCTATCCCTTTGGATTTCATATCGATCAGCAGGAATGATATGCCAGCTTGTCGTTTGCCTTCGGTGCTGGTGCGAACCAGACAAAATATCCAGTCCGCATGCTGGGCGTAGGAAGTCCAGGTTTTCTGGCCATTGACAACGTAGTGGTTGCCGTTGCGGACCGCGCTGGTCTTGAGTGACGCTAAATCCGATCCAGCACCCGGTTCAGAGTATCCCTGACACCACCAATCCGAGCCGTCAAGAATTCGTGGCAGAAAATGCCGGCGCTGCGCCTCGTCGCCGAATTTCACTAGTACGGGGCCCAGCATATTTACGCCGAAAGGCACGATTCTCGGGCATCCGGTGGCGGCGGTTTCCTGTTCGAAAATATGTTTCTGAACGGCGCTCCATGCGCAGCCACCGTATTTCACCGGCCAGCTTTGCGCTAACCAGCCTTTTTCGTTAAGCAGTTGATGATAGAGCTCATGATCCTGTTTGGTCAGGTGTCTATGCTCCAGCACTTTTTGCTTCAGCCAGCCGGGGACTGTGTTGGCAGTGAAGTCACGAACTTCGTCTTGAAATGCCTGCTCTTGGGGAGAGAGGGTCAGGTCCATGGTGTTTTCCGCATATATGTAGTGGCATTCTGCCTGATGCGGAATGTACCGTGCAAAATCACGCTGATTAAGATGTCATGCCATCTTATGGCCGCTGGGATTCGTTTTAGGTGTTCTGTTGTTTAAGTGGGGTGCAGGCTAACTGACTGATCTCTAAAAATATACACGGAGGCGACTTTTCATTTCTGATTTCCAAATTTTGGAGGCTGCAAATGTTATCCTTAGTTATCGTGTTCCCGAAACGAAAACAAAGGAGGATGACTGGTTGCGGTCAGTTTCAACGATAATTCTTCAGCGGCTTGGATTGGGCCTGCTGACTTTGGTAGTGGTGTCACTGGTGATTTTTTGTGCGGTGGAGATGCTGCCAGGAGACTTCGCCGAAGCCATTCTTGGACAGGGCGCCACGCCTGAGGCCGTCACTGCTATTCGGGAGCAGCTGGGTCTGGATGAGCCGGTGGTCCAGCGGTACTTTTCCTGGTTGGCAAATGCGGTCACCGGGGATTTCGGTATTAGTTTCGCACGGTTGAATTTCGCTTCTAATTTTGGTGCATCGACTAATACCAACATTATTACGGTCGCGGATCAGCTCAAGCCAAGATTTCTTAACACGTTATTTCTCGCCGGAGTTGCTGCCTCAATCGCGGTGCCGATATCTCTAATTATTGGTATTCTCGCGGCACTGTATCGCAACTCGGTGTTTGATCGGATCGCCAACGTGGTTACGCTGACGTCCATTTCCAGTCCTGAATTTTTCGTCGCCTATATTCTGATATTGTTCCTGGCTGTGCTAAATCCCTGGTTGCCATCGTTGTCCAATATATATGCAACCATGGACTTCGCAGCTCGTCTCAAAGCCACATTGTTGCCGGCACTGGTACTGACCCTGGTTGTGACCGCCCATATGATGCGTATGACGCGTGCGGCCATTATTAATCTGTTGGCTTCTCCTTATATAGAAATGGCGCGGCTTAAAGGGTTGTCGCCGGTGCGGGTTATTATATTCCATGCCTTGCCGAATGCGCTGGCTCCCATAATTAATGTGATCGCGATAAACCTGGCGTACTTAATCACGGGTGTCGTGGTGGTTGAGGTGGTGTTTGTTTATCCCGGTGTCGGGCAGTTGTTTGTTGATAGCGTAAAGATTCGAGACATTCCATTGGTGCAGGCCTGCTGTTTGATCTTTGCGGCTGCGTATATATTGCTTAATCTGTTGGCAGATGTGATGTCGATCCTCTCAAACCCGCGTTTGCGGCATCCCAAATAATCAGTATGAGTCGAATAACAATATCATCACGGGGCTTGATAAGATGAGCCTGGCACTTGGGCGCGGTGTGTTGATCGCCGCTGTATTGTGGTTGCTGGTGCTTGCTCTGCCGTCGTTGCAGACGGGCGGGCCGGAAGGCGTGTGGGAAGCCGCAAAACAACAACAGTCTCTTCGATACTTGTTCTGGATTGGCGTGGTGCTGATATTTGCCACCGCTGCCTCATGGGTATTTCGTGAACTGCTGCGCCGAACAATGCCCGAAGTCATCGCAAAACCCATGCGTCAGGCACCGTTAACCGCTGCTTTTGGTTTGATGATCATTCTGGTGTATGTTGTTGTAGCAGTCGGGGCATCAGTCATAGCTCCATATGGTGAAGCCGAGATTTTTACAGACATCAATGTATTGCCGGGCGGTGATCCGGAATTAGGAGGCGATCCAAACCACCTGCTTGGGACAGATCAGATTGGGCGGGATATTTTATCGCGCTTGATTTACGGGGCCCGTAACACTGTGGGTATTGCATTCCTGACAACGGTGTTGTCGTTTCTACTTGGGGTGACGTTCGGGTTTTTAGCCGCTACTCTTGGTGGATGGCTGGATCAGGTGTTTTCACGTGGTGTTGACGTATTAATGGCAATACCGCAGTTGATATTTGCATTGCTGCTAATGACTATTGCCTCGGAATGGTCGTATCGTTCCGGAATCTCGCTTACCTGGTTTATGATTGTGATTATTGCGGTGCTCGACTCCACTCGAGTATTCAGACTAGCGCGTGCGGTTGGACTGAATATCGTGGTGATGGACTATATAGAGGCCGCTAAAGTCCGTGGTGAGACTTTGCTGCATATTGTATTTCGCGAAATTCTACCCAATGCGTTTTCACCGTTGCTGGCAGAGTTTGGCCTGCGATTCTGTTTTGTATTCCTGACCATCGCATCACTTAGCTTTCTGGGGATAGGTATTCAGCCGCCGCTGGCAGACTGGGGAACCATGGTCAGGGATCTATCGCAATTTATTAACTTTGCCGCGTATGATCCGCTGACAGCGGCTCTGCCGTTAATGGCAGCCGGCGCAATTGCTTTGCTGACCGTAGCGGTCAATTTCGTCGTTGACTGGATGCTGCAAAATACGTCGGGGCTTAAAGAATGAGCCAACTACTGGTTAAAATCCGTAACCTGCAGATTGAAGGGCGTGCTGATGAAGAATGGCTGCCAATTATTAACGAGGTTGATCTCGATTTGTATCGGGGGCGCGTACTGGGGTTAATTGGTGAAAGTGGCGCCGGTAAATCAACGCTGGGTCTGGCCGCGATGGGCTTTACTCGTGACGGTTGCCGGATAAGCGGAGGCAGCATTGAATTTGACGGTATCGACCTGTTGGCGATATCAAAAGCTCAACGCCGCGCCTTACTCGGTAAACGAATTGCCTACGTTGCGCAATCGGCAGCAGCTTCTTTTAATCCGGCTCACAAACTGGTGCACCAGCATGCAGAAGCGCCGGTTTATCATGGTGTAATGACCCGTGCGAAAAGTCAGGAAGATGGTATCGAGCTATATCGTCGATTGCGTTTACCTGACCCTGAACAAATTGGTTTTCGCTATCCCCACCAGGTGTCGGGCGGGCAATTACAGCGGGCAATGACAGCGATGGCGATGTCGTGCCGGCCTGATTTAATTATCTTTGACGAACCCACAACGGCGCTTGATGTTACCACCCAGATTGAAGTGTTGGCGGCGATTCGCGACATCGTTGAGCAATTCGGCACTGCTGCAATTTATATTACCCATGATCTCGCTGTGGTGGCGCAGATGGCAGACGATATTAAAGTCCTGTTGCGCGGTGATGAGGTAGAACAGGCTGATACGCGCACCATGCTGTCCAGCCCGCGAGAAGACTATACCAGGTCGCTTTGGGCGGTTCGCAGTTTTCAGCGGCCTCGCAAGCCTGATGTGGATGTAGATGCCACCCCGGTTGTTACCGTAGATCAGGTCACTGCAGCCTATGGTCGATCCGAGAATGTGCTGCACGACGTGAGTTTTAATATCCATCGTGGTCGCACTGTGGCTGTGGTAGGAGAGTCTGGCTCCGGAAAGTCGACAGTCGCCCGTTGCATCATGGGCTTGTTACCGCCCAAAGCGGGAGCGATTCGTTTTAATGGTCAGGCACTGCCGGCCAGCTATAAGAAGCGCACTAAAGATCAACTGCGTCAGGTGCAAATGATTTATCAGATGGCAGATACTGCATTAAATCCACGCATTCGAATCAAAGATATCATCGGCCGACCGGTTGAGTTTTATATGGGTTTGAAAGGTCGTGCCCGCGATCAACGCGTTGAACAGTTGCTGGAACAAATAGAGCTTGATCCCGGTCAGTATATGCAAAGGCGACCAGCTGAATTATCCGGCGGCCAAAAACAACGTATCGGAATCGCACGCGCATTGGCAGCGGAGCCTGAATTTATCATTTGTGATGAAGTAACATCGGCCCTGGATCAGCTGGTCGCCGAAGGTATTCTGAGGCTGCTGGCGCGACTACAGGATGAGCTTGGGTTGGCGTACATGTTCATCACCCATGATCTCGCTACCGTGCGCGCGATTGCTGATGAAGTTGTAGTGATGAAAGAAGGGGTGGTTGTAGAGGCGGGTCCCAAGGATGAAATGTTTACGCCACCGCACCATCCTTACACTGATTTGTTGTTGAGTTCAGTGCCGGAAATGGATCCGGACTGGTTGACACGTGTACTGGCTGATCGCGGCGTTGAAAACATTGGCGATGCGGCGATGGCGCGTATGGATTGACCGTTTATCCAGGAAAACGGTGCAATAAAATAGTGTGAATATACTCATTAGTTGTTGTTTGGGTGTTTGGTGTCGCAGCTATTTAAAATTGACTTGCCTGGCTTAGTCCGGGTGTTCCATAAAATTGGCTGTCTTTTTAAGCCGGTTATTTGCTAACAATAGAGGATCTTATATATGTCACTAGAACTAGATCGCCGCGGCTTTTTGCGCGCGGGTGTTGCAGCAGGGGTTATGGCTGCAACGGGCACCAATATGTCGCCAGCGTTTGCTATGCCAAAGCGCGGTGGAACGTTGCGAATGGGTATCGCTGGCGCTAACACCTCCGATAGCTGGGATGCCAGAACTCACTCTGACAGCTTCATGATCATGATGGGTCACGGTACTGTATTCGATTGCCTGACAGAAGTTGGTGCAGATGGAAAGCTGAAAGGTGAACTGGCTGAAAGCTGGGAACCCAGTGCAGATGCCAAGACCTGGACGTTTAACCTGCGCAAAGGCGTTACATTCCACAACGGCAAGCCTTTTACCGCTGACGATGTGATCGCATCGTTGAATCTGCATACCGCAGAAGATGCCAAATCAGCTGCTAAACCGATTGTGTCATCTATTACCGAACTCAAGAAAATGAACGATCATCAGGTGCAGATGGTATTGGCAGCAGGCAATGCTGACTTCCCGTTCCTGATGTCTGATTATCATATTGTGATTCATCCGGCGGATGGTATTGAAGAATCAATCGCAAAAGGTATCGGTACCGGTGGCTATATGGTTGAGAACCATGATCCGGGCGTGCGCACCATTGTTAAGAAATATGACGGGCACTATAAATCTGACTCCTGTTTCTTCGATAGCATTGAACAGATTGCCATCAATGATGCCAGTGCCCGTATGAATGCACTCATGACGGGGCAGGTTGATGCTATTAACCGTGTCGACTTTAAAACGGAAGTGCTGATGAAGCGCAACCCGAATATAAATATTTTTGAGGTGACCGGTAACCAGCACTTTACCTTCCCGATGCAGACCGGAATTGAGCCGTATAACAACCCGGATGTTCGCAAGGCTCTGAAACTGGCATTCAATCGTCAGGAACTGGTTGATAAAATTCTTCAGGGGCACGGTGCGGTCGCGAACGACCATCCAATCGGTCCGGCCAATCAGTACTGGCACAAAGATCTGGCGCAGCGTGAATATGATCCGGAACAAGCTAAGGCTCTGCTGAAGAAGGCTGGTATGGAAGGTCTGACGGTTGATCTTTCGGCTGCAAACGCGGCATTCCCGGGGGCCATCGATGCTGCTCAGTTACTGCAAAGCTCTGCCAAGGCTGCCGGTATTAATATCAATGTAACGCAAGAGCCAGATGATGGTTACTGGTCTAATGTCTGGTTAAAGAAGCCCTGGTGTGCTTGTTACTGGTCCGGACGTGCGACTGAAGACTGGATGTGGTCGACGGCGTATGAAACCGGTGTTCCCTGGAATGACACCGCGTGGGAAAATGCGCGTTTTCAGGAATTACTTCTCCAGGGCCGTGCAGAACTGGATTCAGGTAAACGGGAAACCATCTATCACGAAATGCAGCAACTGTGTTCAGATGATGGTGGAACGGTTGTTCCCATGTATGCCAACTACGTGGATGCACATTCCACTAAACTGGCGAACAGTGGAACCATTGGTAACCTGTGGCAGATGGATGGCTCACGTATCGCCGAACGCTGGTGGTTTTCGTAAGTGA
>CAZNOB010000204.1:0-9033 GCA_964574535.1 uncultured Granulosicoccaceae bacterium | reverse complement strand
TCGTAGAAGCGGCAGCTTCTGTCAATATCTGTGCTACCAAACGTGACATGCGAGAACACGGTTATAGCGACCTCTGTGGTGATGGATTTGCCGCACTATACTGTGCGACAAAACTATTTCTTAGGTAGTAAGCCTTGAGTCTGCGCTGTTGCGGATTTTAGAATGGAACTTCGTCGTAGTCGCGATTATCAGGCTCTGCCAGAGGTGGCGCTTCGCGAGGATCGGATCCGGCATTGGCGCTGGCTGCATTGTCTACACGCCAGGCGTTAAGGTTGGTAAAGTATTTACCATTCCATTCTCTGCCGCGCAGATCAAAGTGTACCGAAAGATTGTCACCTTCGTTATAGGCATCCAGTAGTTCACACTTGTCTTGTGTGAGTTGAAATTTGATCATCTGCGGATATTGTCCGCTTGCGATTTCCAGTACGAACTCACGTGCACGGAAAGAATCTGTTTTCTGTTCAGTATCGAATTTTTTATGAAGCTTGCCTTCTACATCGAATGCCACTGCGCTGACCTTGTTTGAATGCGGGGAGGAATTATAACCGGTGGCAGCTTCAATTGCAGTCCTTTGAGATCATAAAATGTGCGGTAGCCCGGTAGTCGTCGTTAGTGATCTTCAATAAAAGAAAAAACTCGTCGTGGAGTCTGAGATCAAGTGGATGCCGCCGATTATCGTGATTAATTCGGGTTAAGTGGCGGGGCAGCGGGCAGTGTAGCCTGAGTGTGGTTTATATGATTGGTAATATTGGTGAAAAAGATGGTGCTGACGGCCATGGTTATATCCACCAACTCGGCATCGACCAGTCCCAGGGCTCTGGCGGAGTCGATCAGCGACTCTGGTAGTGGTCCCTTTTTCTCAAAAAAGTGACGCACGATTTCAAGAATGGTATTGATCCTGGGGTTTCCCGTGTCTGATCCGCTGCGTATTGCCAGTTGCGTTTCTTTATCAATGCCTGCCTTGCGTGCCTTCAATGTGTGTACTGCAAGGCAGTAGTCACATTCCGTGAGTTGGCTGACCAGTAATTTTATCGCTTCGAGCTCATGGTCTGGCAGGGATCCCTCTCGAAGTTTTTGTTCCATGGACATGTAGGCTGCAAGCGCTGGTTCGCTATTAGCGAATTGCAGATAAACATCGGCCAGCTTGCCATTTATTCTTGTTGGTTCCAGTATTTCCAGTGTCTCTTTGGATAAAGAAGATTCGTCACATGTGATCAGCCGAGCCATAGGTAATCCGAAAGCGGTGAGTTAGAAAGTGATTGGATGTAGATTTTGTGCAAAAAAAAGCCGGCTATTGCCGGCTTTTCCATTTTTAATGTGATGCTGTTGTTACCTGACTGTGCGATGAATGGTCCACTCATCTGCTTGAAAGTAACCATTGCCCCACCAGATTTCTGTGCCCAGAAGAATGTTCGCCATACACCAGTCGTCTTGCAGCTTTACAGTATCAAAACCGCGCCCGAATACTTCATTCACACGGTGTGAATAAGTTCGAGTCCACTCGATAAATGTAGTCCAGTTTAATTCACCGGAGGTGGTTGGATTTTGTGCGACGAATGCAATGTATTCTTCGTCTGATGGCTTGGTGTATATGTCGTACATGATGCCATCAAGCTCCGCTGAAGTGACATAGTCATTCGGGGCTGCCGGTAGTCGTTCTTCGCCACGGTCCACCCAGACCATGATTTCGAAGCGTTGATTACTTTCATTGCCGTTTCGCACCAATGTATCGATATCGCAGTCTCCACCGAGTTCGTGAAAAAACGACTCGATAGCCACGTTGCGTTCGCCATTCAGTGTTTGACCATTAAATTCTTTGCTTCGAGTCGGGTACTCGTCACTCGAAAATGCGTAGTCAATTTTGAAGAATGGTAAGTCGTCGACCCTTGCAGGCAGGCCTGTTTCGACTGGAGTTTCGTTCAGCGAGCTGCCCGAGAATTCGTTTGGAGATTTAATACCGTAGATGATTTCCGGGTAAGATTTCACCAGCCATACGGCGCCACGAACATCAGATTCATTGCCCCAGTCGTAGTCCCAGCGTGGCATCACTTTGCCGTTGGATTCGGATACAGAAATTGTCTGAACCCAATTGGGCAGACTTGAGGCGCAGAAATTCCAGGCATTGGTGGCCAGAATAAAATCACCAAATTTTAGATTGTCGTGGAATTGAACCACGGGACAATTTCCGTTCATGATCGGATTGTTGTTTTCATCGAGTGAAGGTGTGATGGTGTGTTCTGTTTGAGTCGATCTGATCGGGCTCATTGTGCTGACGAAAGTGGTGCCTGTGGTTGGCGGATCGAGGAACAGGGTGCTGCTTTCACCAGTGCCGCCATCCCCTGTGCTGTTATCAGCTGAATCGTCTGTGCCACTGTTGCCACCGTCACTTGAGCCGCTGCCCCCCAGAGGATTTGTGGAATTTTCGCCACCATCGCTTGATCCACTGCCGCCTAGCGGGTTAGTGCTGTTTTCGCCACCGTCACTAGAGCCACTGCCACCCAGCGGATTAGTGCTGTTGTCACTTTCATTTGAATCTGTGACATCATCGGCAATGGGAGAGCTTGCTGTTGGTGTGCCGGCGCTATCACTGGATAAGCTGTTTTCGTCGGTAGACTGTTCAGAACTGGTTTGATCTGAGCCGCCGATATTCGCGAAGTCTACTCGGTCAATGCCTTCGCTGTCGCAGGCTGACAGTGAAGCAGCAACGGCAAGCACGATTAAAGTTTTACGCATGTTCAAAGAACCTGTTTCAATGAGTTTTGGAATCGACCGAAGTCTACTATGTTTCTGGGATTGCTCTATTACGCTGGAAGCAAAAAGCGGCCTTACCATGCGTCTCTCGCCGGAGAATTAACGGTTCGTCACTTAGACAGTGTCTTTTGTGTCCGTTGCACATACAATGTGTAACATTTAATTAACATGTTGTTAGTTTTTGGTCAGCGACTGAGATAAAAGTGCATGAGCCCTATAGAGCTGATCTGTTGACTTTTGAGCCGGCAAAGTCTACCACGAGCCGTGGTATTTTTTGGATGTTTATCACGGGCCTGTGTTTTCTCAGCGTAACCGTGTCAGTGCGCTATATCGGACCAAGAATACCGGCAGCAGAATCCGCTTTTATCAGGTACTTCGTGGGTACATTGATTCTGATTCCAGTGTATTACCGAATATATACGGGGACGCTCAGGTTTGACGCATCGGCAATGATGGGCTTGCGCGGTGTGGCACATGGCCTGGGAGTGATTTTATGGTTTTTTGCCATGGCTAGAATACCGATCGCGCAAGTCACTGCGCTAGGTTTTTTGACACCGGTCGTGATAACACTGGCTGCGGCTATTTTTCTGCGTGAAAAGCTACATGCGCGTCGACTTACAGCAGTGGTTGTTGGATTCATCGGGATGTTGGTGATAGTACGACCGGGTTTTAATGAAATTTCAATTGGGCAGATTGCGCAGATAATGACAACACCGTTGTTTGCACTTTCGATGATACTTGCCAAAAAACTCACCGAAGACTCCGATCCACTTGCGATTGTTGCTGGCCTGTCTTTTATTTGCACTTTAACGTTGCTGGTGCCGGCACTGCTGAATTGGGTTTCACCGACATGGCTGGAACTGCTGTTGCTTAGCGTTACAGCAGTGTTTGCCACACTGGGTCATTACACGATGACGCTGGCGTTCAAGTGTGCTCCGCTATCTGTTTTACAACCTATTTCGTTTTTACAGTTACTGTGGGCCAGCGTGGCGGGGGTTGTACTATTTGCAGAAGCTCTTGATTTTTATGTGGTGTTGGGTGGGGCGATATTGGTGTTTTCTGCGAGTTATATAACCTACCGGGAATCGCAAATTGAGCGTCAGATCCAGTAATCTGCTTAGCATCAGCATGCCGTGTCGAAGACGATGTTTCGACCGTTTGAGGCGCATTTGCGTGCTAACTTCACGAAAAACAATGTAACGTCAGGGCGCGTTCGCAGTAGCAGAGGTTCTACAGCGCAGGCTTTCATCTAACAAATGCGTAAGCGTCTGATTTTAGTGCATAGAGATTTTCGACAACATACAAAGCCGTCGAGTGATTACGCTAACCAGACGAAAAAACGCAAAGCGTTCGCTCTTGTGTCACGCTCTTGCTCTTCGCTCTTGATCTACCCGCGTTTAATCAGTTTTAAGAGTGATCATGCACGCGCTATCCACCTGCATGATCACTCTCATAATGCCGCAGGCACCCGAAGGACTGAGTAGTCGCAAGACGACTTTTGGTTACTTTTTCGTCGTTTGAAAAGTGACTCCGCCTGGTCTTTTCAAAAATGAAGGTCCCCGGCAGGGACGTCATGTTAGATTAGTGCTCATCCAGAAACAGGTGCGTAGCGAGAATCACTGAGGTGCGTGAGGTTTTACCGACTACATGTGGGCGTTTAGTCATTCTAAATAACTACATGTAGTCGGTGAAAGATCGCGTGCAATCAGTGGTTCGCAGTAGCGCTTGTTTCTGGATGGGCACTAGTTAGCCGCGCTACCGCGCGCACCGCTCGCCGGGGCGAATTCTCCTAGTCATTGTTGATTTCGCACTTGCCGACTGTGAGGTCGGCATTGCTGTAAATCATTATCTCTGCGTTGCTGGCACTGGCAGGTGCGTTCAGCCTGACCGCGCTGCTGGTTGTTGCTGTAGTGATGGTACTCTCGGTGTTTGCTACCGGATCATTGTTTTCATCAAGGAACGCAACTATAAAGCTCGCGTGGTTATCGCCTGTTTTTGCCACGGCATCGCACAGTAAATTCAGCGTCATTGGCTGGTTGTCAGGGCTCAGAGCTACGGCCTCGCTTACGTCGATGTTTTGGTAAACGCAGGTACCTCCGGATAACTCCAGGTTGCCATTGTTCACTTCTGCAGATCCTGTGCTCTGGCACTGTTGCCAGTTTTCCAGACCATTGTTGAACTCGCCGTTTGCCAGCGCGATTGGTGGCAGTTCAACGGTGATCTCTCTAAGAGTACAGTCGTCAATAGTTGCGGAGCCCTCACTGTAAATCAGAATCTCAGCGAAGCTGGTAAACGGGGGGGCAGTCATGGTGGTGATTAGCGTGGAATAATTTTCTGAAGTAATCGCTTTTTCTATGCGATCAAGCGGCTGTAAGTTTTGATCCAGAAAAGCCATTGTGGCGCTTGACCAGGCGTCACCAGCAGATTTGGCCTGACAGTTCAACTGATAAGTGGCTCCTGTGTCTACCTGCACGTTTTGAGACAAACAAGCGCCGTTGTTAACATTCATGGCCTGAGTACCATCACTTGCATCGTCACTGATGATCTCGGCGCTGCCGTTCGGGCTACAGGATTGCCAGGCATTTGAGCCAGCTTCAAAGTCAGCATTCTGTAACAGGGTGGGCGCTTGCTGAGCTGCACCGATCGCGAGTTCTGAAGGAGCGGGCCCGGTGATGACCGCAGAGTCACACGCGGCCAGGGATAAGCCGACACTGATTACCAGCGTACTGCGATGAGTAAATAGTTTTCGTAAGCTCATGGGTCACCGTGAATTAACCGTATTTGGGCGATAACAATTTACGAGTGCTCCGATTAGTGGTAATCGTGGCCTGGCCTCGTTATCCATTAATTGCTATCGGAATACGATCCGCGACCTTTAATTCACTTGCACTCAATTCACCGGCGCTGGCTTCTGGCAGTGGTTGCCTCTGTTTTTGTGATGTGGTCGAGTACTGATGAGGTTGCCTATGCGAATACGCCGTGTATAAAAAGTGTGTTGTTGTCATCCCGTTTTTTATAGACCCAATAACGAGTACCGCGCTGGTCGCAGACCATGAAGTAATCGCGCCGCACATCTTCAGTTTCCCACCATCCGGTTTCGATTCTTTCTGCATCGCTTTCTATGGACAGTCGTCGGTAGAGATCTGTTGACACTGCTCTGGGTTCTCTGAGCAGCCATAGGGGGCGCTCAGGCCAGTGCATTAAGGGCTCTACGCTGTTGTCAGGCGGGGATTTTTTCCATGCTTTTTCGGGGCGATGATCGTCTACAGAAGATAGTGTATAGAGTGTGTTTTTCCCCAGTCGTGAGCTTAAAGTATCAATGACTTCTCCCAGACTTTTTTGTTGCTGGCGGCTCTTAATGAAAAAGTCAGCGGCATCGCGTTCGATTTCGCTAAAAGTATTTGCGATTAAATGCAGGCTGCATACAGGGGCAGGCAGAGTGGTGCGGGAAAGCTTTTCTGTCAATACTTTATGCAGATGCTTTGCCTGGCTGGTGGCTTGTAAAAAGTGTAGCTCTAAGGTGGTGTCGGCATGTCGTTGATGGCGCAGAGTAAATACGAACTGGTTAATGCCGCAGTCTCTTATAATCAGAAAGGCCGCCAGTTCATTGATCATTCGCTGGGTAGAAAACTGCAAGGCATTGGTGTCACGCACATCAGGTATCAGGTCAAGATTGCGCTCGAAAAAATCACGCAATCTTAACGGCGTTCGAGGGTCCGGATGATTGCCCAGTAGCCGATCCAGATAATTCACAAAAGAGGGGCCAAAACGCCGGGTCAAAGATGAAGGTGATACATTAAGAACGCCGCCTGTCTGTCGTATCCCCGAGCGTTGCAAGCTCTTGATAGTGTCGGCAGGAAGCTCCAGCATGCTGACAGGCAGTTCACTGATGGTATTCGGAAGTCGGCTTTTTTGCACAATACCCCGGCGTATATTGGCGCGAGCCAATAAATTTGCAGCCAGTGGTGTTGGGGCAATACCTATTTGGCCATTAAACCCGAGTTTTTGCAGTTCTTGCTCAATAAGAGCAATCAGCGTGTCGAATCCTTCAAATAAACGTTGGCTGCCTGCTATTTCTATCAGTATGTGATTGGGCGGGTGCAGGCAAACCACAGATGAAAACTGCATGGCCCATTCACCAGCCTGCTGTAATAAGCGCGCCTCATGTTCTTCATTGTATTCAACTACTGCTAATGCAGGTAACAGGGCATAAGCGCTGTTTAATGCCATGCCGTGATGAATGCCTGCCTGTTGTGCTTTTTTATCACAGCTTCGAATTTGTTGTCTGTTATGCAGGCGTTCGGTAATAGCTATGGCGTTGGTGTCGCTACATTGGTTGTTGCTGTGGTTGTCTCTTTCCAGTGTATCCAGCAGTAAATCAGGTAAGTAAAGACTTGCCCATAGAAGATTTTCTGGTCTGGATTTATTTTTAGTCGTTGTCTTGTTGTTTTTTTTGTCAGTGTGTTCTTTTTTACCGAGGTCGTTTTTATTGCTATGTCCCCGGTCGAGCTTATTTTTCATTGTCGGGTTGAATTGTTTGGAGGTAATCGGGTAATTGTGTTGTTTTTAATATGAGCTTCTTGTTCTTCAAGATTGACGTGTCGTAGTTGTCCGCCACGGTTTTTAATGATGTTAAGTTGCAACCCGTTGTTGTGTTGCAAAACAATACGCAACCCCGCTGGGGATGCGCTATTTGCTGTGCGGCATGGCCGGTAACATACCGCCCATGCGTTGCCTTGTTCTGCAGCCAGTTGCAAGCGGCGTTGTTGTCGGTCATCGCCATTTTTTTCGGACCACAATATAACGGCAGAAAATACACCGCTGCGCAGTAGTTGCTCTGTGGCCCATAGTGCATCTTTGTGGTCATTGGGAGAATCAACAATGAGCATTCGTTCAATTGAAATGCCGGCATTGAGTAGCGCGGGCGCATAAGGAATGTGCGGTGGGGCAACCAGAGCGGTCCACTGTTGCTGTTTTGTTAGCGCATGTAGCGCAGGAAGCAAAAGTGTTAATTCACCAATGCCTTCCTGAGTGACCATCAGTTCTGTCAGTGCACCAATGGGCCATCCTTTAGAAGGGAGTGCGGCATCCAGCGCGGAGTAGCCGGTGGAAAGAGTGGCCTTTTTATTTTGTTGTTGGCGGCCTTTCCAGAGAGCGGGGTGTTTTAGGAGTGCTTCCAGAGTCATGAGGTTGGGGGCTCTTATGTTGTTTTGGTTTCTTTTTCTTCCTTATTTTGATGCTGTTTTGCGATAGGGTTTGTTGGGCTGTTTTAACAGTCTGTTGGTTCTTTTTAAGTGTTCTTTCAGGGCGGCCGTTGTTTCAACTGGTGAAGGGTCGGAGCTGAGTCGGGGGTGGGGTGTATTTTTTAATTTATGGCTTGTTATTAAACATCTGTTTGTTTGCATTATCTCTTGCATGAAGACATGTCAAGCATGCCTCATGGCCTGGTTGTGGGTTGATATTTTTATCTGCGTTTTCTGATGTCGTGCCTTAGTACACCAACGTAAATTCCTTCGATGGCGAAGTCCTGGGTTTTCAGGTCTACTTCTATGGGATCGAAGTCTTCGTTCTCCGGGTATAAAGTGACTTTGTTACGTGCGCGATGGAATCTTTTTACGGTGACTTCATCATCGATTCGGGCGACAACGATTTGCTTATTGCGTGCTTCTTTGGTGCTGTGAACGGCGAGCAAGTCGCCGTCAATGATACCGATATCACACATGCTCATGCCTTTTACCCTCAGCAGGTAGTCTGCTGGCGGATCAAACAGCTCGGGGTCAATCAGGTAGTGGTCTTCTACATTATTAATAGCGAGCAGGGGCTCGCCTGCGGCGACTCTGCCGATAACGGGTAATGGGACGGCTTCGCTTTCTGTGGTTAGTATGCGGCAGTCTTCTACGTGTTCAGCGGCTTCTGGCAGAATCATAATGCCGCGCGATGAGCCGACCAGTATTTCGATCATGCCTTTTCGTTCAAGTGCGCGCAGATGTGATTCTGCCGCATTTGCAGAGCTGAAACCCAGTGTTTCTGAAATTTCGGCACGTGTGGGTGGCATGCCGTATTCGCGTATACCCTGGCAGATCAGTTGCAGGATTTCCTCTTGTCTGTCGGTAAGAAAGCGCTTTTCCTTTGGCGCTTTTTTGCTCCTGGATTTCTTTTTGGGCATGGTGTTAAATCCTGATCTTGTGCTAACAAGTGATGCTGGCGATTTAGCTGATTTTGTACTGTATTTATATACAATAATTAGTCTTTCTGCAATGGAAAAACAGCAAATAATTTAGG
>CAZNOB010000203.1:0-9034 GCA_964574535.1 uncultured Granulosicoccaceae bacterium | reverse complement strand
AGAAGCCAGATTAAATCGTTCAGCGGTGGGGAGAAAACGATCAGGAGACACCAGCGAGCCACTCGCAGTATACATTCGTACCAAGACTTCAAAGTGTGCGCAGCGATTTGCAAAACCGTCTATTGGACGAATTTCCTGCGTAAACAGCTTGAATCGCCCATTGACCAACGCAGAATCAATTTCGTTGACCAGTTGCAACTCCTCGCGCCGTTCTGCCAGATCGCTGTCCTCAGGGTGATAAACATGAATACGGTTTCTGCCGCCTTCTTTCGCGGCGTAGCAAGCGGTGTCGGCATCGGCCAGTACGTCAGTCGCACTGATAGTGTGCTGATCAATAGCAACCATGCCAATGCTGATGCCAATGCTAAATACCCGATCTTCCCAAACAAACCGAAAATCATTGATGGTAGTTAACAGCTTTTCTGTTACACGGGTACCTTGCTCTACCATGCAGCGATCCAGCAACATAGCAAACTCATCACCGCCCAGGCGGGCAATCGCATCGCCCTGTCGAACAAGGTTGCGCAACAGTTGCCCTATCTGGCGCAACAATTCATCACCGGCAACATGGCCGCAGGTATCGTTTACAACTTTGAACTGATCCAGATCCATGTAACATAGGCAGTGCGAAATTTCGGTGTCCGCAACGGATTCAACCGTACTATGCAGGTGTTTTTCGAACTGTCGTCTGTTCATCAGGCCGGTCAAATCATCGGTGCTTGCCTGGCGCATCAGTTCTGATTTCAGCGCCGCCTGTTCCGTTACATCACTAAACACTAAAACAGCACCGCGTCCCGGTGAGTCAGCTTTTATAGTTAGTGGGCATAGTCGACACTCAATTGTTCGCTGTTGCTCTGTCGAGTCCAGCATTTGCAGATTACAGTCGTAGGGTTTGCCGTTCTTGACTATGTTTTTTACTGTCTGTGAATCAAGTGGCTCCTGGCTGCTTATGTCGTGTGCGCTGAAAACCTGTTCCAGTGGTTTGCCCACAACATCATCTGCACTTAAGCCACACGTCGCCAATGCAGCGTGATTCATGTATTCGACGTTGCCGTTGCTTCCAATGGTGATTACGCCATCTGTAATTGATGCCAGTGTGGTTTCTGCTCTGACTTTTTGCCTGTTAGTTTCGGTAAACGATTTGCTCAGTCGCGAGCGCATTGATTCGATTGAGGACGCCAGTTCTCCAACTTCGTTTGAAGAGCTGGTATCGATAAAAACATCGAAACGCCCGTCAGCAATTTGATTCGCGGCGTCCTTCAGACGTAGCAATGGTTTTACCATCAGTCGTAAAAACAACTGCAATGCAACCCAGACGATAAACAGGGAAAGCAACCCTAACGGAATGATCCTGACTATGTGGTTGCCGGGAGAGCTGAGATAATTGGACAGCGGTACAAACACCCCAACGCGCCAGGCGAGCTCCTTACTTTCTGTCAGTGGCACTACTTTCAGCAGGCCGCGGTGATTTTCAACAGTCACTTGCGCTTCAAACTTCTGGTTTAATGAGGTGATGCCATCGTACTGTTCATTGATGTAATTGAGTACTTGTCGGGGCTGTAGCTGATCTTCGCTGGCGCTAGTCTCGCCCTGTGGCATCGCCCTATTGCCAATCAATCTACCGCTGCTGCCCGTTAGTATGATGGTGGAATTCTCATTGCCGGGCAGTTGCTCAAGAAACTGTCGAATCCGCGATATCAGTAAGTCCACACCCGCTACTGCTATTAGCTCACCTTCGACATTTCTGATTGCACGTGCCCAGGTCAGTACTGGTTGGCCGGAGGAGGCATCCTGATAAACGCTGGTCCAGACGGAATATGAACTGGCTACAGCCTTTTTGAACCAGGGGCGATTGGTGGCATTGTACGGCTTTCCGGTCAGGCGTAGCCTGCCAGCACTGCCGTCTTCATTGATGTCGTGAATGTTGAGCATGCCGTTCGTTGCGGCAGAGGCATGCAGCAGCGACCACGCTGTTACACCGTCGCGCAACTCGGCATCGATACTGGCCAGATCACCGTTAGGTTTGGCAATATAGACACCGCTAACGCCATAGTCGGCATTGCGTTGCGGTAGTTGAAACATGAAGCGTGTAACAGAATCTCTATCATTCAGATCAATGTAGCCGGCGAGTAACGCATTTTCCACCGACTGCCCCAGTATGGCCGGTGTGCCGAGGAAGCGCTCAATCTCGAGGGTAGCCTGTGTGGTGGTAGTGTAGGCATTGTCCGTTACTACTTTGGACACTATCCGGTTAGCGCTGCTGATCAACAGCCACACGGCAGATGCAACAGACAAAAACAACAACACACAGAAAACTACGGTAAGTAGTTTCTGAACCGGTATATTGCCAAATGAGCGTCTAAGCAGGTGATCCAATTAAAACCACCTTCGAGCCGCCGGCGCGCGCCTGAAAAATTGTCTATTCATTTACGGCATGCTCGCAACAAGCAAGCCATCTGCCAGTCATGGGGTAGTAAGCCACAAATTCAGCTATAAATTAGTCTGTAGAATCACCAGTTCTTGAGCGCCGTCGTCCTGTTTGCAGTGCCGGAGACTACTGCCCTGGCCGGATTGGAATGCAGTCTCCGGTTACAGGAGAGTCAAGGTACATTGGCGATTCAGCAAAAAAATGCACATTCCAGTGGCGCTGCAAGGAATATTGGCAATCAATACGATAGTCTTTGTCTATGTGCTCTCAGTGGTTGCAGAACCGGTCACCAAATTAACACTGCTCCAGGCTGGAACGGAATTGAAAAGTAATCTCATTAGCAAAGAAATTAGACCGCTACGATTCGTAGCATGGAGAAATGACTCAGAAAGAGTTGGCAAGTAAGGTGGGAGTGACTAGGCAAATAATCTAGCCATCGAAAACGCCAAGTACACGCCGACGTTAGAGTTGGTGTTCAAGATATCGAACGTTTTTGAACTGAGTATTGAAGCAGTATTTAAATACCATCAATCTGACTAAGTGTGATCCTGAAACAAAAGATATTTTCGGCAACGCAAATTTATCGAGACCCCTATTATAAAGAACAGTGAATATTTCCATAATCGGATTGTCGTTGCAAAACGCTGCTTCGACACGCGTGGGCTTAGCTTTAGAATTGAAGGAGGCCTAAACCGATTAGAAGGAAACAAAGGTGGTCAAGTCCAGGGCATGTTCGATTCTAATTTTTTGATGTAGAAGTTCCAGTGCATGAATTGATTGTATGTTGCAAGACCTGCTCACTTTACCTGACCTCGCTTTTATCGATAAATTTGAGGTTTAAAAAAGGCTTTATGGTAAAATTCATGAGTTCCAGGAACAAGGATGTAGGAGATACTAAATATGATATATGAGCGGAAAGAGTGAGTAAAAGAAGGAGTATATTTCATGACAGAAATCGGCGAAGCCGTGAGCATCACATCAGATAACGATAATGAGGATGAGGTTGAAGATTTATTTAGGTTGAGATTCCAACTTCTGGCGGAGAATGGCGCGCCTGTTAAAGGCATTCCATACAAAACGATACAGTCAGGAAAATCTGCCGAGCCATTGCATATCGACGATGCAAGAACATCCTTTTTAGGAATAACGGATATAGTATCGACAACTGAAAACGAAGAGATTGATTTTTATATAGTTTGGGCAAAACTTACGATCAACACAAGCTGGATAAAGACGTAACTCCGATACCTTTCATTAGCGTAGAAACCAAGGATAGTTTATGCCGATAGAGCAGCCAATAACCGCTAAAAATGACCAACACAATAAAACAGAGATTATAGCTTGTAACTGTGACTTGTTGTGGTCATTGGCGCATCAATTCACGTACTTGCGGTTGTCAGA
Source organism: uncultured Granulosicoccaceae bacterium (assembly GCA_964574535.1). Classification (GTDB taxonomy): domain Bacteria; phylum Pseudomonadota; class Gammaproteobacteria; order Granulosicoccales; family Granulosicoccaceae. The sequence goes on along the minus strand of CAZNOB010000203.1, from coordinate 5,205 downwards.
TAAAGTAGGTGAGAACGATTATAAGCTTGTCGATCTTTTTGAGGCCCGTGCCAAGCGCATAGCAGCTACATATGCCCGTTTTTATCTAGAGATCGAGGACGGTGGAACACTGGAGAAACAGGGAAGATATTATTGGATGGCTCTAGGTGCATTTGCGAGTAAAACTGTCGCCTGTTTGCTTCAGTCGTGGCAATTAAACGCCATGTATATAGCATTTAAGACAATACCACGCGGCCTCGGGCAGGGTAACTTGTGGTTATTTACCGATATAGCTGCATCCCACTGGTTCTATAATCACTATCCCGAGAATTTTCGCAAGGGCATGATGTGCGAGAGAAAGCGTGATGCCAACACACTGGAAGAACCGGTAAAAAAAATCACTTATGATCTACCTTGGGCGGCGGCATCGATTGGTGCATTAAAGCAATTTAAGCCTTCACAGGATATTCTAAAAAGCTTCGAACTGATAGAAAAAATAGAAAGCCAACAGATTGGGAGGGCAAGGCGAAAACTTCAGCTGGCCCAATTAATGGCGGTGGCTGATCACGAACAACGTGCTGTTCTACAACCTTTGATTTATGAAAATCCTGACTTTGCCGGTTGGGCATCACTCCAACGTTCAAAATGGATTAACTGGATGTCACCCACTTATCAACTCACTTTCACTTATAAGTGTGAGATAGATGATGCTGAGCTGAAGTCATTGGCGCCTGATGACATGATAGTGGAAAACTTCGAAAGCCGTATGAATTGGATCGGGAAAGCTGCAGATAAATTTCATCGCCTTATGATACAAAAAGAAACCTATATGCACCTACAGTTACGGGTCATGTCCAGCTGGGTTGATACACCAGATGCAGCGTTGGTTTACTAGTGAAAATTAGTACTGTTATACTTTTCGGCAGCCTGATGTTTTTAGGTTGTGAGGACAAAAAAAACAAGGAATCCTATATGTCATCACTTACTTTACGCATTCACGTCGGCATAATTCCAGAGGACTATCACTCCCAAAACCAACTCGATGTGGGAAGCAATATAGATAAACAACCAGCCGGACTAACTTTCTACGAACAAAACTGGGAAAGCAATCAAAAGGGAACGGTGATAATCAATGATGCTAATTATGGTTTTACAATCAAGTATGTACTAAGCAGTACAGGCACAGAAGACGTGGACTACCCGGAGAAAGGTATAGATTATTTTAGTATCAACAGCAGCTTAGTCTCAGACGAATTTGTTAGTCATGATGAAGCTCGCGTTCTGTTCATGCAAACACTGCATGAACTTCTGACTATCGGCTGGAATCCTTATATAGAATATTTTTCACCTCGACTAGCAGGCCAACAATCAATTAGGTATGCAATCGAAGACGGAACATACGAGCCGGATCCATCGTACGTTCCGACACTTGACGAATGGATGCGACTAGGCGCTGATCATAGCTGGATGTTCCATGTGGAAGATGTTTTTATGATCGTTAGCTTTAGACGTAACCCTCAATTTATGGAAAGTGAAGGCAAAGGGGTTTATCTTATTAACTACAAACTATTTTCTCGTGAAGCTCACGCACAGGAGCATTTTAGCGGAGAAACGCGTGATAAGTGGCAGGCACATTGGGTTGATGAAATTAAAATTAGTAAGAGTCATCGATACCAAAAGGAAGTCGAATTAATTAAGCAGGGCTACCGCATAAATACAGAATACGTTGAGCCGAAAATTCACCCTGATGATCCTGTAGAACCTGATAATGCCCGCGACCTGACCGAGTTTATTCAGCGTAACAATCCAAAGCAGTGACATCAATCTAATAGCCTATTATTACACAAGAAAGACAATCAACTGAGAAAACACTCACCCTAAAAAACATGCCTTTGCGGAAACACGCGGAAATAAGGGGAGCAGGTCTTGTATTGCGACATGTGCGATTCAAATTACATTAAAATGTAGGCTTCAATGAATGAATGAATTGATAATTGATATTGCATTGCTATTTTCAATCAGAACCGCGCACGCAAGCTAAGTGCGGCAGAGGTGAAAGTCGCAAAGTTGAAGACGTCATCAACGTCTGCACCACCGTCAAGCAACCTGGCCTCGACACCGATATGCCAGTCTGTGGAGAGTTTATAATCCAGAGCAACTCCTGCATCGATGGCGCGCCCCGGACCACCGGCAAGTCCATCGAGATCCGCACCGAGCGTCCATCGGTCTGTCAACCGATATTCCCCGGCCAGGTAAAGCAAAGGCACCAGACCCACGTCATCATCGAAGCTGGTGACCGTGCCTTGCGAAAGTCGGATTTCCGCGTCGCGTATCTTGAGTGTGCCGCCGATTCTGAAAAGGGTTGTGGCAGTATTTTTCAGCGTGTAGAAGTAACCCACACGCCATGAGTTAAATCGATAAGTTGCATCGAGGCGTTCACCTGTATCGAAGCTTTCTCCGGCGAAGCGAACAACTTCATCGAAGTCAGCCGATTCTGTGTACTCCAGCGGAGCCAGTAAAACGCGAACACCATGGCGGTCATTGATGGCCCACTTCGCGTCGAGACGCACTAATGGCAGCGCTCCTGTATCAACTGCCTCGTCGAGTGAGAAGCGGGTTGCGGTCTCGTTGTTCGGAATTTGCACGTCATTGCGCTGCTGCCAGCTACCACCAATGGAAAGCTTCACATCGAGAGATGGTTCGCTTGCACTGGCAGTTTGCAAAGTTAATACACTGCTTATAGCCAATGCAAACATTCCAGCACCACAGACTGCTGTTGATTGCCGCCGTTTACTTCGCGCTCCCGTTGACTTATTTGTGGTAACGAGCAGCCACAAGGCTGCCAGACCCGCTTGTATTAGCGTGTGGGACAATCTGCGACGTGGTCCGATCAGTGGTTGTGTCAGGGACTTCAACAGTAAGCTACTCCTACTGGCAGTAGTTAAAAGGCTATAGTTACGCTGGCAGGCAGTTTACGGATCAGTAGTAGCGGCAAGAGCCGTGGTAATCTCACTGATTTAAGCGTACAGATTAGTTACTTTGGTCCTCAAGTTTGAGCTCTTTCTTTTGATCATTCACGCGTATTATATAGAGAATAATTAACTTGCATCTCATTACAGGGGAAGACTTTTGACGCTTCAATTCGAAACAAACAACAAGCTAGCAAATAATGATGATTTGCTTCAATTTGAACAACAGATTGGTGCAGACCTGCCAGCCGACTACCGACAGTTCCTTCTCAGCATCAATGGAGGGAGACCAAAAGATCAAGACGAGCTAACGCTGCAAATTACGTGGGGCGATAAATCATGGGCGGATGAAACGGAGGAGATAGGTCTGGACTATATGTATTCCCTTGGCGTTCAGAATCCAGCCGTACCCGGATTGGACTTAGAATACAACTATAAAAAATTTTCACTTAGCCAGCGAATACCAAAAGGTACGATTCCAATTGCAAACGACCAGGGAGGTAGTCAATATCTTATAGACGTAAACAAAGATCACTACGGTCACATTTATTACTGGTATATGCCTTTTGAGAAAAGTGATGATACTGAACCCGACTACAGCAATGTCGCCAGCGTCGCAGACAGTTTTACTTCATTTTTAAATTGCTTTGAAATTAGCGAGTAAGGACCACAAGACTTCGATTTCAGTAAATGCGAGAATTAAGAGAGAATGTGATTCTGAATATTTTATAGTCAATGTTCAGCGCTGGCTTTTATTAGAAATCAATCTGAAACATAAATACCTATATTCAAATGAATTGAAAATAAATTGCACACGTGGAACTTAACAGAAACAGCGGCACTGGAACTGCAGGAACAGCTTGCGAATAAGATTGTTCTGGCAACACTCGAAAAACCAGTGGATTATGTTGCTGGCGTCGATGTCGCTTATGCTAAATCCACTGATACCGTCGTCGCTGCTGCAGTAGTGTTTGATGCAGTTAATCTTGAAGTGATAGACAAATCGACTGCAATTCAAAAAACAAATTTCCCGTATATTCCGGGCCTCTTTTCTTTTCGCGAACTACCATCAGTTTTGGAAGCCTTGAGTCTGCTCACCACACAGCCTCAGCTTATTGTGTGCGATGGTCATGGTATTGCTCATCCACGTCGCTTCGGATTAGCCAATCATCTTGGGTTACTCACAAACATACCCAGTATCGGTTGTGCAAAAACTCCCTTGCTTACGGCAACTAGCGAGGTTGAAACAGCACGTGGACAAATTGCTACACTTCAACTCAACGGTGAAATTGTTGGAAACGTTTTACGCACCCAGACCGGAGTCAAACCTGTGTACGTTTCCCCGGGGCTCAAAATTACGTTGCCCGAAACCATAGACTGGATTCTGAAGCTCAGTCCCAAATTTCGATTGCCTAAGACCACCAGACAAGCAGATCAGCTTGTAAAGAAAGCGCTCTCGGAAATTAATAAATAAGGTGTTTTATAAAATATTTTTATGTTCCGACTGAATCGATCGACGATAAATGACGCCTGCTGCGACATTTATCGTTGATCATAGACAGAAGTTAAAAGAGTGCTTTAAGCTACCAGGCCCATCGCGCCGAATACTACGACTAAACATGAAATCCCAAAGCATATGGCGCAGGTGCTTACGAAGAGATCATTATTTTGCATTGTTCTTTCTCCTGATTAATGGTGCTTAGCTATGCTACGGTTCAAGGCCGTACAGTTGTTAGAGGCTATACCCAGGCAAAGGTTCGAAGAAAGAAATATGCAAACAATAACAATTATATACATAGTATGTTTGTTCAGCGGATAAACACTGGAAACGCAGGTACCTCAGAATACAATCCGTTATGGGGCCATCATGCATTTTGGGATTATGTGCCCATAACCAGTCGTAAGATGAAGATTTCGCTGATAAGTACACCGGTAAGTTAAGGCGGTAAGTTAGACACCCATCGTAAAAAGTTACGGTAAATTAGACACCCATCGTAAAATATTCAGGGCGAATCTTAGGCCCAACACCGCGCTCGTAGGTGATCTTTTGTTTGGGTCGAATGTCGGGAAGATCCTCCGGCGTTTTAAACTCCTCACCTAACGACATTTGATGCGGGTTTGGTTCAAGTCGTTTTTCCGGCTTAATCCCAAACAGCTGTCACTTAAGCCAGTCGTTCTGGTGCTGCAGTTCTTTGTTTTGCTCAACCAATAACGCCGCCTGAGACGTTAACGCCTCGATGTCTACAGATTTACTGGT